>JAISYL010000195.1 GCA_031269935.1 Planctomycetota bacterium
TCGTTTCAACCGCCGAACCTCATCGAGCCGCGGCAAGTTATTTTACCGCCTATTGCAAAACGCGATGAACACCGAGCCCGCGCCATATAAGAAAATCATCAAGGGTATCCGGAGTGGCCACGAGCGGCTGAAGCGGCGGAAACGCAACCTTACTTAAGGGGATACCCCACTTCGGCGAATATGGCCGTCTCCGCCCTGGTGTCCGGGCAACTCTTCGCGCGGAATGGGTTGAACCTTTCCGACGACGACCCGGAAATCGTCGAGAAGGCCATTGAGGGGATGCTGCTGTTCGTCGACGCGGCCGCCGAACTGGAATGCGGAGTGGTGGCGGGATGGGTACGCGGCAAGGTGGGGAAAAGGGACAAAAATCTCGTCCTCGCCAAGCAGGCCGCCGCCATCCGAAAAATCGGCGACTAGGCGAAAACCAAGCGTATTCCCGTCTATCTCGAAGTGATCAACCGCTACGAGGCCGACAGCTTGACCACCGCCCGGGAAGCAATCGACTTCATCACCGAAAACAAATTGGAAAACACCTATGTCCACCTCGACACGTTCCACATGAATATCGACGAATACAGCCCTGACAAGGCTATCCGTCAGTGTGGATCCCTTCTTGGCTATGTGCATCTCGCCGAAAACACCAGGCACTACCCCGGATACGGGCGCCTGGATTTCGGAGAGGTCTTCGCCGCTCTCGACGCGATTGGCTACAACGGATTTGTTTCGGTGGAATGCCTCCCAGTGCCAAGCGGTCCCGAAGCGGCAAAGCGTGCCCGGGAATTCCTTACGTACCGCTACCTTTTCCCCCGGCGGTGAACAGGTGGAAGATTCTTCCGGATAAAGATGGACGAATTCTGCCGGAGGAATCGGCATCGTCCCGTGAAGGAACGGCACGCCGGGTTGTGCCGCCGGCTGCGCGGGCGCTAAGGATCTGGCTATGGGCGGGGCAGGGAAACCTCCCCGCCTACTCCATAAAACAAGACCCTACCGGACGGCAAGCTCGTACATATCGTCGGTTGTTACGGATTTTGGTTGTAATTATTGGGCTGAATCCGTATAAAGTTGCCGGGGTTGCTTGATTGGTTTGATACTCTGTTTATCCAATTAGGGTCTGTCCATAAATAGCTTATACATGCTTATACTGCGTCACCAACGTCACTCTCGTAAATTTTTGCCCAACCACGGGAGAAAATTTACCGCTGCGGCTCGATTCCTTGTCTAAACATGTATAAGCTATTTATGGACAGACCCTAAGGTAACGGCAAAGCGAATGCCCGAGGCGGGATATGCGAGATCCCGGGGAGATATCCGATGCCTGTCAAGATCAGGCTGCCGGGAATAGTTAGAAGATTCGTCGACGATCAGGTTGAAATCGAGGTGCAGGCCGGCAATGTCGGCGAGGCGCTGGATTTGCTTGGGAGCGAATACCCTGACTTGCGAAAACGTCTTCACGATGAATCCGGGAAATTGCGCGATTTCGTCAACCTGTTCCTGAACGGGGTGAATATCCGGGCAATCCGGGGACTCGCCACCCCCATTCCCGCCGGCTCGACCATAACCCTGCTTCCCGCCGATTCCCCTCCCGTTTTGGAATCTTATCCGGGGGAAGAGCTTGGGGCCGAGGATCTGAAAAAATACAGCCGCCATATCATCCTTCCGGAAATCGGCCGGGAAGGGCAAAAAAAACTGAAAAACAGCCGGGTGATTTTGATTGGCGCCGGCGGCCTGGGTTCGTCGGCGGCTCTTTACCTGGCGGCGGCCGGAGTGGGGACGCTAGGCCTGGCGGATTTTGACCAAGTGGATGCATCGAATCTGCAACGCCAAGTGCTTCATGGAGTTCGTGATGTGGGACGGCCGAAAACGGCTTCGGCCAGGGACAGGTTGAAAGCCTTGAACGAATCAATTCGGCTGGAAACCTTCGATGTGCTTCTCAACCGTTCCAATATCCTGGACATCATCGGCGACTTCGAAGTGGTGATTGACGCCACCGACAATTTTCCCACCCGCTACCTGATCAATGACGCCTGCGTATTGTCCGGCAAGCCCGACATTTTTGGCTCGATTTACCGCTTCGAAGGTCAAGCCAGCGTTTTTGCCGCCAAGGGAGGGGCTTGTTACCGATGCCTTTTCGCCGAACCGCCCCCCCCCGGCCTAGTCCCCTCCTGCGGCGAAAGCGGGGTCCTTGGAGTCTTGCCGGGAATTATCGGTTGCGTCCAAGCCGCCGAAACCATTAAATTGTTGCTGGGAGGCGGCGACCCCCTGATCGGACGCCTCCTGCTTCTTGACGCCTGGAAAATGAAATTCCGGGAATTGAATATCCGCCGGGATCCGGCCTGTCCGATTTGCGGGGAAAACCCAGTAATCCGGGAATTGGTTGATTATGAAGAATTCTGCGGATTCAAGAAGGGAATGGAGGCGGATCCGATCGAGCAAATAGATGCCCCGGAATTGAAAAAAATGCTGGAAACGGAACCGAACCCTCAAATTATTGACATCCGCGAAGCACATGAATTGGCGTTGGGAACGCTTCCCAACAGCAAATCCATACCTTTTGGCCAACTGGCGCGCCGCCGGGAGGAACTTGACCCCGGAAAAGCCGCCGTTTTTGTCTGCAAAATCGGGATACGGAGTGAAATGGCCATCCGGCAACTGAAAAAAGCCGGCTATCCGGGAAAAATGATCAATTTGCGCGGCGGGATGAATTCCTGGGCCCGGGAAGTGGACCCGAACTGCATCGCCTATTGATGGACATGGACGCGCCCATGCGATATCGAATCGGCTTTGGAACCGATCTGCATCGTCTCCGAAAAGGGGAAGGGATTCGCCTGGGGGGAATGACCATTCCCTGCGGATTATCCTGCGATGCCGACTCGGACGGCGATGTGCTGGTTCACGCCCTGGTTGACGCCCTCCTCGGCTCGCTCGCCCTTGGCGACATCGGAGAGCGTTTCCCGGCCGACAAGGTGAGGCGGGGCGAGGATTCGCGGGTGTTTCTAGCCCAGGCTAGAAGCCTTGTCCTTGCCGCCGGAGCCCGGGTGATCAATGTCGATTCCGTAATTCACCTTGAACAGCCCAACCTGAAAAACTGGAAAAACGGCATTCGCCGCTCCTTGGCCGAGGTGCTCGATCTGCCCCCGGCGAACATAGGCGTCAAGGCCAAAACCGCCGAGGGCCTGGGGCCGATTGGGGAAGGATTGGCCGTTGGCGCCCAGGCCGCGGTGTTGGTTGAATTGGATGAGGATGCATGAAGGACGGACGGCATCTGCGCCTTGGGGAGGCGGGCGAGGAAATGGCGGCAGCCTTCCTCAAGGATCGCGGATTGACCATTGTTGAGCGACGAGTCCGTTTCAAGCGGGGAGAATTGGACATCGTGGCCAGGGATGGGGAGGAATGGGTCTTCGTGGAAGTGAAGACCCGTTCGTTCGGCGGCCTGGAGAAAGCCGCCGAAGCCCTGGGCCCCGGAAAATCCAGGCGCATGGCCAGAGTGGTGAAGGAATACGTTCACCGCCATCGACTGTACAATTCGCCCATGCGTTGCGATTTGGTGGCGATCGACCTGGATGGAGATGGCCGGCCGGCCATCAGCCATTATCCCGGCGCCATTATCCCGGACTGAGGCATGACCACCGGAAACGATTTGTCATTGCCCCCGAATCTGGCCGGGCCGATTCTTCAGACGGCCAAGGCGAAGAGGATTCTTGGCGGCAACGCGGCCTCCATCATCGCCCGCCTGGATGGAATGGCCCAAGATCTCCATCCCGGCGGAGGCAGTTGTTTTCCCGCCCTGATCGCGGCCTTGGACGGCGCCCGGAAAAATCCGCCCCCGGGCATCCGGGAAATTGGCGACCTGTTTTCGGCCAGCCGGGACATTTCCCTCGAAAACAGGCGGCTGGAAGGCTGTTTTTATACACCCGAAGCAATTATAGATCATATACTCGACCTAATTTGGAAAGACCTTTTCCCCTCCGGCTTCCCGGATGCGGAAGAGGGAAAAACCCTATGCGACACCGCCCTGGGCTGCGGATTCTTTTTCCTCCGCCTGGCGGAACGCCTGCGGGCGGAATTTCCTTCCCGCCTCCGGGACGTCCGGCGTTGGGCCGCCCGCTGCCTTTTTGGGGTGGATATTGACGCCGAAGCCCTGTTCATGGCCAAAATCCTTCTTTGGCTGGCCTTATCCGGCCCGGATGAGGAATTCATTGTCGCACCCGGGCATTTTCGCCGGGGAGATTCCCTGCTTGGACCTTCGTTTGGCGATTCATTCGTTGACGGTTCGCCGTCCGGACCGGACGGCTATCCCATCATTGACTGGCCGAAGTCATATCCGGAAATCGCGGCCAGCGGGGGGTTTGACGCCATTGTGGGCAATCCCCCCTTCGAAGTGCTGACCAATTTCCGCCAACGTCCGGCAAGGGCATGGCTGGCCGGGGCCCTGCGCCAGACCGGCCGCTATCGGTATTCCCTTCACGGACAAATCAACCTGTATCGCTGTTTTATCGAAAGGAACCTGTCTCTCCTTCGGCCCGGCGGAGTACTGGGACTCCTGACCCCCTTGTCATTGGCGCGCGATGCCTCCGCCCTGCCCCTCAGGCGAAGATTGCTGGAAAACGAATCCGCCGGCGACTGGCTGCTTTTCAGCGAAAATGATCGAATTTTCACCGGCGTCACCCAATCGATTTGCATCTTCCGGGCCGTCCGCCTGGGCGGCGGGGTGGAAAAATTGCGAACCGGCCGCAATGAAATGGAGGGCGTTTGGAATATGGAAGAGGCCGGGGATTGGGGATGCGGGGAATCGATCATTCCCTTCCCCGGCGACAATACGCCCAAATTGCTGTCTTGGTTGCACCGGCATTGCCCGAATCGATTGGGGGACGCCGCCGAGATGCTGGTGGGCGAGGTGGATCTCACCCTTTACCGGGACTGTCTGTCGGATGAGAATAATGGCTGTCTTCTGGCCAGGGGATCGCATCTTTCGCCGTTCCGGCTGAATCCGCCGCCGGCTTCCGGCCGGACAAAATTCCTGGATCGCGATAAATTCCTGAAGATGAAGGGGAAAGCGGCGGCCGTCTGCCAGGAACGCTTGGCCAAGACCCGGGTGGTGCAACTTGGCATCAGGAACATGCTGTCCCGGCCGCGGTTGATTGCGGCTCTGGCGCCTCCCGGATTGTATGCCGCCAATAGCTTGAATTTTTTCCTTCCCAAGGGCGATTTGCCGATCGAATGCCTGGCCGGCCTGCTCAATTCACGATTGCTGGATCGATTGTTCCGCTTCTCCAGCGGCAACAACAACATTAACCTGGCCGAAATGCGGCGCCTGCCCTTCCCGGCCGATCCGGATGCGGATTTGGCTCAATCGGTGGCGCTGGCCTATCGCCTGTGCGCGAGGGCGGCCGAAAATGACCCCGACGGCCTTGCCGATGCCAGAAAACGGCTGGACGATTCGGTGGAGGATTTCTACCGGTTGCCGCCGGAATTGCGGGAAGAACTGGAAAGGGAAGAGCGGCCGGCCGTCATTCCCGCGGGATTAACCGCCATTCGACCCCGTCGAATCCGGTCAATTCCTTCTCCAGACGGACGGCGCCGTAATCGCGGCGGGAGAACCAGCCGGGTCGAAAATTTTGGCCGGCCCATCCCATAACCGCCACCGGAACGGCAAATTCGGGGAGAGAATCGTCAATACCGGTTCCCCGGGGCAAACCGAGACACAATAGGCGGAAATTCATTCTGGCGGCATCGTCGGCCAGGATTTCCAATTGCCGGAGCGACGGATAAGGAGCTATGCAAACGCTTTTATCCCCGGTTTTCGCCGCCAGCCAAAGCAACCTGCCCCGCAAGTCGCGCCGGTAGGCGAATCGAATCCCCGATCCCCTCCTAACCGGCCTCCATCCGAATCTTCTTCCCGCCTGTTCGGGGATGGTCGGCTCCAGATTGCCCGTCTCCCCCAATTCGTAATGGAAGGACAGGGATGACAGCCTATCTCCAACCGATCCGCCGACGACAATAACATCGGGACGGCCGCTTCTTTTGAGACTGTGGAGCCAACCCGCCTGATTCAGGCCCGAGCGTTCCAGCGAACCGAGAATGGCGATGTCTCCGTCCTCCGCCTCGACGATTAGACTCCCAAAACCCCGTCCAGGCAAATGGGATATTCTCCCCCCCGGCGGCGGCGGTTCGGAAACCAGGCCGAAAAGCAGCCCGGCGAAGGAAAGCGCCAGCATTGCCCCCGAGGCGTTTCGCCAGCGCCTTCGCCAGGATTCATCCCTGAACATGCCCCGCAGCAGAAACAGGGCCGCGGCGGCGTAAAACAGGGCCGCTTGATATATTTCCGGGCGATGGCAGGAAAAGGAGGACCAGGGCAGCCGATCCGCCCAAAACGCGGTTTCGACCAAAAAATCCGCCGGCAAGACGAGAAGCCGGGAAACGCCGGGAATCCAGCCCAGCCAGGGCAGCAACAAGCCGCCGGCCAACACCACCGACATGGCGGGAATGACCGCGATATTAATCAACAGTCCGATCAGGTTGACCTGGTTGAACACCAGGGCGATAATGGGAAAAAGGCCTATCCAAGTGGCCAGGCTTAATCGCGCCAAAGCCGACAATTCCCCGCCCAGGCGGCTTCGCCAGTCCAGGGGGGCGGAAGCCCGGGCTCTCCCCCTCCTTCGGCCGGGGTGCAAGCCAAGCCCGGCGTGGATGAAAATCATGGCGGTAAAACTAAGCTGGAAACTGATGTCCATGGGCGAGGCGGGATTGTAGAAGGTCAGGAAGAGAGCGGCGGCGCCGAGCGAATTCAGCATATCGCCCCGCCGCCCGGCGATGATCCCCAGAAAATGGATGCAAGCCATCATCGTAGCCCGAAACGCCGCCACCTGTCCGCCGGCCAGCCCCAGATAAACCAGGGAGATAACCAGACAGCCGGCGGCTTTTATCCGCCCCGCCAACCCGAACCAGCCGCCGACCCACCACAACAGCCCCACCACCAGGCCGACATGCAGGCCGGAAATGGCCAATACATGGCCAATACCCACCCGGCGGAAGGCATCGCGCAATTTCACGTCCAATTTGTGGCGGTAGCCGTAAAGCATGGCGGACAGCAGATTGCCGTGGGTTCCGCCGAATTCCAGGGTCTTGCCGATGGCCCAGCCCCGGATACTGTCGATATGGCGGCCGATTAGGACAAGAACCGGAGGATAATCAAGCCGAATCACCCGGAAAAAGGGTTTTTCCCCCGCCTTCACGGGCCGGGCGACGCCAAAGGAGGCGAAGGCCTCATTTTTTTCGAGCCATAGGGGAAGATTGAAGGCGCCGGGGTAGTCGGGAGGGTTAAGCCTTTCCCGTCGCACCCTGGTCAAGATCAGATCCCCCCGGAGAAAAGTCAAACCTTCCGGCCCGCCCAGGCGGGCCGGAAGGTTGATGTTCTCGTTTCCTTCAGCCGACACCAACAACACCGGAGCCAGCCAAACGCCTTTTTCATCGGGCCAGACCCGAGACGGCCCCAACGCCTGGAAGGTGGCGTTGAACCAATATTTGTCCGGCAAGCCCCGCAGCGCCGCCGCCGCCCGCTCCCCCCACTGCCATTGCCGGGTGGCGCCGGCAAGCAAGCAGAGAAAACTGAAGATGAGGATCGAGCGATTCATGCCTCGCCGGGCGAAGAATCCCGGACGCGGCAGGATGTGTCCGGCATAGCCTTCGGGAAGATTGGCGGGGTCCGCCGCGCCATCTTTCGCCGGCGTCAAAATAAGCCATATGAAAAGACCGATCGCCGACAGCCAGCCGATGATTAGCCGTTCCGCCAATTCCGGCCGGATCCGCATCGCCACCGCCCCCAGCATGACTCCGGCGGCGAAGCAAAGCATGGGGCGGCAGGCCAGCATGATTATTCATTCCCGCCTGGCATATTCGGCCTCCAGCAAAGCCTGTTCGTCCTCGATTTCCGCCAACTCCCGCCGCAAGTTCCGCATGCGCCCCCCATCGCGCAGAACAGCCGGTTCGAGAAAGGCTCCGTGCAACGCGGACAGGCGATCCTCGTTGCCGATAATCCTTTTTTCCAATTTGGCGACGCTCCAGCCGGCGAAAGAACCCCCGCCCCTGGCGGCGTCCGATCCGCTTCCCCCCCCTCCCTTCTTCGCCCGGCCGGCCGCCGGAGCCATCTCCCTGGCCATCGCCCCGGCGTTTTTCCGCCTCCGCTCCCGCTCCGCCCAGGCCTCCGCGAACCCTCCCCGGGTTATCAGCCAGGCGCGGTTCTCCAGCCAAAGGACGCGATCCGCGATCTCGTCCAAAAAATAGCGATCATGGCTGATGACCAGGACGCTTCCCGGATAGGCCGACAGGGCCAAGGTAACCGCCTCCGCGCTCTGAATGTCCAGATGGTTGGTGGGTTCATCGAGAAGCAGCACGTTGTGATCCTCAAGAATAAGCCGGGTGAGCATAAGACGTTTTTTTTCCCCGCCCGAAAGAATCCGGATGGGTTTCAGGGCGTCGTCGCCGGAAAAAAGCATGGCGCCAAGCTTGTCGCGGCGATCCTGATCGTCAGCTCCCAGATTGGCGTCACAAAGATATTGAAGCGGGCTGATTGCCTCGTCCGGAAAGCGATCATGCTGGGCAAGAGTTCCGATCCCGACCGTCGGGCCCCAGCCATACGTTCCGGACAGGGGGGGCATCGCTCCCGACAAGGTTCGCAGCAGAGTGGTTTTTCCGCTGCCGTTGGGGCCAACCACCGCCAGGATTTCTCCCGGCGGCAACTGAAAATCGAGTCCCTTCGCCAAGGATTGGCCGGGATAACCGATTTCCAATCCATTCGCCTCCAGAACCGCGTCTCCCAAACGCCGTCGCGGCCGCAAATCCAGGGCCGCCAGCCGAGACTGTTCCCGGGGTTCTTCCAGTTTCTCGAGTTTAGCCAATCTTCGGCCGCGCGACTTGGCCTGGCGGGATCGCGTTCCGGCCCGCCACTTGTTGATGAACATTTCTTCCCGGCGGCGAAATTCGCGTTGTTTCATGAATTCGCGCCATTGGAACCGCCGCCTTTCCTCCCGAATCCGGCGGGATTGGGTAAAATTGCCCGGATAACAGTAAAAAACCCCGTCTTCGAGTTCCCAAACGCCACTTGCCACCCGATCCAGGAAATAGCGATCATGGGATACGACCACAAACGCCGAGGCGGAATTTTTCAGGAACCGCTCAAGGAAATGGATGCCGGCCAAGTCAAGATGGTTGGTCGGCTCGTCCAGGAGCCACAAATCGGCATCGGTCAGCAATAGTCCGGCCAGGGACGCCCGGCAGCGCTCGCCTCCGGACAGGTTTTCCATGGGACGGTCGAATTGATCGGGCCGCAATCCAACCCCGCGCAAGACGACTTCGACCCTTCTTTCCGCCGCTTCCCCGTTTCCCGCCTCGTGTCTGGCCTCAAGCCGGCCCAGGCGTTTCAGGATGCCTTCCCGCCCGGCCGGCGGCGCCAGGGAAAGCTCTTCCCGCAGGGAGCGGATGGCCGCGTCCAATTCCCGCCAAGGGCGAATCGCTTCCTCCATGAAGCCGCGGGGAGTGGACTCCGCCGGAAAAACCGGGGACTGATCCAGTCTGATCACCTTAAGGCCGCGGCGGCGGACAACCTCGCCCTCGTATTCCTCTTCGCCGGATAAAATCCGGAACAGCGTCGTCTTGCCGCAACCGTTCGCTCCGATCAAGCCGATATGCCCGCCGGCGGGAATGACAAAGGACGCTTCCTGGAAGCAAACCTGTCCGCCGTAGCTTTTGCCGAGTCGATTGGCGGCGATGAGGGTCATGGGAGGCGGTGTTTCACCTTTATGAATGACTTTTTACCGAAAACGGCATCCCGGCATGGCTCCGGGGCGATTCCCTCCCGGATATACCCAAGCGCGTATGGTTTTCGGTTGTTTCCGTTCCTTAACCCTTGCACACGCTTGGGGTTTGGGATTGACGTGAGTCCGACAGCAAAACGCTTCCGGTATATCCCTACCTGGCTGGATTTTCCCCCAACAGGGGAGGCAGACCCCCGCTTCCCCTCGGCAGGATCAATCCTTCGTTTATTACCGGCGGCATGGAGGTCCCCTTGAAGGGATCGAAAGGTTCCGGCTCGGGCGCGGGAGGGGCGGGTACGAAGGCATTTGGGGCCGGGGGAAAATTATCCCGGCTTGATGAAGCTTCCAAACTTTCCGTCGGCGGGGAAGTTGTTTCGGGAACAGGGGAAACGGGGGACTCCGGGAAGGGAGGAGGAAGAAGGAAATCTTCCGCCCGGCCCTCGGCCGCGGGCATCGCCTCCGACGAAAATGGAGTCGACCAAGCGCCGGGATCCGAATCCGGCCCCAAAGCTTCGCCCGGCCCGGCCAAGGGCTCGCCTATCACCAATTGCCCCGGAGCCGGTTCGACGAACAAACCGCCGCCGTTTCCTGAATAAGCGCCGGGAATTGGTTCCGGCGGCGAGCCGGCCCGATCCGGGGGATTGTCGGCCAGGTTCGATGGAGAGCCCGGGGCAAGCAATTCGTCCGGAACGGGAATTTGGGATTCGTCCAAGGAAAGCTCGGGCAGGAAGGGCAAGGCGTCCCCTCCGGCCGCCGGCAAGGCTCCGGCGCCAACCCGCCCGGAGTCGGCGGAAAAATCGTCCGACGGTTCCGAAAAGGCGATTGGCGCATCCGGAGCGCCCGGAAGCGAATTCGAGGCTTGCCGGCCGCCATCCGCGGAGGATTCGCCGGGCGGCATGGGAAGGGACAATCCCCGGAGGAACTCCATCTCCTCGGCGTCCGGCGAAACGACGGAGGTAATCGGGGCAACCACTCCGGCGACCGGCAAGGATGTGGCGGAACCTTCAGCCTGGCCAGTTGTCTTTTCCGGGGAAGGCGTTTTTGAAAGCGAAACGGGATAATCCGTCGCCTCCGGGGGGCGGACAAAAGCCGGCGGGGCATTATTCCCCGAGAGCTCCGGCGGGGAGACGGGGGAAACCGGGGGCGGCCTGATTTCCGACCAGCCGCGGTCCATTTGAGGGGCCGGAGGCGAAGCGGGCGAGGCGGGAGAAGCGGAGGACCAGGTACGCAAATCGGAAATACCCCTTCCGGCCTCGTCTTCGCCCTGGCCGGCTCCTAAAAAGCCGGTGGGGAGGAAGGATGGATCGGAACCGGAATCCACAGTCACGGCCCCGCCCGGAAAAGCGTTTCCGCCAACTTGGCCGACGGCGAAATCCGAGGGCAGCGGAAGGGCCACCCCGCCCGGGGCAATCACCGGCCCCCGGACATCAATCTGCGGCGCCATGGGAATACCGGTCGAATCGGCCACAATGCTCCAAGCTTCCACATCGATTCCGGGACCGGGAAGCCGATTTTCGCCGCCAATGACAACTGTCGGGGCCGGAGCCAAGATCCCTTGCGAAGACGGGGTGACATTCCCGGCGATGGGGGATCCAACCGGGAAAACCCTGTTGCTTTCGGCGAACCATTTGCTCCAGCGCGAACCATCCAAGGCATAATCCTCGCCGGTAAGGCGGACTAGGCTGGCCCGGGCCATTTCCAATTCATCGGCGGCAATCTGGTCCGACCCGAGATTCATGACTCCCACCAAAAATTCCGTCGCCTCCGGATAGTCGGCCAAGGCCGCCAAGGTGGTTTTGCGCACCTCCGGGTCCTGGCGGCAGGCGTTCTGGAGCGCCGCGGCGCTTTTGGCGTCGTGGAATTTGGCTATGGCCAGGGCGGCTTCCCGGCGGACCCGGGGAATCGGATCGGAGGAAAGTGCCTTTTCCAGCGCCGGTCGTCCGGCGGTTCCGACTCTCCCGATCTCTCCCAGGGCCCAGGCGGCCGCGGCCCGATCATTGGGATCCCGGCCGGTTTCCAGCAATCGGGCCAAGGAAGCCGCCGATCGGGTGAGTTTGGCATAGCCTAGCAGCCGGGCATAGCCATCGGTCGGTTGGAGCTGCCTGGCCACCGCTTGTTCGGCGGCCGATAGGGAAACCGGATCGTTTAATTCAAAAAGAGCCTGGGCATCGGCTTGCCTTACCACCGGGGAAATGTCGGTAAGCAGACTGCGCATGGCGGGCAGGCTTTCGCCGTCCTTGAACCTGGCCAAAGCCAAAATGGCTCCGGCCCGGATTTCCGGTTTGGCTTCGGACAGGGAGCGGCGGATGTGGGGCAGCAACTGTCCCCGATTGGCTGCCAGCCAGGCTAGGCTTTCCGCCTTGCCGGCCGGAGCGCCGGACGCCAGGTTTTCCAATTCGCGGCCAAGGCGTCCCAAATCCGGACCGGATCGAACACCGCGATTTTCCGCCGCCGCCATCATGGCATGAATAACCTCGTCCCGAACGCCGTTTTCCTTGAGCGCAATCATGCCGCGGGTGGAAAGATCGAAGGCGTTGGCGGACGATTGGACCTTGGCGATGATCAACTGCGGCGCCAATCCAGCCCGGCTCATGGCGATAACATCCGGATTGGCCAGCCTTTCATTGAATGGTTCCGCCCCCGGCGCCGACAAAGGCGCAAGCAAAAAAAGACAGGGCAAAAGCGGCCCCAGCGTTGATCCAATTTTCATATGGCGCTTCCTTTGAATGTCCCTTCGCCGCCGGATGGAACGGCAAAACATTTTCCCTCCCGAAAGATAGCCCGGGCAAGGGAAAAAACCAACCGCGCTTTATTCAATCCCGGTGAAGGGGAAACTCGATCAATCCAGCTTAATCGCCTTTTCGACGATGTCCCGGTCAAAAAAATTGACGCTCATGCCGGCGTCAATCACATGCCGTTGGGCGTTGATTCCGCTGGATCTGGGGCTTAGCAGGAACAGGACCAGGTCGGCCACTTCGCGGGTTTCCAGAGCCCGCCGGCGCAAGGTGGCTTTTTCGGCGAAAAGATAGTTGTCCAGGTACCCCGGAATGCCGGCCGAAGCCGAGGTTTTAAGCAGGCCGGCGTTGACGGAATTGAAACGCACCTCGGAAAAAGCGGAAAAATCCTTGGCCAGGAAGGCGATCGAGGAATCAAGCGCCGCCTTCACCGGAGCCATATAGCCATAGCTTTCCGAAGCCATGCTGGTATGGGAAATGGAAATGGTCACCACCGACGCCCGGCGGGAAAACAGGTTCTTGCAGGCGTTGGCCATGGCGACCAGGCTGAACATTCCAATATTCATCGCCTGGAGGAAATCCTTGCGGGCGGTCTCGCGGAAGGGCCGCCTTCCCCGGCTGTAATCGGCGAAGGCGATGGAGTGAACCAACCCCGAAAGAATCGGGTGTTTTTTGCCTATCCTTTCCGGAAGCGAGGCTATTTCCCCCTCCTTTTCGACATCGCAGGTATAAGCGTCGACGCCGGGGAAAAGTTTGGCCGCCGCCTTTTCCGCCTCCGCGTCCCGGACCGAAAGGATGATTCGCGCCCCTTCGCCCACCAAACCGGTGGCAACATGCCAAGCCACGCTTTTTTTATTGGCCACCCCCGTCACCAAAAAGGTTTTTCCGGCCAAATCCAGAAAAGGCATCGGTCCTCCCGCCTATATTTTAACCAAATCGTATTCCGAACTGCCCAATCCCAGCATCACGGCGTGTTCGACGCCAATCCGCCAATCGGTTTCCGGACTGACTCGGCGAAAATAATCCCCGTCCAGATCCCGATTGGAGTCCAGCCGGCTGCCGGGACAGGCCGGTTGACTGTTTACGGCATCGGCGCAGGCCACGTCCAACGCCACCGGATCCTCCGAGGCGAACATCCCCACATCGGGGACGATGGGGACATCGTTTTCCGCGTGGCAGTCGCAGAACGGGGTTATATCGATCGCCAAGGTGACGTGAAAATGCGGACGCCCGGTGAGAACGGCGGCGGCATATTCGGATATTTTGCGGTTAAGATTCTCATTGGAGGAACTTTCGATCGGATCGATGGCGTCGACCGGGCAAAGGGGCAGGCAACGCCCGCAACCCAGGCAACGGTCCGGATCAATGCTGGACTTGCCATTCCGGCAGGAAATGGCCGACTGGGCGCAGGCCGACAGGCATTTTCGGCAACCAAGGCAAAGTTCGGCGTCAATCCGGAGCCGGCCTTCGGCATGCATCTCCATTTTCCCGGCCCGGGATCCCGATCCCATGCCGATATTCTTCAGGGAACCGCCGAACCCGGTCAGTTCGTGTCCCTTGAAATGATTCAGGGAGATTACAACGTCGGCGTCCATGACTCCCCGGCCGATTTTCGCCGTTTTGACCAATTTCCCCCCGGGCACCGGCACCGGCACCTCGTCGGTTCCTTTGAGACCGTCGGCTATGATGATGTGGCAACCGGTTGAAAAAGGGGAAAATCCATTCAGATAGGCGGTATCCAGATGTTCCAGGGCATCCTTGCGGTGGCCGGCATAGAGGGTGTTCGAGTCGGTAAGAAACGGCTTGCCGCCCAGTTCCCTCACCAGATCGACCACGGTTTTGGCGTAATTGGGCCGAAGAAAGGCGAGATTGCCCCGTTCGCCGAAATGAATCTTGATGGCCACGAACTTGCGGGCAAGGTCCAGATTGGCGATGCCGGCGATCCGCAACAGGCGATCAAGCTTGGCGGGCAGATTTTCCTCCTCGTTGACCCGCATGTTGGTGAAATAAACCTTGGCCTTCCTCATTGGATCGCTCCCGTCCCCGCCAGCCTGCCGTCCATCGTTTCGGCGGCGAACCCCAATTCCAAACCGATACGCCGCAGGCGGCTTGCCGCTTCCCTATTCAGGCCTCCGGCCAATTCGGGCAAGGCATGCTCCAGAAAATCCCAGAATTTTGCCCGCAGCAAAGGGAATCCGGACAGGTCGAAGCCGGCTCCGCCGGCGCAGGAAAGCAATTCCGGCAATGGCGCCAGCAATGGAATGGCGGCTTCCGGCCCGTCCCCGCCGGCAAGCAATTTATCCCTGAGCCCGGCCAGTCCTTTCCCCAAGGCCAGGGAAAAACAATTCGCCTCGGGATAAGCGATCGCCAGGCAGGGTTCCGAAATCGGGGCAATCCAGGTTGAGGCGTCCGCCAGTATCCGGGGAGAAATCGAGGATAGCCAGCCCGGTTTGCCCGAACAATCAAGCCAAGTCAATAATTCCAGGGCCGTACAATAAAACTCCCGGGCGCGGCTCTCGCGGTCTAGGGTCAGGCGAAGTTCACGGGCGCGTTCAATCAGGTTTTTAATTGAATCGGAAACCGCGCCGGTGAACGACATGCCGGATATCGCGGCATGGGAGATTCCGTCGAGCTCCAACTCGAGCGCGGCCAGGACGGCCGCCTCGAGGCTGGCCGGGGCGGCCATCTTCCCATTCCGGGCCCGGGCCAGGAACGGCTTGGCCCGGATGCCGACGCCGGCGACGTCCGCCGCCAGCCCGGTTTCCCCGGCCAAGGCGTTTTTCCTGTATAACATGAGGCGCACCGCCGCCGGCAGGCGGGAATATTCAACCCGCCGGACATTTTCCGGAACATCCCCCGCCGGGGAGGCGCCATCTCCGGCCGGCCGAACTTCATCCCGTTCCCGGTAAGGATCGCCGGGTTGTTCGGCGAAACCCGAAAGTTCCACCACTCCTCCGGCGCGATCCCAATCAGCCAGGACCGCCGACCATGATGCCGTTATGAAGCGATCCAATATCGGGTCCCGGCAGACGAGAACACCCTTCGCCGCCTCTCCATCCAGAACGAAGCGGGAGGCCGGGAGCAGTTGCCAGGACAGGCAATCCCGGGGGAAGCCGGCGGCCAGGCATACCGCCACGCCGGCGGCCAGTTCCGCGTCCGCGTATCGACTCGTAATCGCGAATTGGCGAAACACCCGGCCGCCGTCGCGATAGTCCGGGATATTGGAGGCGGCGCGGGCCAGTTCGGTTTCCAGCAGGTTCTCCAAATCCGTTTCGCACCAGGGCTGGCTCAATTCGGCGGCCCTGAGGGCGTAACGCATGTTCTGCACCGGCTCCAAGCCGGAAATTTCGTCAAAAAACCAGCCGCAGGAGGCATACATCAGCATGGCGTTTTTGGACGCCTCCAAAAGCCGCCATACCCTGTTGGCCTCGAGGGGGGAAAGCCGTTTGCGGGAATGACGCCGCAAAAAGCGGGCCCGGCTGGCCAAGCCGGGATCAAGCGTTACCTGGAGATAATCCTCCCTTGCCTCGTCCACATCGAACACCAGTCCTCCAAGCTCCCTTCTTACCGTCTTTCGCACCTCGGTCCGCAGGCGATCAAACGCTTCGCGAAGCGGACCCCGCCATTCCTGGGACCGGTGGGGGGAAGTTGAAGGACGGCAGCCGCAATGGCGAAACCAGCGTCCCACTCCGTGTTCGCAACTCCAGGAAGTACCCTTTTCGTCCTCCCCGTTCCATAACTTGACTTCCCAGGCCGGAGGATGCGCGCGGATATATCCCCCGGCGGAAACAATATCGACCCCTATGGCGGGCGCAATCTCCTGGAACAACCTGGCCAGGGCATCACAGCCATTCCTCTCGTGGTGCCCGTAGATCTCCCCGTCGGTGACGATGGAAACCAGCTGCGCCTCCCGGCAATCCGGCTGGTAGCAGGAAGCGAGTTCCTTGGCCAGATCCGCCGGACGCGAGAGGATATGATCGAAACTAACCTTTAGATTCAACCCGGGGGAATAAAATATCACGTTGAGATAGCGTTCGAAGTGGGTTCGCCCGGCCCCGTCGATATCGAAGAGGCGGTAGGCGCGCCGAGTGTCAATCCTCCCCATGGACACGTCCAGCCAGGCGTTTTCGCCAAAGGGCCTGGTCCGCGAGGCCTGGTGGGGGGAAAGGATTACGAAACGAATCCCGTGATCGATTAGGGATCTGACGGTTTCGGGATCCACGGCGCATTCCGGCAACCACATGCCTTCCGGGCGGAAACCGAAGCGGGCTTGGAATTCCTCCATGCCCCAGACGATTTGGGTATGGCGATCCCGGGCGTCGCTCAGGGGGAGAATCATGTGGTTGTAAGCCTGGGCCACGGCAAAATCCGGGGCCAGCTTCACCGCGTCCCGCAGATGGCTGATTGCGTCCGGATGCCTGTCTTCCAGCCAAGCCAAAAGGGTGGGACCGAAATTGAAGGAGACATGGGCGTAATTGTTGTATAGGTCGGTTATCCAACCATCGGCATTCACTATCCTGCTTCTGGCCATTGGCAGATAACACTCATCCGCGATGCGTTGGTTCCAGTTGTCCCAGGGAGCGGCCGACGGTTGCGGTTCAATTTGTCCGGTCCAGGGATTTTCCCGCGGCGGCTGGTAGAAATGCCCATGCACCAGCAGACATCGCTCCGATTTTGCCATGCCCCGCCACCTTCCCCTTGCGCCGGAGGGCGCGAAACACCGTTCCGTTCGCGGGCCCGGGCCGCAAACCGCCCGCCGAATCAAGCTTCCCCGGGTAGTGTATAGTATATACGTTACCATCCGCAAGGCAAATAATCTGAAGCCGAAACCTCTTTCGGCCGATAATTATCCCGGCGGTTAACCGTCCAGCGACCGTCGGGCAACTTGACGCCGAAAGCGATATTATGGAAGATTATGCCGCAACCCGCGTCCATTCGGCGTCTTTGGCCGTCATATTTCTTTGCGGCGCCCTGGCCATATTCATCCTTGGCTACCTCCCGGAGGCGCGCAAGGCCAGAGAATGCGAGGAAATGGTGATTGAGGCGAAGCAGCGCCTAAGCGAACTGACCCGTCAAGAAGCCTTGGCCCGAAAACGTATCGCCGAACTGGAGGCCGGAATTCCGGAAGCCCTGGAGGAGGCCGCGCGCGAAGCCCTGAGAATGGGCGGCAAGCGGGATTTTTTACCCGGCGGGGGATAGCGGCGGGTTTCGCCGCCGCCGACCGGGACAATCGAGCAAGCCGCGGATCGGGGAAATATCCGGGGCGGCGGAATCTTCCCTCCCGAACCGGCTGTTTGACCGCGAGGCGGGCCTTCCGGCGGGCGAGGACGCTTTATGCCAGATCAGTTGTCGCAAAACGAAATCGACGCCCTGCTGAACTCTCCCGATCTCGGCAAGGATGTGGACGCCGCCCCGGCGGTCGCCAAACCCGCGGTCAAGGAGGAATTGCCGCAGGACGTCAAGTTTTACGATTTCAAGCGTCCGGAACGGGTTTCGCAGGATCAACTCCGTTCCATCGAAATGATGCATGAAGTCCTGGCGAGAAAACTCGGAGCCAGCCTTTCCGCCTACCTAAGAACCATTGTGGAGGTGAAAATAACCGAAGTCCCGCAGTTAACCTATAATGAATTCATCCTGAGCGTACCCAATCCCACCTGCTTCAATATCTTGAAGTGCGAGCCGCTGAACGGTTCCATGGTCCTGGAAATCAATCCCTCCATCGTGTTTCCCATACTTGACAAACTGCTGGGAGGCGGTCATGGAGAACCGCTGATTCTGGCTCGTGAACTTTCCGATATCGAGTGGCGCCTTATCAACCATATCACCAATGAAACGCTGGTTTTCCTCCGCGATTGCTGGAAACCCATAATGGATATAGATTTCATGGTGGCCGGGCGCGAATCGAACAATGCGCTTATGCAAATAGTCCCACCGAACGAAGTGGTAATCGTCGTCAGCTTTGAAATAAGCATGGTCAATGTCGGCAATTCGCGCGGGATGATGAACCTTTGCATACCCTTCCCGGTGATTGAATCGATAATGAGCGAATTTTCCACCATCCAAACCTGGTTTCAAAGCAAGCGCAACACCGACGCTTCCATGGAAAACGCCAAGCTCAACGACGGGATGAAATCCGCCCAGCTTGAAACCATCGTTTATATCGGCGGATCGCGCATAACGCTGCGCGATCTGTTGCGGCTTCAGGTCGGGGATCTGATTCTCACCAAAAAAAACGTTACCGACCCGCTCTTGCTGACCATAGCCGGGCAACCCAAATTCTGGGTCTATCCCGGACAGCATCGCCATTACAAGGCGGTAAGGGTTGAGCGGGAAACGGTCATCGACGACAAACTCTGACGGGAGTCCAAAATGCCGGCCGAAAACGGGAATTCCCCCGCGCTGAAAATAAATTTCCTGCTTTTTTGCCTGTATGTCATGTTTTACCTGACCCTCCGCGGCAATGGCGAAATAATCCACCAGGAAGTCGACTTGCGAACCGGAGGCGGAATTGCCCGCATTCATATTGTGGGAGCGGGACAGGAGATTCCCCGCTGGCGCCGGCAGGCCTATAGGATATTTTTCTCCCCCCTGATGGTCGCCGAGGAGGAGGGGCGGCATTTTCTGGCCGAGGGACGGGAACTTATGGGTATGCCGGAATAATCGCCGCAACGGCTTCCCCAAGAGGATTCAATGGAATACACCGACGAAGGATAGAAGGATTCCCCAATGATTCCCCGGGAGTTTCAATTCCCGGGAGGCCGAAAAAAATGTCCTCGGATCTGATAAACCCGGAAGTCGCCAAAAAAGGAGATGCCATCGCCAAGGCTCTCATGGAAGGGGGGTCGGCCGGCTGGTCGACCCTTATCGGCAAAAATGTCACCTATGCCTTCGTGGGCAACGATTTTGGCCTTCCCGACGAGGTGATAAAGCCGGCGGAAATCCCGAGGGCGGTCATTACCACGGTGGATTGGTCGGGCGACACCGCCGGCAAGATTCAATTGATTGTCCCCGCTTCCGGAGCCCGGGAAGTGGTCGCCTACATGATGGCCCTGATGCTCGGGGGCGAACCGGACCCGGAAAACACCAAACTTGACGCGGAAGGGATGGACGCCTATTCCGAAGCGGTGGGCAATTACTTTGGTCCCGCCGCCCAACAGGCCCGAAGCGAAATCGGCGGTGTCATCAAGACGGCGGTCGGCGCCTCCAGATTGGCCGATTTTACCCAAACCCACCCCAATGAGCTGATTGGAACCGATGATTATTACTTCTCCAAGATAAAAGTGACCATCGAGGGAAGACCTCCCTTCACCTTAAACCTGCTAATCGAACAATCCGTAACCGGCTTGGCCGACAAAAAGATCCGGGAGACATCCGTCAATAAGGCGGCGATGGCGAAAAAACTGGGAGTCGATCCCGACAATCTCGCCATCGCCATGAAAATCGCCATTCCCCTGATAGTCAACATAGCGGTGAAAAAAATGCGTATGGAGGCGATCCAGGAAATATGCCCCGGCACCATCATAGAGTTCAAGAAAGCGTCGGGGGAAAACCTAGATGTCATGGCGGGCAACGTCAGGGTGGCCATGGCGGAGGCGGTGACCATCAACAAGTGTTTCGGCGTGCAAATCCGCACCCTTATCGATCCGCACGCGAAAATCAAGGAGTAGGCATGTTCCAGTTGCGGGTGGAGGATTATTTCGCCTCGGCGCATCAACTGCGGGATTACCGGGGAAAATGCGAAAATCTGCATGGCCACAATTGGCGGGTCGGAATCGTGGTAAGCGGCGAACGCCTGGACAGTCTGGGCATGCTGGTCGATTTCGCCGTACTCAAGAAAATCCTGAAACGGAATCTGGATCGCTTGGACCATTCTTTTTTGAATCGAATACCCCCCTTCGATTCCATCAACCCCACCTCGGAAAATTTGGCGGAGCATATCTTCGCCCTGCTGTCCGGAGAGCTGCCCGCCGGCGCCGAGATGACTTCGGTGACGGTCTGGGAATCCGACCGATGCGCCGCCGTCTACCGGCGGGATTCCCCCGGAGCTCCCGATGCCTAGAAAGAAGAACGGGCGCCGCCCCAAACCAAGGTTGCGGCGGTCCAACACGGCGAAATCCGATTCCGCCAATCGCGTACCCGCGGGAAAATCTTCAACGCCCAAGACCGTTCTGATCTGGATCGCCTTGCTGCTGCTGCTGGCCGCGATCCTGGCCGTCCTGGAAAACCTTAAACATCTGCCCTGAAGAACGAACGACATGAGCCCAAAAAGAATGGTGAAAATCCTGGACACCACGCTCCGGGACGGAGAGCAGGCCGCCAACGTGAATCTGAACCCGGCGGAAAAGCTGCAGATCGCCAGGCAACTGGCCGCCATGGGGATTGACGTTATCGAAGCCGGGTTTCCCTCGGCCTCGCCGGGGGACTTCGGTTGCGTCAAGGCCGTGGCGGACGAGGTGCGCGGCCCGACCATTGCCGCCCTGGCCAGGGCCCGGGAGGAGGATATTCGCGTGGCCGCCGAGTCGTTGGCCGGCGCGGCCAGCCGGCGAATCCATGTTTTCATCGCGGCCAGCCCCATACACCTGCGTCATAAACTGAAAATGTCCCGGGAGGAGGTGCTTGACGCCGTCCGGAAATCGATTCCCCTGGCCAAAAGCCTTTGCCCGGAGGTGCAATTTTCGGCCGAGGACGCCAGCCGCTCGGATCCGGATTTTTTGATTTCACTATACCGGGCGGCGATGACCGGCGGCGCGACGATTCTCAACATAACCGACACCGTCGGATACGCCATGCCAGAGGAGTTCGCCGATCTGTTCCGCCGCCTGATCGCCGGAATCGGCGCCGGACCGGAAATCACCTTTTCGGCGCATTGCCACAACGATCTGGGGATGGCGACGGCCAACAGCCTGGCCGCGATACGGGGCGGGGCCGGGCAGATAGAAGCGACCCTGAACGGCCTGGGGGAGAGAGGCGGCAACGCCGCCCTGGAGGAAATAGTCATGGCCCTGCGGACCCGCCGGGACATCTATCAGTCCGACACCGGGGTTGACGCCAGCCGGCTGACCGCCGCCAGCCGGCTGGCCGCCAAACTTATCGGGATAGCGATCCCGCCCAACAAACCGGTGGTGGGAGCCAACGCCTTTTCCCACGAATCCGGCATTCACCAGCATGGAATGCTGGCCGAACGGAGCACTTACGAAATCATCCGGGCCGAGGAGGTGGGGGCCGACGCCGCCGTCATCGTCCTTGGCAAGCATTCCGGGCGCCACGCTTTCGGGGAACGCCTGGAAAAATTGGGCTATTCCCTGCCCTCTTGGCAACTAGACAAGGCCTTCGCCGGGTTCAAGAGGCTTTGCGATGAAAAAAAGGAAATTTCGGACGGAGATCTGGAGGCGCTGGCGGCGGAAGTGGTCTCGGCCGCCCCGGAACGCATATACACCCTGGGCGCCTATGAAATCAACTGCGGCAACCGGGTGCCGGGGGGACCCACCGCCTGGGTGGCCCTCAAGACCAACGACGGCCGGGAAATATGCGATGCGGCGGTGGGCAACGGTCCGGTGGATGCGGCTTATATCGCCATGCAACGCATAATCAGGCTCGACCTGACCCTGGAGAAATTTTCCATCGGCGCCACCAGCCATTCGTCCGACGCCGCCGGAGAAGCCCAGGTGACGGTGCGCCACGCCAGCGGAATTTCGGTCTCGGGACGGGGAATCTCAACCGACACCGTCAAAGCCTGCATCATCGCCTATCTCAGCGCCGTCAACAATCTCTACATGGCGGCGGCCGCCAAAAACATCAAACTTTCCCCCGAAGGCAAGGGAAATCGCTGAAAGCGAATCCGAAGCGCGAAATGAATTCGGGAAAGCCGCCTCGGCATAGGCATAAACAGGCCCGCAAAGCTCGAATCGCCCGTCAAGATTGCGGTTGTCCCAACTCCCGGCGCAACCGGTCCCGGATGTGCCGGTATTCCAGGCCATCAAATTCCCGCCGCAGCCATCCCACCATTTCCCCGCCATCCCGGTAATCGTTCCGTTCCAACTCGAAAAGCAGTTTCCCCAGGGTTTCGGCGTCGTAACTCTCCGCCGCCTCCAGGACAGCCGCCAGCGTCTCCGGATCGGGGGAATCGCGGAGTTCCCCCTCACTATTCCGGTTCCCGTCCCCAACGAACGCGGTCAAGCTGGCGAGCAACGCCTCGACGGCCGGGATTAGGATGCCGTTTTTCGCCTCGAGCGCCGGCAAATCCCGGTTTCGGACCGCCTCCTCGACTTCCGCCGCCGCTTTTCCGATCGCTTCGGCCCCGATGTTGAAACCAATCCCCTTCAGGCTATGGGCCGCCAAGGCGCAATCATCCAGGTTATCGGCGGTTGGATGACGCAGGCGATTCAGGATTCCCGGGGTTTCATCCAGGAAGGATCGCGCCACCCGGCGGTAAAATTCGCTATCGCCCCCGAACCGTTTAAGCGCCGCCGGCAGATCGACGCCATCCAATTCCGGCGGAACGGTTTTCTTCGTCTCCGCCCGCAGCCGAGCGGAATCTCCCCTTTTGGCGCCCGGGATCCACTTGCACAGAAGGCGATCCATCATGGCCGGATCGATCGGCTTGGACAAAAAATCGTTCATCCCCTTTTCCAGGAACATTTCGCGCATGCCGGAAACCGCGTTGGCGGTGAGGGCGATTATCGGGACATCCCGGTACCCCTCCATATTTCGGATAACGGCCGCGGCCTCCAGGCCGTCCATTCCCGGCATCATGTGATCCATGAAAATAAGATCGTAGGATTTCTTCCTGGCCAAGGCGATTGCCTCGTCCCCGCTTTCGCAAAGGTCCACCTGCATTTGGTGGGGAAGGAGGAACCCCTGGGTGACCTTGAGGTTGGTCCGGTTGTCGTCGACCACCAGCACCCGTACCGAAGGGGCGAGGAAACGCAGGCTATAATCCTTCAGGGAGTCGGCGCTGGTGGGCCTGCCGCCATTGAGGAAATTGGCCAGGGACACCGTATGGACCGGCATGATCAGGGTTTGGACGTCCTCATGGGAGGTAATGTCCCCCAGGTTGGCCAGCCGCACCAGCCGGGTGGGCAGATTGTTCCTCCGGATCAAACTGGCGGCGGCGTTCACCAGGCCGGGGGAAACGAAAGCCAGGGAATGCCCGCCGCCGGTCAGCAGATCGAGGAACTCCCGCCCGTTCCTGGCCAGAGTCGTCGGCACCCGGAGCGCCTGGAGCGAGGCGGCCACGGAGGCGGCGTATAATCTCCTCTCGTCATAATAGAGAACCCGCTTGTCCCGCGGATCCTCGACGGCCGCCAGGGGTTCCGCCTGGTAAATTCCCTGGGGGATGGTAATAGTGAAGGAGGATCCCTTGCCATAAACGCTGGCGGCGGCGATCTCGCCCCGCATGGCCCGGCACAGTCGCCGGCTTATAGCCAAGCCCAGGCCGGTTCCCTCCACCCCGCGATTCTTTTGGCCGTCCAGGCGGACGAAATGGCCGAACAGGCGTTTCATATCCTCCGGCTTGATGCCGATGCCGCTGTCCCGCACTTCGCAGGAAAGGATGATTTCCCCTTCCCTCCCCGCGGAGCCGGCCATTTTGAGCAAGATGTAGCCGTCATGGGTGTATTTGACCGCATTGGTGAGAATGTTCAGGAGAACCTGGCGGATGCGCGCCTCGTCCCCCATCAATTGCCGGGGGAGATCCGGCTGGATGTCGGCGATCAAAAGAATGGATTTTTCCAGGAGCCTCACCCGGACCACGTTCAGCACGTCGTTCAAAAGATGGGACAGGCGATAGGGCAAGGGCGATATTTCCAAATTGCCCGACTCAATCCGGGAGATGTCGAGGATTTCGTTGATGATGGAAAGCAGGTTGCGGCCGGCGGTGTGGATGTCCCGGACATAGGCGGCGACATCCGGCAGGTTGTCGGCGCGCATGGCCAATTCGCTCATCCCGATGATGGCGTTCATGGGGGTGCGGATCTCGTGGCTCATGTGGGCCAGGAAAGTTGATTTGCTCCGGCTTTCCTCTTCCGACCGCATCCGGGCGGCGCTCAACCGAACCATGAGGTAGCTGAGGCACAACATGAGCAGGCCCCCGACGCTCCCCATGACCGGGATCATGCGGTAAAGGTCTTGGTAATAGTCCGGTCGGGGTATCGCCATCCCCAGGAACCACCCGTTGGACAGCCGATTGAACAGGTACACCCGATTCGAATCGCCGTACTGGGTTATCTTCGAAGCATCCGGCCCTTCCGTCCACGAGAAATCGGCGAAGCCGGGGATCTCCCGGACCGGTCTCCCGGAAAAATCCCGGTTGGGGTGCGAGATCACCCGTAGCGAGCGATCAAGCAGGATGATGAAATCCAGGCTGGGCAGTTCGAGGGATTGGATGGCGGTTATGAGGGATTCGACGGAGAAGTCGAGGGAAAGCACCCCGCGGGCGGCGGCGGCGGCGTCAAAAACCACCCGGGCGACCGAAAAAATGTATTGGCCGGTCCTGGCGTCAAGATATGCTTCCGTCAAATGGGGGGCGCCGTTGTTTTTCATGGCCCCGACATGCCAGGAACGGGATGGCGGAACAAAATCCGGCGGAGGGTCCCACCCCATCCCGTCCAGGTAGTTCCCGTCAATGAAACCATAGAGATCCATGAAGGCGCCGGACCGGTTCCCGGGATTGAAATGATCGCGGGTAAGTTTGATCAGACGGGCCCGCAATTCCGCGGCCGAGGCGCCCTTGTCAAGATCCCGGCCGACAATCCCGGTAAATTCGGCCAAAATTTCCTTATTGGCGGCTATCAGCGTTTCAAGCCTCGCCTCCAGCGTCGCGGCGATGCTGGAGGAATAGTATCGCATTTGTTGGCGTAAAATCCCGCCCATATGAAGGCAACCCAGGAGCATCACGGCTATGATTACCAGGTAGGTCAGAATGAGTTCCCGGGCGTTGGTGCGGGCGGCCCGGTGATAATCGGGATTCCAGACGGACCGGAACAGCCGCAAGGCGAGGCCGGTTTTCCGGGAATCGTCGGTTTTGGGGCTTTCCTGATTCGCCATACGGCATCCTATGCCAGGGGGAGGGCGAATTGAATTGGCCGCGGGAAATCTCCCGGCCCCATCCCCGACCCCGACCGCCCAACCGGCGGACGAGACGGCTTTAAACCGGGCGATTCAAGGCTTCAGGGAACTTTCAGAACGAGTTTTCCCGCAACTACCTTTTGATGTTACATTATGGAATCCCATTGTCAACCCCCAAATCGGCGGGACGATTTATTCATTTTCGCCAAATTATGTGATTCCCCATCATGTCCATTTTCAGTATAATGGATTGAGCCGACCGGCTTTCGGCAAGGCCGGCAAAGCCGGCCTATATTCCGCCGGCGGATTTTCTTCTGTTCCGCGCCAAGGAAAGGGAATTGCATGCGCCGGTTTTCATTCCAAGATCTTTCGACTCTTTTCGGTGTTTTGATTATGGCCATGCCAGGGGTTTTCGCCGAGGAGCCGCTGGTGTCGACCATGCGCAACGTCAATGCGGTCATGGAGGCGCGCGGATTCCATATCGTCCCGGCCCCGGACCTGTCCGGGGATTTCCCCTTGGGGGACGAGGCTCCGGTCCTGGCGGTGGAGATAATTCGTCCCCGGGGGGAGAGGGTTACCCTAGGCCGGTTGTTCACCTCCTGTTCCTGCGTTCAACTGGAATCCGACAAACGCGTATTCGAGGAGGGCGAACGCGCCATCCTCCGTTTCCGCAATGTCAAACCCACCCCTCCGGAGGGACAGGTTTACGCCATGTATGTCCAGTTGACCGGTCCCATCCGCACCACCCTCCGCTACGACACCTTCCTCCAGTCCAGCCGCTTCGCCGCCCCGCCGGCGGCGATTGCGGAACCGATTTTCACCGCCGCGGCCGAACCGGCGGGGGAAGCGGCGAAAAACGTTTCCCCGGAAAATGCCGCCGAAACCCCGGAGAGGGACGCTCCCGATAAATACTCCCGGGTTCCGGAAACCGGCGAATCGCGGACCGAGGGCGAGACCGAGGCGTTCAAGGCGGCGATGGCCTTGCGGGAATTGAAGGAGCGCGAGACCGAACAGGCGGCCAAGGCGATTCTGGAAACGGAGAAAAACTTGGCGCTTAAACTTTCGCAACATTTGGAGGCGGCGGAGCGGCTGAAGACCAGGGAAGAGGAGGAAAGGGCGGCGGCGGCGGCCCTGGAAGAGGCCAAAACCCTGGAAGCGGTCCGCCGGGAGGAGGTCAAGGCCCTGGAAGCGGAACTGGAGGCGTTCAAAAGGGAAAAGGAACTCAAGGAAGGCGAGGTTCGCAAGGCGACGGTGGCGATTGAAGCCCTGAAGGAAATCGGCAACTAGGCGGGGAGGGGAAATGGGAAACACGGACGCATTGTATGAAAGTTCGCTTGCCGGATTGCCGCCCCCCCGCCGGGGCAAGGTTAGAGACATTTATGATTTGGGGGAACGCCTGCTCCTGGTGGCCACCGATCGCATCAGCGCCTTTGACTTGGTCTTGCCCACTCCGATTCCCGGGAAAGGACGGATTCTAACCGCGCTTACCCGATTCTGGCTGAACTTGCTCCAGGAAACAATCCCCAATCATCTCCTGGCCGACCCCATCGAGTCAATCGGCTTGTCCCCCGAGGCGGGCCGGGAACTGGCCGGCAGGGCGCTCTTGGTAAAAAAGGCGAGGGTTATCCCCTTTGAATGCATTGTCAGAGGTTATCTCAGCGGTTCCGGGTGGCGTGAATACCAGACTTCCGGCGAAGTATGCGGCATCCGCCTGCCCGCCGGGCTCAGGCTGGGCGACAGGCTGGACGAACCGATATTCACCCCCTCCACCAAGGCGGAAACCGGGCATGATCAAAACGTTCCCTTTCAGGCCTTGATTGACGCCGAGGGGGAGGAGGTCGCAGGCCGGGCGCGGGAGGCGGCCCTGGAACTTTATTCCCGGGCCGCCCGGTACGCCCGCGAAAAGGGGATCATAATCGCCGACAGCAAATTTGAATTCGGGCTGGCCGAAGGAAAGGTGATCCTGATTGACGAGGTCTTGACTCCCGACTCTTCCCGTTTCTGGCCCCTGGAAAGCTGGCGGCCCGGCTTCCCTTCCCCCTCGTTCGACAAGCAATATCTCCGCGACTGGCTGGAGCGGGAAAGCGGCTGGAACAAAAAACCGCCGCCGCCGCCCCTGCCGGAAGCGGTGATCGAAGCCACCCGCTCCCGCTATCGGGAAGCCTGGACCAGGCTAATCGGCGAATCGGAGCCGGGCTGACCGCATGGAAGTAAGCCGCTTAAGGAGAATTCGCCACGCCTTCGAGTACTTGGGCGTCAGGATTCTGGTATTCGCGCTGGCTTGGCTGCCGAAGCGATTCGCGCTGGGGCTGGGGCTAAGGATCGGGGACGCCTGGCGCCTGCTGGACCGCCGCCGGCGAAAAACGGTACGTACGCAATCGGCGGATCGGCTCGGTCTTTCCCCGGCGGAAGCAAAGGAATTCACTAGGCGCAATTTCCGCAATCTCGGGGTCACCCTGGTCGAGTTTGCCCGTCTCTCCCGGCTATCCCTTTCCGATTTCGCCGGTCTAGTGGATTTGGCCGGACTTGACGGCCTTATCCGGAAGCTTCTGGAAGAGGGACGGGGAGTATGCTTCATCACCGCGCATTTCGGCAATTGGGAATGGTGCAATTGGCTATCCGGGGTGATGGGGCTGTCCGGCGGTTCCATCGCCCGGCCGCTCGACAATCCCCGGCTGGAAATGTTCGTGAAAGGAATTCGGGAAAAAAACGGGCTTGCCATTTTCGACAAACGGGGGGCCATGCGGCAGGCCTTGCGGACGTTACGGAACAATGGAGTGGTGGGAGCGCTAATCGATCAGGACGCCGGCGCCGGCGGGCTGATGTCTCCTTTTCTCGGCTGTCCGGCCAGTACCATCACGGCTCCGGTGGAACTGGCCATGCGTTCCGGTTCCCCCATTCTCACGGTGGCGCTTAAACGTACGGACGGCCCGGGGCGGCGCTTCGTGGCCCGTTACAACCCCATCCCCCACCGCCCTTGCCCCCATACCAATCCGAAGGAAGAAATTCGCCGGCTGGTGGACGCGGTCAACGCCGACCTGAGCCGCCTAATCCTGGAAGCTCCGGAACAGTGGTTCTGGATTCACCGGCGCTGGAAAAACCAGGGCCGGAATCAATGAACCCGGCCGGGGAAAATCAATCCCGGCCGGGAATCCGGTATTCCCCCCCGCTTCGGCGCGATTCGGCCAGCCGGGAGATTCTGGTCCCCTCCATCATCGCCAATCCGGCCCGCGCCACCTGCTCCCTCAGGTATTCGAGATGCGGGCAGCGCGGGCCGTGATGGCTGGGACGGACTATGCAAGTGGAAAGATGGACAACGACCGATTCCATCC
>JAISYL010000261.1 GCA_031269935.1 Planctomycetota bacterium
GAGGTATTCGCGGCAAGCCTCTTCGGTGGAAAAGCGTGATTCAAGTTCCATGAGCGTCCGCGGATAATCTTCCCTGTCGGCCAAACATAAGACTGACATCAACCTTAGTCAAGGGGATACCAAACTCGCCGTCTTTTATCCATCCGATGTACACAAGGGCCAATGTATGGACAATAAACCCGCCAAGGGCAAAAAGGTTTTAGTCAAAATCGCTGTTCAATAGCCAAGGCCGTCCAGCCGTTAAACCGTAGGTTATAACCGGGCGATCGGAAGGGGTGATTGCTTCAGGTGGTCGCAGGCGGTCAAAATATACCTGGTCTTGCCGATTCGGCAATCGGCCCCCGGCCCAGGGTTCCGGCCAAGGCCATGGATATGTCCGAAGACGCAATAATCCACGTCATGGGAATTGATGCGCTCCGTCAGGGGGGTGGCGATCCCGTTTTCTCCCAGGGGAGGGTAATGCGTCATGACCAACCGAAATTTTGCCCGGGAGGGGAAGGAGGAAAGGCTCATCTCCAAACGGATCAATTCCCGGGCGCGAATTTGTTCCGGGTCTTCTTTTCGCCCTTTCCCGTGTTCGACCGGAAAGGCGGGCGTTTTATTGTCGGCATGAATTTCCCATTTGGCGAAGGGAAAATCCCAGAGCCGGGTTCCCCCGACGGCGATTCCATCCAGCAGGAAATGGTTATTTTGAACGAAATGAATCCCCGGAAGTTCCAGGGTCGCCAGTTTGGCCGGCGACTGCCACCAATAGTCGTGGTTGCCCCGGATAAGTATTTTATGGCCGGGAAGATCGGCCAGCCATTCCAGGTCCGGCAAGGCCTCGGGCAAGCGCATGCCCCAGGAGATGTCGCCGGCCAGGAGAACCAAATCGTTCCGGCCGACCAATCGGCGCCAGTTGCTTTCCAGAAGGGCGGGGTGGCCTTCCCAATCCGGGCCGAAAATGCCCATCGGCTTCGGACGGGAAAAGGACAAATGGATGTCGGAAATGGCGAAAAGTTGTCGAGGCGGCCCGTGATCGGAAGCGGTTTCGCCCGATTTTTCGCTCATTCGCCGTCCTTGAAGGAAAGTCCCATGTCGGAAAGTTTTTTCTTGATTTCGATAAGCGACACGCGGCCAAAGTTTTTGGCTTCGGTCAGTTCGGTTTCGGTCCTGCCGATAAGCTCTCCGATGGTGGCGATTCCCATGGTTTCCATGCATTTGCGGGCGCGTACGCCCAAGTCCAGATCGTCAATCGGCTTGTTCAGGATTTCCGAGCCGGCATTTCGTTTTTGCCGTTCGATCACTTGGCGGGTGGCCGCGTCCTCCCGCATCATGCCGAGGCGCAATCCCTTGGCGGCCAGCATTTCCTTGATTTCCCGCAGGCTGGTTTCGCCAAAGTTTTTATAGGCAAGCATTTCCGCCTCGGTACGCTTGATCAAATCCCCCAGGCACATGATATTCATGCTGGCTAGGCAATTGCGGCTGCGGACGGAAAGCTCGAAGTCTGATACCGGAACCCGGAGTATGGCTTCCATGCGTTCCGATTGCTTGGTTTCCTCGGGGGAGTAATACATGTTCAGGGCGGCTTCGGCGTTGGCGAGGAACAGCTTGGCCCGCCGGTTGGCGGGAGCGATGGCAAGGGCTTGGCGGCAACAGACCGCCGCCTTTTCATAATCCTCCTCGTCCTCGTAAATCAAGGCCAGGTTGAGGCAGGCGTTGATGTAAACCCGGTTGGAATCGGGTCCGATGCGGCTGTAAAATTCCTTGGCCAGATTGTCCAGGCCGCGGAGATCGGCCAGGTAGGCGCCCCGGAACAGGCAGTCGGAGAAATTGGGCTTGATGTCAAGCGAACGGCGGTAATGATCCAGCGCTTCCTGGTAGCGGCCAAGATCCTCGAAAATCCGGCCGAGGTAGTAATCGAACTCGGGTTTGTCGGAAAATTGCTTCCGCTGTTTCTCCGCCAGCGCCATCGCTTCGTCCAGGCGGCCTAGCCTCCGCAGCGAATCAATCGGCTTCAAGGCGAAGGGAACCGAGGTCGGGGCGGCCTGGGCGGCCTGTTGGAAATGGGCCAAGGCTTCCTCGTGCCGGCCGGCGCTTTCTAGATTGAGGCCGATTATCATGAGGCCGATGGGATGGCGTCCGGCCTTTTCGGCGCTGTCCAGGGCTTTGGGAAAATTGCCGGCCGCCAGCCAAGCCGCCGCCGCTCTCGCCTCGCCGTCGGGCAGGGAGGAAAGCGAGGGGATTAACTTTTCGATCTCCCTTTTCCAGCTTTCGCGCTGCGAATCCAGCGGATCAAGATAGAAAAGGGACTCCAAATCCGGGCGGGCGGCGGTGAGAACATCGACTAGGTTGTCGGAAATTGTAGCGATCATGGCTGTTCCTGGCTGCCTCCTTTAGGTTAACAAGCCGCCCCGCCAAGGGCGCGACTGCAATTTTACGCGAAGTTATTCATTATACAATTCCATCCGGGCCGACGGTAGGGTTTTTTGTTCGTTCAAGGCGCCGTGAAAAAGCATATTCATTTTCAACCCGGCTTGACGAAAATCAACCCATTTAACAACACGCTCTAAAAGTCAACTGAAACCCGACTTTTCCTTGCGGTTGGGGGAAACGGCAACTTGCGGAATCGAGGGAGCCGGCGTTTCTGATCCGTACCGGGCAAGCGGTAGTTCGCGTCGCCGGTCAGGTCAAATATCCCCGGAAAGGAAGACAGGGCATCCGAAATTTCGGCGTCGCAGTCCGGTCCTTTCAGGAAAACCGCTTGGCGGCCAGGCTTGATAAAGGGCAGAATCCTTCCAAGGGTAGGGGTTATGGCTTCCAAGGCCCGGGTTACGACGTCGCCCAGGGGAAGGCCGTGTTCATCCCCCAACGGGGAATCTTCCCGCACCGTGCGGGGAAAAAGGCGGACATTCCTCAATTCCAGCCCCGCAATCGCTTCGCGGAGGAATCCGATCCGCTTCTCCCTGCTTTCAGCCAGGATGAATTGACAATCCTCCCGCATTATCGCCAAGGGCAGGCCGGGGAAACCCGGACCGCTGCCGATGTCCAGCACCGGCCCCTCCGGTTCGAACCAGCGCAGAATTATCGCCGAATCAATGAAATGCTTGAGCGTTGTGGCCTCGATTCCCATGATGCGGGTTAAGTCCAGGCTGGCGTTTTTCCGGCGCAGCAATTCGTAATAGCGCCAAAACCGTTCCAGTTGTCTGGCCGTCACCGGGAAGGAATGCCGAACGAACAGCCGGGCCAGATATTCCGGAGTGGCCGGTTCGGATTCGTAGGCGGAATAATCATAGGGGCGGGTCCCCCCGGCGAAGCCGTGCCTTCGATTGGGGGAAACTCCCCTTGGAACCGTCGTCCTTCTTCGTCCCGCCGGCTCCGTCCGCATTTTCCCGGCCAGCCGTCCCCTTCCCCCCCTGGCCGCGCCCTGGCTGGCGAAACCGGAATCCGTTCGCTTGCCATGATGTTTCCCTCTTTTCCCCATAATCTCGGCATATCCCGAAAAAAATCCGTCCGGTCGGGCAAAGGGGCGATTCGCCGGCTTTTCGGAAACGATTGTCGAACCTGGATTAATTTTCGCCGCCGGAAGATTGAACCGTTTTTCCGGCGGTCGCTCCCGCGAAAAGGGCTTCGCAAAACTCGCCGGCGTCGAAGGGGGCGAAATCTCCCGCCTTTTCTCCCAGGCCGATAAATTTGATCGGCAGATTAAGCTGTCGGTTTACGGCAATCGCCACCCCGCCCTTGGCGGTGCCATCCAGTTTGGCGAGGACGATTCCGCTCACCTTGACCAGATCGGTGAATATCTTGGCTTGGGACAAGGCGTTCTGCCCGGTGGTGGCGTCAAGAACCAGGAGGACTTCGTGGGGAGCCCCGGGAATGCGTTTGCCGGCCGTCCGGCATATTTTTTCCAATTGCCGCATCAGGTTGGCCTGGGTATGGAGGCGGCCGGCGGTGTCGGCCAGGACGTAATCCGCTTTTTGGGCAATCGCGGCGGTGCAGGCGTCAAAAACCACCGCCGCCGGGTCGGAGCCATCCGGATGCCGGACGACGTCCACTCCCAGCCGGCCCCCCCAGATGTCCAATTGCTCCCCGGCGGCGGCCCGAAAGGTGTCGGCGGCGGCCAGGATCACCTTGTTCCCCTGTTCGGCCAGATGGCCGGCCAATTTGGCGGTACTGGTGGTCTTTCCCGCTCCGTTTACTCCCACCATGATTACGACGGTCGGACCATCGGGATTCTTCGCCAACCGGGCTAAATCGGCGCCGGCCAAGCCGTCGGCCAGGCTCTGTTTCAGGAAATCCAGGATTTCCCGGGAATCCTCGATTTCGCCGTTTTTGAAGCGGGCGCGGACTTTTCCCACCGCCTCGGCCGCCAACCCCGGCCCCGCGTCGGCCAGGAGAAGCCGTTCCTCCAATTCCCTCAGGAATTCCTCGTCGATTCGGCGGCCGATCCTGAAGATGTCCTTGACGTCCATGAAAAGGACTTCGCGGGTTTTTTTTAAACTGGCTTTAAGCTTGGCGAGAAAACCCATCGCTATCCTTTCCGGGCCGCCGCCCGTTCCCGTAACGGTTCCAGAAACTCCCGGGGGGTACGGGGAAGGCCGATTTCCGTACCGTCGCCGGGTTCATGATAGTCGCTGCCCCCGGAGATCAGGAGATTTTTCTCCCGGCAATAGGTCAGCAGGCGGGCGATGGTTTCGCCTTCGTGTCTTGGATGGTAAACCTCGATCCCGTCCAGCCCCAGGCCGGCCAGACGATCAAGATCGTCAAGCAGATCGCTCACTCCGGGGTGGGCTAGAATCGCCGCCCCGCCCAACCCCTTGGCCAGTTCTATTCCCTCCGCCGCCGGAAGCTCGTATTTTTCCATCTGAACCGGACCGCCGTCGTATAGGTAGCGGGCGAAAGCTTCTCCCACGTTTCTAACCGCGCCCTTCCTCACCAAGGCCCGGGCCAGGTGCGGCCGGCCGTATACTCCGGCCTTGTCCACCTCGAGATCCGCCAGTTCAAGGCGTATCCCCAGTCCGGCCAGCCGTTCCAGCATCCTGAGCATGCGCTTTTCGCGGAAAAGGGAAATTTCCCGCAGCCGCCCGAGCTGACTGGAAGCGGGATCGGCGAAAAGCGAAAGGACGTGCACCTCCTTTTTCTCCAGGCGGCAGGACAATTCCACCCCCATGACGCATTCAACCCCGTGGGCCAGGCAGGCGGCCAACTTTTCCCCGGCTCCGGCCAATGTATCATGGTCGGTTATGGCCAGGGCCGAGACGTTGCGGCGGGCCGCCAAGGCGGCCAGCTCGTCCGGGGTAAGTTTGCCGTCGGAAAAGACGCTGTGAACGTGCAGATCCATGGAAGGGTGGGTAAACAAGGGTCTCCCGTTCAGGCTCCGCCCGATAGGCGATCGGCGACTCCATTGACAAAAGAGGATGAGTCCTTGTCCCCGAAACGTTTGGCCAATTTGACCGCCTCGTCCAGTACCACCCGCCGGGGAGAATCCCCCAACCGGAGTTCCGCCGCGGCCAGGCGGATAATGTTCCTTTCAATTGGGGCGATGCGGGACACCGTCCAGTTGTCGGCCGCTTGGCTGATTTCCCGGTCGATGGATTCCAGGCATTCCTCCACTTTCAGGATTAGGGATCGGGCAAAACCCTCGGCTTCCCGGCGCCGGCCGGGATCGAGGTCCGGGCGCGGCTCCTCCACGTCATCCCTCTCCCGTTCCGCCTGGAGTTGGCCTAGGAAAAAAGCCTCCGGGGTTTCGACGCCGGAGAAACCGTTCACATCCGCCATGAACAGGTATTGCAGGGCCAGGCGCCGGCCCAGGCTGCGCGGTTTCACCCCGGAACGCCGATTTGCCGGAGCACCCCGGCCATTTCCATGGCGGTAAGGGCGGCGTCGAAGCCTTTGTTGCCCGACTTGCTGCCGGCCCGTTCTATCGCCTGTTCGATATTGTCGGTGGTGAGCACCCCGAAGGCCACCGGCTTTCCGGCGGCAAGCGACAACTGCCCCAGGCCCTTGGTCATTTCGGATGCCACATAATCGAAATGCGGGGTGGCTCCCCGGATCACCGCCCCCAGGGCAATGACGGCGTCGTAGGCGGGGCTGGCCGCCGCCGCCTTGGCCGCCACCGGGATTTCAAAGGCGCCCGGCACCCGGATGACGGTGATTTCCTCGTCCTTCGCCCCGTGCCGGAGCAGGGCGTCGACGGCCCCTTCCAGCAGCCGTTCGGTGATGAAGGAGTTGAACCGGCTTACCACGATGGCGGTCCGCAAGCCGGCGGCCGAGAGCTTGCCCTCGATTGTCTTGGACACGGTTTTCTCCTTTCCGGCCGGCTTCAGGCCAAATCCCCGGGCAGCAAGTGTCCCAACTTGGTCCGTTTGGTCTCAAGGTAGCGCCGGTTTTCCCGGTTCGGGTTCATGGCCAGGGGAATCCGCTCGACGATTTCCAGCCCGTGGCCGGACAAGCCGGATATTTTTTTGGGATTGTTGGTTATCAGGCGCAGGCTGCGCGCCCCTAGATCGGCCAGAATCTGGGCTCCCAATCCGTAGTCGCGCAAATCGGGCGGAAAGCCAAGCCGGATGTTGGCCTCCACCGTGTCGAGCCCCTGCTCCTGCAGGGCATAGGCGCGCAGCTTGTTGTCGAGGCCGATGCCCCGGCCCTCCTGGCGCATGTAGACTATCACCCCCCGTCCCTCTTCCTGGATCATCCGCATGGCGGTCTGGAGCTGTTCGCCGCAGTCGCAGCGCAGGGAATGGAATACATCCCCGGTCAGGCACTCCGAATGGACCCGGATAAGCACCGGAACCCCGCTCGCCGGGGCGCCGGGAAAAAGATCGTCGCCCATGACAAGCGCCAGGTGTAGCTCCTCCAGAATTTCCACCTGATAGGCATGCAAACGGAAATGCCCCAGGGAAGTGGGCATGTCGACGGAGGCGGCCTTGGCGATAAGGCGTTCGGTTCGCCGGCGGTACTCGATTATCTGGGCCACCGAGAGTATTTTCAATTGATGGCGGCGGGCGAATTCCTCCAACCGCGGCAGCCTTGCCATGCTGCCGTCCTCGTTCATGATTTCGCAAATCACCGCGGCCGGCCGGAGACCGGTCAGGCGCATCAGATCGACCGAACCTTCGGTTTGGCCGGTGCGAACCAGAACCCCCCCGGGCCTGGCCCGGATCGGCTGCACATGGCCGGGACGCACCAAATCGGAGGCGCGGGCGTCGGCCCGGGAGGCGATCCGGATGGTATGGGCCCGGTCGGCGGCGCTGATGCCGGTGGTAACCCCGGTTTTCGCCTCGATGGTGACGGTGAAGGCGGTACCGAGAGCCGCCTGGTTTTCGCTTACCATCTGCGGCAGGTCCAGGCGTTCACAAGCTTCACTATCCAGGGTGAGGCAGATCCAACCTCTGGCTTGGCTGGCCATGAAATTGACGTCTTCCGGGGTGATCAACTCCGCCGCCATGACCAAGTCGCCCTCGTTTTCCCGATTTTCATCGTCAACCAGGATGACCATGCGCCCGGCCTTGAGTTCCGCCAGAGCTTCGGGTATTTCGGCGAATCCCATGTCATCTTTCCTTCCAATTAATCCAAGAACCCGACGCAAAGCAACGTTTGCGATCACTTTATGCCCATGATAAAGTGGTTTTCGGCAAGGTGGTTCAAAGGGAAGGGGAGTACCCGCCGTTCCTTGAACCAACCTTGCCGAAAACCACTTTCACAAAGGCGCATTGCCTGTCTTCAAGTCCGCTTCAAGTGAACCGCGGAAAATAAAACCGAAATTCAAAACGGCTCCGGCGGACAAGGACGGATTGGGAATCGCCGTCAAGCCCTGTTGCCATTCATTATTCTCCCCTCGGTCTGAAATGTCAAGGATACCGTCTTTTTCTCCGTCAATTTCGCTTGCCGTCGTACTGAGAGCTTGTTGACAAATTGCCGTCTCGTCGGGTCATACGGCGTTAAAAGCCGCTTCCCGGACGATTTTTGCCTCGGACCGCCGGCAAAAATCATCCCGCCGGCGCCTTTTTCCTCGTCCAACCCGGACGATCCGGCAATTTGTCAACAAGCTCTGAGGGGCGTTTCCAGGGCTGACACATGAAAATAACTCCATTGTACAGAATGGATATTACGGAAACGCCGGATTTTTCGGCCGATTTTTCGCCGATCTTTTTCTCAAACGGGCCGGTTTTATTGAAGATTTCATGCGCAGGCCCTGGTGAATTCCTGAAAATCAAAAGAATATGCTTGCAATAAAAGGCGCGGTTGATACAATGTTTGTGCGGCTAAGAATTGTTCTGCCGATCACGGGTTTTGCGGAAGTGCCCGGGTGTCGGCGGTGTCGGCGACTGCTTGAGGGTTGGCGGACAAATTGCCGGTTCGCCACTGGGATGGCCCGATAGGAGTGGAAAAACCGGAAATCACTCCAGATGGCGGGTACCACAATGCGTATGACGAAATGAACGCAACATAAGACTTATTATCGGAACCAAAGTCATTCCTCCCGAATCATCTCTCCCCCGGCAATCTTTGTTTTATTTAATTCCC
>JAISYL010000017.1 GCA_031269935.1 Planctomycetota bacterium
GGGGACGGTGGAAGTCCACCTTTGCGACAGCCGCGGACGTCCTCCCTCCCTCCAGCGGTGGGTGCGTCGCCGTTCGGCAATGGAACCGGTGATTGGGCACATGAAGAATGACGGCCGGCTGGGACGGAATTTCCTTCGAGGGGAGGAAGGGGATCGCCTCAACGCGGTTCTCTCCGCCGTTGGCCAAAATCCGAGATTGCTCATTAGGTTCATTGTCGCATTTTTTGTCAATTCCTGGAAAATCGCCCTTTTTGCCGCCTTATCCCGGCATTTTTCCGCTTTTCCCCCGCCCGGGCGGCTTGACCAGCCCCCCGCCGGACCGGCCGACCGCTCCACCACTATATTTTTCCGGGACGACGAATTATACTGGAACATCCGTTCAAAATAAAATCGATGTCGAGGCCGCGAATTCGAGAGCAAGTAAATGGCCTTCACGGCGGGGAGTGATCCAACGTTGGATTAGCGAGGGCTTGCGGGCGGGGAAACGCGTTGTGGCGGTCTTTCGCCGCTTCGGGCAGAGTGCCGTTTATCCCCTTGCGGACGGGCGGGAAAGCGTGGTGTCCCTGGTTATCAGCGTGGGTTGATACATGGACCGATAATCGCCCATGTCGTTGCCCTCGATCAGATCGCGGATCAGCTTGCAGGCGTTGGGCACCATGTCCTCCACGGGAATGTGCAGCGTCGACAGGTGCGGCCGCATCCACCCCGCCAGGGGAATGTCGTCCATCCCGATCAACTGAACCCGCCCGGGAATCGCGATCCCCTTTTCGCGGATGGCGTCGATTATCCCCAGGGCGACGATATCGTTATAGGCGAAGACGGCGGTCTTGTTCTCGCCCAGCCCGGGCAGCATTTTTCCGGCGAGCTCATAGGCGGAGGCGAACGACATTCCGCAGGAAAAAACGTTGGCCGCGGGCAGTTTCCGGCCGTGTTTTGCCAGCCCCCGACGAAAGCCGGCGCAACGGTTCCGGGATTCGTCGGGATCCTCGTCGATGCCGATGTACATCATGGCGAATTCGGGGAAGCCGCCGAAAAAATCCCCCGCCAGCTCCCCGCCGAGCCGGCTGTCCGAAAGGCAGTAGTAGAGCGGCTTCTTTTGGCTCCCGGTCAGCAGCATCGATACACAGGGAAAATTGTTTTCCCGGATCAAATCCATTTCCCGCTCCGACAATTCCGACCTGAGAATAATCAGGGCGTCGACCTTGCGCCTCTTGATGATGCGCTCGAAAGCCGATATTCCCCGGTTTTCGCCGTAGTCGTAAACGGTCATGATGTCATGGTCGCTGGCGATCAATTCCTTTTGTATGCGATCATACAAATGCGTCAACATCAGATTGTCGTTCATGCTTTTGAAATGCCGGGGAAACAGGATGCCGACCGTCCCCGTGCGGTTGGTCTTGAGGCTCCGCGCCTGGCTGTTCAACTCGAAGCCGAATTCCGCCGCCTTCAGGCGGATGAAGGCTTTCCGGGATTCGGATATGAGCGGGCTGTTGTTCAGGGCCCGGGACACGGTGGATTGCGAGACGCCCAGCAGATGGGCGAATTCCTTCGAGGTCATGGGGCGGGCAGTCCCATTCTTTCGTACAACTCGGCCGGAGCCTCGTTTTCGCTCAGCAGCCGTTTCATGGCGGCGATGAGGCGGCCCTCGATCCCGGCATCCCGCAAAGGCGCCGTCTGGCCGGGATCGGTCCGCAAATCGAACAGCAAGTCGCCGTATTTCAGGTGTTCCTCGTATTGATAGCAGCTGTTGTCGGGGGAGGTGGCGCCGCTCGCCGGGATCCTCATGATCGGCGCGCCCTTGGTGAACGAGAAATCGGCGGTCAGGGTTTTGTCGGCCTTGCGCAAATCCTCCAGGGCGAAGGGAATCATCATGTGCAGGGGAAGGAGGGTGTAGTTCATCAAAAGGTTTTCATCCGCGCTCCTGCCCGCCCGCATATATACGTAACGGCCGTCCGTGACGTTGACATGCTTGCCGAAATAGCCGAAGAGGATGTGGTCGTGGATGTCGGCGCCATCGGCGACCACCGGCCACAAGGACTTGCCGAGCATGTCCCCGGGTTTACCCAAGCCGAAATATTCGAGAATGGTCGGGGCGATGTCCGGCGTTTGCGCCAGGTTGGCCCGGCGTTCGCCCGCCTTCCCCAGGGCCGGGTTCCAGATGAAGAACGGGATGCGGACGAGCTGATCGTAGCTTGGCATGTAATTCTTCGCGAAATAGCCGTGTTCCCCCAACAGGAAACCGTGATCCGTGTTGACGATCAGCAGGGTGTCCTTCCACATGCCGTTTTCGTCCATGAAGTCCAACACCTTTCCCAGGTAATTGTCCATCATCGAGAGAAGGGCGCGGTAATGCAGTTTCGCCTCCCCGGCCTGCCGCGAATCTGGATCGATCTCGCCGTAGCCGGGCCAGTCGAAGGCGGCCTCGGCCCCGCCGGGATAGAGCTCCTTGTATTTCCGCGGGACGAAGAAAGGTTCGTGCGGATCGAAGTATTCGATATGCAGATACCAGTCGTCCCTGTCCACGTTGTCCTTGAGGAACCGCATGCCGGCCGCGAAGGTTCCGGCGTGGGGATGCTGCTCCTCGCGGGGCATGTATTCGCGGTTGATGGCGTCATGGCGGCGTATGTCGTAATTGCGGATGAAGTTGTCCGCCCGCCCGTACCAGAAATCCCCTTCCTGGCCGCGAATCGTCTCGCATGACGAAAATTTGGTCAAATAGCTGGCGCCGCCCTCCTGCCAGTAGTGACAGTGATCGGTCACGCAATGGGTGTAGACGCCGTGGTCGGAAAGAATTTTGGCGGTGGAATCGTCGAATGGCTCGAGGGGACCCCAGCAACGGTGGAGGAAATTGTATCTGCCGGTGTGCAACTCCCGGCGCGCCGGCATGCAGGGAAGGCTGCCGACGTAAAAGTTGTCGAAGGTGACGGTCCGTTCCCCGAGCCGCGCGAAGTTGGGGGCTATGGTCATCGCGTCCCCGTAATCGGGGAGATAGTTGCGGTTGAGGGAATCGTACATGATGGTGATGGCGCGCATGCGGCTCTCCTATGGAGTTTTCGTCGGCGCCCGGCCCGCCCGACCCATCCCCGGCGCCCGCCGGCCACCCGGAATTGTGCCCGAAAACGCGAAAACGGGCCAGTCATTCCCGGTTGCGCCCGCCGGGCGGGCGGTCACCACCATTTGATGAGATCGGTGACCCGGTTGCGGAGCTCCACGAATTCCGGGGCCGTTATGTCCCGCGGTCGCGGCAGATCGTCGTTGAGCGTTTCCTTGACGCCGGCCGGCTTGTTGGTCAGGACCATTATCCTGTTGCCGAGATACACCGCCTCCTCGATGTTGTGGGTGATGAAAATCACCGTGGTTCCGGTGAGGCGCCATAATTTCACCAACTCGTCCTCGAGTTTGAAGCGCAACTCGATGTCGAGCTGCCCGTACGGCTCGTCCATCAGAAGCAGCTCCGGCTCGGTGGCGAAGGCCCTGGCGATGCCGACCCGCTGCAGCATGCTGGCCGAAAGCTGCTTCGGGTAATACCCGCGGTAGGCGTCAAGGCCGACGATGTCCAGGTATTTGTCGACCTGTTCGCGCTTCCTGGCCTCCGGGTACCCCTTGATGTCCAGGCCGAAGCGGACGTTCTGCTCCACCGTGAGCCAGGGCATGGTGGAGTCCCCCTGGAAGATGTAGGAAATGTTGTGCCGCCCGGGGTCGACCGGTTCGTCGTTGAGGAGAATCTCGCCGGAGGTTATGTCGTAGATTTTCGTCAAGCTGTTCAGGAAGGTCGTCTTGCCGCAGCCGGTGGGACCGACCACGCAAAGCAGATCGCCGTCCCCGACTTCGAAGGACACGTCGTCGAGAACCAGGAGATCCCCGAATTTCTTCGTGAGATGGCGAACTTTCACCTTCGCGTTGGACCCCATGGCCGGCTCCGATGTCAGAGGGTGCTGTCCATGATGGAGGTTATCTCCTTGCGGAGCCCGAGAAACTCCGGGGAGACGTAATTCCTCGGACGCGGCAGGTCGATGGCGTATTCCCGCTTTATGGTGGCCGGACAGTTGCTGAGCACCACGATCCGGTCCGCGAGATAGATCGCTTCCTCGATGTTGTTGGTCACGAACACCACCGTGCGCTTCTCGGCCTCCCACACCCTCCGCAGTTCCTCCTGCATGAGATAGCGCGTCTGCGCGTCCAGGGCTCCGAAGGGCTCGTCCATCAGCATGACCCGGGGTTCGTTGCAATAGACGCGGGCGATGCCGACGCGCTGTTTCATTCCCCCGGACAACTGGACGGGAAAGGCGTTCTCGAAGCCCCGCAGACCGACGAGATCGATGTAACGCTGGGCTTTCCTCCGCCTTTCGGCCCTGCCCATCCCGGCCATCCTCGGCCCGTATTCGACGTTGCCCATCGTGGTCAGCCAAGGAAAAATGGCGGTCGATTGGAAGACCACCCCGCGTTCGGGGCCGGGTTCGCGCACCGTCTCGCCGTTCACCAGCACCCGCCCGGAGGTGACGGAATCCAGGCCGGCGATGAGGTTGATCAAGGTTGTTTTGCCGCATTGCCCCGGGCCGAATAGCGCGAGAAACTCGTTTTCCCGGGCGCGAAGCGTGATGCCCCGCACCACCTCCCTCCGCCCGCCGCCGGGGGCGGGGAAGGATTTGCCGATGTTTTCGCATTCGATGACGTGCTCTACCGGCCGCCGTGGTTCCAGCGACATAGAAGCGCCTCCGCCTTCCGCATGGCCACCGACAGGACGAACCCCACCACCCCGATGGCGACGATGCCGGAAAGGATCTGGACGATGTCGTTGTTGCTCATGCCGGTGACGATCATCCAGCCGAGCCCCTCCGACGACCGCACCATCTCCGCCGCCAGCACCGTCGCCCAACTGTTGGACATCGCCACCTGGAGGCCGGCGAATATCTGCGGCACGGCCGAGGGGAGGACGATGGTGAGGAATATCTGCCGCTGATTGGCGCCCAGCATCCTGGCGGCGCCAATCAATTGCCGATCCGCGTCCCGGGCTCCGCTCCAGGCGTTGAGGGTCACGTTGGCGAAGGAGGCCAGGAAAATCAGGAACACCTTCGCGCTTTCGCCGAGCCCGAACCAGATGATGGAGATGGGAATCCAGGCGATGGGGGGAATAGGCCGCACCACCCGGTACAGCGGCTGGAACACCGCTTCGGCGAAACGGCTCCAGCCCATGGACAGGCCGATGACCACCCCGGCCGCGCCGCCGATGGCGAAGCCGGCCAGCACCCGCGCCAGGCTGTAGCCGGCGTGTACGAGGATGCCGTGCCGCCCGACTTTTCCGAACAGCCCCTTGAACAACGCCGCCAGCACCACGTCCGGTCCCGGAATGAGCTCGCCCAGGCCGGTATGCCGCGTCAACGCCAGCCAGAGGAGGAGAAAGCAGCCGATCGACGCCGCCCCCGACAAAACATCGATCATGCCCCGGGACAAGCGAATCTTCATCATCGGACGTTCATCCCCTTGGCGACCCTGGCCTCGACGGCGTGCAGAATCTTGTCCAGGATTGCCCCTACCATGCCGATGGCCAGCATGCCCACGATGATAATGTCGGTTCGGGAAATGGCCCGGCTCTGCTGAATCATGTAGCCTAGGCCAACATTCGAGGCGAGAAGTTCCGCCGCCACCAGCGCCGCCCACGATGCCCCCAGGGCCACCCGGAGCCCGGTGAAAACCATCGGAATCGCGGTCGGGACGGCTATGCGGAACAGCAGCTGGTTCCGGGTGGCGCCGAAGACGTTGCCGACCCACAGGTGTACGTCCTTCGTCTGCCGGATCCCCGTGAAGGAATTCACCGTGCAGGCCACGAACGAACTCAGGAAAATCACCAGCGCCTTGGAGAAGGTGCCGATTCCGAACAGCAATATGAAAAGCGGAATCCAGGCGATGCCGGGGATCGGGCGCAACAAGTCGAACAACGGCTTGGCGAGCCGATCGACAAGCCTGTTCCAGGCCATGGCGATGCCTAGGGGTATGCCCGCCGCCGCCCCGAGGAGATAGCCGAGCATGGTCACCTTGAGACTGGCTCCCAGGTGGCTCAGAAGCGTCGCGCCGTCGGGACTTCGGGTATGGAGCTTCAGAATGAACGTCCGAAATATCTTCACCGGACCGGGAAAAACAATCTGGGACTTTAGTTCGAGAACGTCGATGCAGGCGTACCAAACCAGGAGCACCGTGATTACCGACGCCAGCGACACCAAGAAATATTGATTTCGCCTGTTGTCATCCCGCATGCGCCGCCGCCTTCCGCCTTGGAGCGTGCCGTTAGGGCTCGTACATAAATGCCGAATCGTTCGGGTTGGACAAGGAAAAAGGCGCCGGCGGGATGATTTTTGGCCGGCGATCAGGGGCAAAAATCATCCGGGAAGCGGCTTTTGACGCGGTAAACCCGGACGAGACGGCAATTTGTCGACAGTCTCCCGGGATTTTGAAATTCCGGAATCGGGAACCGCCGCGAAAAGCGCCTCCCGACTCCGTTTTCCCCGTTCAACCGCCGCTTCCGTCACTTCCCCGCCTTCAACCCCTCGACAATGGAACTGTCCAGGCTGGCGGCGACGTTGTCCCGGTTTTCCTCGGGAATCATCCCTTGGTCGACGAAGAAGCCGACAATGTTGGTCATGGTGAAGCCGAAGGGGTAGCGCTTGCTCATCAGGGTGCCGAGGGTGGGGTAGGTCTGCCTCTGGAGTTCCACATCCAGATCGGCGTCCGTGTAATTGCGGCCTTCGGAGGCGTACCATTTCTTGGCGACGCTTTTGCGCATGTCCGGGTTGCCGATGAGTTCCTCGCAGGCGCGGTAATAGCATTTCAGGAACGCGACCATGTCCGGGCGCATCGTCTTCATCAAATTCTTTTGCACATACACGGCGTCGACCAGCGGAGCGCCCATGACGTCGGCGAGATCGCAAACCTTCACGTAGCCGGCGTTCTCAAGCTGGCTGGAATAGGGGGTGATGGTGGCGGCAAGATCCCCCTGGCCGGTGATGAACGCCTGGTAGGCCTGGGGGTAATCCATCGAAACCATCTTGAAGTCGCCGTCCGTCAAGCCGAACGATTCGGCGTACTTGATGGCCATGAAGTGTACGGATGTCGCCAGGGGACCGAGGATGGACGCGCCCCTTACCGTCGCCGTGTCGCCGAGAAAACTTTTTCCCGCCTCCTTCGTCTTGGCGATGGGGCTGTCCTTCCTGGCATAGATCGCCTGCCCCTCCAGAGTGATGCAACCGTCGCCGATATAGGTGTAGCGGCCGGTGGCCAGGGCATACACCGAAGCCATGCCGCTGACCGCGATGTCCAGTTCGTCCGCCGCCATGGCCTCGTTGATGGGGGCTCCGGTGGGGAAGATGATGATTTCGATATTCAGTCCGGCATCCTTGAAGTAGCCGTTCAGCTCGGCCAGGTGAACGGGGAGGCCGGGGGCGATGGCCATGGTTCCCACCCGCAACTTCCTTCCCGACGCCCTGCCGGGATCGGCGGCGAAGGCCGTCGGCGCCGCGGCGGCCAGAAACAGGACGGCGGCCAGCGCCATGCGCACACATTTCGTCATGTTCATCTCCTCTAAATTGATATGTTTGTGCCGCCGGGAACGGACAACGCGTTCGCCCTCCGGCGACCGGCACCCGATTCGGGGGCGGGACTATTGTTTCGCCTTCAGTTCCTCGACCAGCGAGCTGTCCAGACTCGCCTTTATGTTGGGCAGGTTTTCCTTGGCAATCATCCCCTGCCCGGCGAAAAATTCGCCAATGGCGATCATGGTGAAGGCGAAGGGAAACTTCGGGGTCAAAAGCATGTCCAGGGTGGGATAGGTTTGTCGTTTCGCCTCCGAGTCCAGGTCGGCGTCGGAGTACCGTTTCCCTTCCTCGGCATACCATTTTTTGGCGATGCCTTTCCGCATCCCGGGATTGTCGTTTAGATCCTTGCACGCCCGGTAATAACAGTCGAGGAAGGCGAGCAGATCCCCCCGCCGTTCCTTCCACACCTTGTTTTGCGCATAGTTCGCGTCGACCAGGGGGCTTCCCAAAACCTGGGTCAGATCGCAGACCTTGACGTATCCGGCGTCCTCGAGTTGCATCGAATAGGGGGGGGTGGTCGAAATGAGGTCGCCCTTGCCGGTGACGAAGGCTTGATAGCTTTGGGGAAATTCCATCGACACCATTTGAAAATCGTCGGTCGACAACCCGAAGGATTCGGCGTATTTGATGGCGAGGTAATGCGCGGAGGTGGCCAGGGGGCCAAGGATGGACGCGCCCTTCACCGTGGCGGCGCTGCCGAAGGTGCCGGCGATGACGCCTTTCGAAAGGGCGACGGGACTGTCCTTCCTGGCGAACATGGTTTGCCCCTCGATGGTTATGCAACCTTCGCCGATGTATTTATACCTGCCGGTGGCGAGCGCGTAGACGGAGGCCATGCCGCTCACGGCCAAGTCCAACTCCTCGGCCGCCATCGCTTCGTTGATGGGGGCGCCGGTGGCGAAAACCACCACCTCGACCGTCAAGCCGGCATCCTTGAAATATCCCGCCTGTTCCGCCCGTTGCAACGGCAGCCCCACGGAATTGGCCATGGTACCGACCAGCAATTTTTTCCCCGGCATCCCATCCCCGGCCGAAACCCAAGTCGAACCGGTAACGGCGGCGAGACCCAATGCGCTTAAACATGCGAAAAGGCGAAATATTTTCATGGCGAAGCCTCCTCCGGAAAAATTTTATGCATACGTATGCATTAACGACAAAAAATAAAGCCCAACCGGTTACATTCCTTATTTCGCAATTGGGATATTGCTTGAATGCGCCATCAACGAGATGCGACGGGTCGCGGCAAGGCCTAGTGAACTTCGGTTTTTGGCGCAAGTGATAATTATATAAATATGTTTTAGGAAACTGTCAAGCGATTTTTATTTTTTTTGCTTCCGCCGCGGCGAAGACGGTTCCCGCCCGTAAAGTCCAAAGCAAGGATTTGGACTTTACGGAGCCCTAGGCGGGCGCCACCACTCCGACCGTGAGCAGCAGGCAGGCGTAGGTCCTGCTTTCCCCGGTGGCGATGACCAGGGCCGTGTCGCCGGACTTCGCCAGATCGTAGAAGGCGAGGCGATCAAGCTTGTCGAGGGGAACCGACTTTCCCAGAAGGGCCTGGTACTCCTTCACCGCCTCGGGGAGCGTTCCGTCCCCGGGCGCCAGGTAGACGGCCGATTCGATCGGCACGGCGCCGACCAGCGCCCGCACCACCTCCGGGCCCGACACGATGCCCGGTACGAAGTTGAGATGCACCCGCCGGGCGGCCGGATTGACCTTGACCGACACCGGGTAATTCGAGTCGGCCACCAGAATCCGGGCCCCGTGGCCGGCCTCCGCCAGGGCCTGGACAAGCTCGGGATGAATTATCGTCGTTTTCAGCACGCGCGTCTCCTTGTCGGCTTTTAAAAATTAAACCGCTTGTGTTTCAATGGGACGTTTTTAGTCAACCCAACCCAAAAAACTACAATTCGAATTCAACCGCGCAATCAAGCGACTTCGGCATCGACAGGAACTTGCGCCATTCGGTCATCGCCTTTACCCATTCATCCAGGGTGAACCGCCCCTCCGGCCGATCCGACCATTCCTCGAAAGGGGTTATGCTCACCTGGACGCCGTTTTTCGTCACGGCCAATTCAATGTCATTGTTCCCGGTTACGACGCTTTCCCTTTTATTGTCCATCACCTCGGAAAAATCCTTTAACACAATGTCGCACATCCTCAAAGAACCCGCCGTCGTCGGCAAAACGCCCGCCATGTATTGATTATACCGATGGCGGTCGCCATTTCCGGACGCTTCCGCCGCCGGCAGCAGGACAATTCCGGATCCTCTCCCAGGAGGTTCCCTCAACGCATGGTAGTAAAATCTCAATTTTATCGCCACGGAACTTGATTCCCGTTCGAATTGCCGCGGGATCGCGCGAAGCCGGCTTTTAGAGCGTGTTGTTAAATACCGGATCGCCCGGGTTAGACAAGGAAAAAGTCGCTGGCAGGATGATTTTTGGCCGGCAGCCAGGGGTAAAAATCATCCGAGAAGCGGCTTTTGACGCAGCATAACCCGACGAGACGGCATTTAACAACACGCTCTTAGAGTGACACCACCATAGAAGGTGATTTTATGAATCGTAATAAGTAAAGTCTAAATCAGACGCCAAGTAAAATTCAGGTCCGATAATAAGTCTTATGTGCGCTCATTTTAGAATACATATTATCTCCATTCCATTAACGTGCAATTCGGTTGCCAAGGCGTTTAGGATCTACGTTCGGCAATAATGGCGATGGCCGGCGGCGTGCCACCATAAAATTTCGGAATTGACATTTTTTAAACGGGGTGCGGGAAGCGGACTTTCAGAGCTGGTTGACAAATTGCCGGATCGTGGGGTTGGACGAGGAAAAAGGCGCCGGCGGGATGATTTTTGGCCGGGGGTCAAAGGCAAAAATCGTCCGGGAAGCGGCTTTTGACGCGGTATAACCCGAGGAGACGGCAATTTGTCACCAGATTCCAAGGCGGGAATTTTCCGGATTAGCCACTTGACAAACATCCCGCCGGGGGGAAAATCGACCGCGAAAGACGGAGGCAAGGGTCGGCCGCGAATCCGTTAGAGCGTGTTGTTAAATACCGTCTCATCTGGTTATACCGCGTCAAAAGTCGCTTCCCGGATGATTTTTGCCCTTGACCTCCGGCCAAAAACCATCCCGCCGGCGCCTTTTTCCTCGTCCAACCCCACGATCCGGCATTTAACAACAGCCTCTTAGGGAGGAGGAGGGCGTAAATGCTCACCAAGGAGAAAAACCGGGAACTGGAGGAGCAGGCGCGGAAAACGCGTATGCCGGGGTTCTTTTACGGGGGAGCGGACGGATGGAAGCGAACAAGCTGAAGGAACTGGAGGGAATCGCCAGGGGAATTCGAATCGATTCCCTTGAGAGCCTTTATCACGGAGGCTCGGGCCACCCGGGCAGCGCCCTGTCCGTCGCCGACATAGTGACGATTCTCTTCTTCTCGGAAATGAACATCGATCCGGCCAATCCCGGCCTCCCGGACAGGGATCGTTTCATCCTGTCGAAGGGGCATGCGTGTCCCGCCTACTATTCGGCGCTTGCCCGGCGGGGGTTTCTGGACCGCGGGCTTCTGTCGACGCTCCGGAAAATCGACAGCCCCCTCCAGGGGCACCCCGTCCTGGGAAAGGTTCCCGGGGTGGACATGAGCAGCGGCTCCCTTGGCCAGGGATTGAGCATCGCCGGCGGCATGGCGCTCTACGCCAAAAGGAGGAACCGCCCTTTCCGCGTCTATTGCGTCCTCGGCGACGGAGAGTGCCAGGAGGGACAGGTATGGGAGGCGGCGATGAGCGCCGGGCATTTCGGGCTGGACAATCTGGTCGCCATCCTGGACGCCAACGGCCTGCAGATTGACGGACCGGTGGCGGAGGTGATGGACGTGCAGCCCATGTCCGACAAGTTTCGCGCCTTCAAATGGAAGGCGATCGAGGTCGACGGACACGATTTCGCCTCCCTGGACGAGGGATTGCGGCGCGCCCGGGAGCACAAGGGCGGCCCCGCCTTCCTGCATGCGCGAACGGTCAAGGGGAAGGGGGTTTCCTTCATGGAGAACCGGGTCGAATGGCATGGCGGACAAGTCACCGGGGAGGTATACGAAAGGGCCATGGCCGAATTGGGGGTCGTCCAAAAATAACTTATACCCGCTTATACCGCGTCACCAACGCCGCTCCCGTAAATTTTTGCCCAACCGCGGGCGAAAATTTACGGGAGCGACTCGGTTCCTTGTCTAGACAGGCATAAGTTATTTTTGGGCAGACCCTTGGGGGCGGAAGGACGGGAGGCGCCGGAATGAAGGCCATCAGGGCGGCATACGGGGAGGCGCTGGTCGAATTGGCCGGCAAATACGATTTTTTCGTCATGGACGCGGACTTGGCGAAGGGGACCATGACGGTGTATTTCCGGGACGCGCATCCCGATCGTTTCATCGACATGGGCATCGCCGAGGCCAACATGTACGGCTACGCCGCCGGCCTTTCCAGTTGCGGCGTTCCGGTGTTCGCCAGCACCTTCGCCTCTTTCGCCGCCGGCAGATCCTACGATCAAATCCGCAACGGCATCGCCTATCCCCGGCTCAACGTCAAGGTCGCCGCCACCCACGGCGGCGTGCAGGCGGGCGCCGACGGCGGATCGCACCAGTGCCTCGAGGACATCGCGCTCATGCGCGCCATTCCCGGCATGGTCGTGCTGTGCCCCTGCGACGAGCGCGAGACCAAGGCCGCCGTCGAGACGGCGCTGCGGTACGACGGCCCCGTTTATCTGCGGCTCGCCCGCAACGCGGTTCCCGACCTCCATCCCCCGGGCACGCCCTGCGAGGTGGGGATCGGCCGGGGAAACGTGATTGTCGACGGGGACGACGCGGCCATTGTCGCCGTCGGCGGGATGGTCGCCAAGGCGGTCGAGGCCTCCGGCGAACTGCGGGCTTCCGGCATCGGCGCCGCCGTCGTCAGCATGGTGTCGATAAAGCCGCTTGACGAGGAGCTTCTGCTGCGGTATGCGCGTAAAACCGGCCGAATCGTGACGGCCGAGGATCACAACCGGTGCGGCGGCCTCGGGGGGGCGGTCAGCGAGGCTCTCGCCCTCGGTCTGCCCACTCCCCTGGAAATGGTGGCGGTCGACGACGAGTTCGGCTGTTCCGGGAGCCCGGACGATCTCGACCGCCGCTTCAACCTGACCGCCGGCGACGTTTGCGCGGCGGTTGATCGGGTGCTCAAGCGCTGAAACGAGGATCTTTCATTCCCGGGCGAGGTCCGCGGCGGCCGGAGGGTTCGACGATGAACAAAATCGGTTTGCACATGGGATACTGGTGGGGGAGCGAAGCCGGACAAGATGTGTTTCGCATGCTTGATTTGACCAGCCGGGCCGGCTTGGAGGTGTTCGAAATCAACCCCGCCTGGTTCTTGAGGATGACCGGCGCCGAATGCCGGGATTTCCGGCGCCGGGCCGAGGATTACGGCCTGACGGTGACGCTGAACGGCGGCTTCAAGCTGGAGGGCGACATCTCCGCCGACTCCGAGGCGACGCGGCGGGCGGGGATCGAATTCTGCGTCGACGTCCTGAACCGGGCGCCGGAGCTGGGGGCGGCGACGTGGTCCGGCCTCATCTATTCGGCCTGGACGAGGATGCCGCGGCCGGAATCCGTCGTCGAGGAGGAAAAGGCCAGGGCCCGCGAGTTCAGCAAGCAAAGCCTGGGGGAGATCCTGCCGGTCGCGGAAAGGGCCGGGGTGGACTACTGTTTCGAGGTGGTGAACCGTTACGAGCAATTCCTGTTCAACACGGCCGCCGAGGCCGTCGCCTTCGCCGAAGAGGTCGGGAGCCCCCGCGCCAAAGTGCACCTCGACAGCTTCCACATGAATATCGAAGAGGACGACATGTTCGACGCCGTCGCCTTGGCCGGCAGAAGCGGCAGACTCGCCCATTTCCACGTCAGCGAGTCCAATCGCCGGGTTCCCGGCCTCGGCCCGACCAACATCAATTGGCCCAAGCTCGGCAAAGCCTTGCGCTCGGCCGGCTATCGGGGGGCGGTGGTTATGGAGCCATTCGTCAACCCCGGGGCCGTCAATGCCAAGGGCACCCGCACCTGGCGCGATTTGAGCGGCGGCGCCGACCTAGACCGGCTGGTCGACGACGTGCGCCGGGGCGGAGAATTCCTGCGCGGCATTATGGCCGCGGCCTGAACCGGCTTTTGCCGCCGCATAAGGGCTCGTCCAAAAATAACTTATGCAAGTTCATACCGCGTCGCCAACGTCGCTCTCGTAAATTTTGCCCACCCACGGGCGAAAATTTATTGCCGCGACTCGCTTCCCTGTCCAGGCCCGCATAAGTTATTTTTGGGCGGACCCTAACCCGGCGAGACGGCTATTTGTCAACGGTCTCTAACTTTTCCTGACCTCCTCCCGGAGTGAAAGGCCAAGCCCCGGCGCCTCGGGGAGGCGGAGCCGGCCATTTTCGGGAACCGGCGCGTTTTCAAACGTCGCTTCGACCGCTTCCTCGTACATCAAGAGCCGTTCCAGGAAAATCCCGTTGGCCGCGGCCGCGAGAAAATGCATGTGCATGTGCTCCATGCCATGGGGGGCCAAACGCAAATTCCAGGCTTGCGACAGGGCGGCGATCCTGGACATTTCGGTGAAGCCGCCGCAGCGGACGATGTCGGCCTGCAGGATGTCCACCGCTCCGGCGACGATCAGGTCGCGCACGCCGTAGCGGGTGTATTCGTGCTCGCCGGTGGCCAGGGGAAGATCCGTCCCCCTCTTGAATCCGGCCAAGCCGGGGATGTCGTCAGCGGGGACGGGCTCCTCCAGGAAAAGGATGTCCAATTCCTTCACCTGATTGGCGAAGCGGGCGGCGGTGGCGGAGGTCCAGACGTTGTTGGCGTCAAGCATGATGCCGATGTCGGGTCCGACCGCGTCGCGGACGGCGCGGATGCGCCGCAAATCCTCCCGCGGATTCGTTCCCGCCTCGATTCCGACCTTGACCTTTATTTTGTCATACCCCCTCTCCACCATTTTCCTCGCCTCGTCGACCAGTTCGCCGAGGCTATAGGAGGTCCAGCCTCCGCTGGCGTAAATCGGAACGATGTTTCTTTTCCCCCCCAACAGCCGGTAGAGCGGCAATCCGAACATCCTCCCTTTCAGATCCCAAAGGGCGATATCCACCGCGCTGTACGCGCAAAACGCCAGTCCCTTTCGCCCAATCCCGCGAAGGTAGTGGAAATTCTCCTCGTACAGGGCTTCCGTCTCCAAGGGGCTGCGCCCAAGCAGGCGCGGGGCCAGATCGATCTTGATCAATTCGCGGACAGCCGCGCCGCCGACTTCGTGGTAGGTCAAGCCTATCCCGGACAAGCCCCCCCTCGTTCTGATTTCGACCACCACAAAACCGATAATCTCCACGTTTCGGGTCGAATCGGCCAAATTGCCCTTGGCCCGCGTTTCCACCAGGTGAACGCCGACGTCGGCTATCGTATCCCGCAATGGCATGGCAATCTCCTGTTTCGCGCCGCCCGACCCGGACGACCCGGCAATTCGTCAACCGGCTCCAAGGGCGCGGAAATGAATAAAATTCGCCATTTCGGCAAGAAAGCGCCCCGCGGGCGATAAGCCGCCGCGCCCCGGGGTAAGGGTGGTTCGGCGGAAAAAACACGGGAGATCCGGGCCAACGATGGATGAACCCGTTACGGTTATTTCCCGACGAGCCCTAAATCCGGCGCATGCTGTGCCGTCCGGGAAGAACCAGCCCCCGGCTCAGGTTTCGCCCCGACCGGGAGTCGAAAATGTGCGCCCGATTCATGAGGGGGCAGATTTCCAGCGGCCGGTCCATCTCGGGCAGATCGTGGGGATCGACGCTGATGACGAAGCGGCGCCGGCCGGCGCGGACATGCACCAGCGACTCCTCGCCAAGCATCTCCGCCACCTCCGGCATGACGGTCCACACGTCGCGGAGCGCGTCCGCCGGGGCTTTTTTGCGGAACACGAACGACTTGGGGCGCAGGCCGAGAAACACCCTCTCCACCCCGGCGGGCGGCAGCATGCCGGCCATGGCGGGCGGGAGGGTCGCCGCCAGATCCCCGTCCCGGAAGACGCCGCCGCCGCCGGAGCGATCGAGTCCGCCCTCCAGCAGGTTCATGGGCGGGGTGCCGATGAAGCCGGCGACGAAGGCGTTCTCCGGGTTGTCGAACACCTCGCCCGGGGTGCCGATCTGGCGGATGACGCCGCTTTCCATGACGCAGATGCGGTCGCCGAGGGTCATGGCCTCGACCTGATCGTGGGTGACGTAGATCATGGTGGTCCCGATGCGCCGGTGCAGCTTGATGATTTCCTTGCGCATCTCCACCCTCATCCGGGCGTCGAGATTGGACAGGGGCTCGTCGAAGAGGAACACCTTGGGATCGCGGACGATGGCCCGCCCCATCGCCACCCGCTGCCGCTGCCCGCCGGACAGGGCCTTGGGCTGGCGCGCGAGCAGGTCGCCCAGGCCTAGGATGTCGACCGCCCTGGCGAGGCGGCGCCCTATCTCCTCCGCCGCCATCTTGCGCATGACCAGGCCGAAGCTCAGGTTCTCCCGCACCGACATGTGGGGGTAGAGGGCGTAGCTCTGGAACACCATGGCGATGTCGCGGTTCCGGGGCGGAATGTCGTTCACCACCACGTCGTCGATGGCGATTTCCCCCGACGAAATGTGTTCGAGGCCCGCGATCATGCGCAGCGTCGTGGACTTCCCGCAACCCGACGGCCCCACCAGGACCATGAACTCCCCGTCCCGTATCTCCAGGTTGACGTCGCTCACGGCGACGATTTTTCCGTCGTAGACCTTCCACACCTTGGATAGCGAGACTTTGCCCATGGTCGTCTTCCGATTCGGGGGGCTTCCGGAACGCCTCAGCCCTTGACCGCGCCCTGGGTCAGCCCGCCGACGAGGCGGCGCTGCAGGAACAGGAACAGGATGGTCGCGGGGAGCGAGCCGACGAAGCCGCCCGCCGTCAGCAGCCCCCATTCGATCACGTACTCCCCTATCAGGGACTGGATGGCGACGGTGATGGTTTTCATCTCCCCCCCCGCCAGGGTACTGGCGTAGAGGTACTCGTTCCACGAGGTGATGAAGAGATAAATGCCGGTGGCGACGATGCCGGGCATGCACAGCGGCAGGAGCACCCGGAACAGGGTGCCGAGGCGCGAGCAGCCGTCGATCAGGGCGGCTTCGTCCAGATCGCGGGGGATGGCGTCCATGTAGCCGGTCATCATCCAGGTGGAGAAGGGGATGGCGAAGGTGGAATGCGAAATGATGACCGCCAGGTAGGTGTCGATGAGGCCGGCCTTGCGCATGATGATGAACAGCGGAATGATCAGCAAAACGATGGGGAACATGTTCACGACCAGGAACTGCTTCATCAGGTAGGCGCGCCCGAGGAAGCGGAACCGGGAGAACGAGTAGGCGGCGGTTATCGACAGGGTCAGGCCGGCCGCCATCACGCCGCAGGCCACCAGGAAGCTGTTGATCATGTTGGAGAGGAAATTGATGCGCGAAAACAGCCGGATGTAATGATCGAGGGTGGGGGTGGCGCCGATGATGTTCAACTTGAGGATGTCCTCGGCCGTGACGATCGAGGTCATGAACATCCAGGAATAGGGGGCGAGCGCGAAGACGACGACCAGCGCCATCGGGATATGGACGATCAGGAGGCGCCGCCGGAAGCGGGTCTTCTCCCGGTTCCATTCGAGGCCGGCGGGAACGCCTCCGGCCGCGATCGGAGGCGGGATCGGCTTGTCCGAACGGCCGCCGGGCATCAGCGCGACCCTCCCTTGTCGTCGATCCGGCGCAAGTACATGATGACCAGGGTCAGCAGCATCAGGGTGAACATGACGGCGATGGCCGAGGCATAGCCGAACTTGAGGATCTTGCGCGACTGGACGAAGGCGTAGAGGGGCAGGGTGGAGGTGGCGGTGCCCGGCCCCCCCTCGGTCATTACGTAGATGATGTCCACGGCGTTGCCGACCCAGATCAGCCTTAGCAGAACCGCGGTCACGATGACGCTCTTGAGGCCGGGCAGGGTGACGTGCCGGAATTTGCCCCACACCCCGGCGCCGTCGACCTCGGCCGCTTCGTAGAGGGAGCCGGGAATGGACTGAAGGCCGGCCAGAAGCATGATGGCGAAGAAGGGGAACCCCTGCCAGACCAGCACGAAAATAATGGAATAAAGGGCGGTGTCGGTGGTGGCGAGCCAGGGCACGCCCTCCCTTATCAATTGGAAGCGGAGCAGAAAATCGTTCAGTATGCCGTAATTGGCGTCGTAGATCCACCGCCACATCAGGCCGATGACCACGCTGGGGAGGGCCCAGGGAATGATGATGAGCATTCGGGCCAGCCAGCGCCAGGCGAACTTCTGGTTCATGAGCAGGGCGGTGGCCAGGCCCAGCAGGAACTGGAGCGGCACGGTGACGCCGATCCAGATCAGGGTGTTCTTGAAGGAGGTCCAGAAAATGTCGGTTCCCAGGGCCGCAAGGTAGTTGTCGAACCAAATGAAGTTGGTTTTCGACCGCCACACCACGTAATCATACAGACTCATGACGATGGCGGTCGCCATGGGGTAGAACACCACCGCCAGGGTGGCGATCACCGCCGGCGACACCAACACGTAGGGCAAGGCGTCGAAGCGCCTGGCGCGGATGCTGGGGGGAAGTTCGGAGAGGGCCGGTTCCGGCATTGTCCACCTTGGGTTGGGGATGGTTTTCCGGTTGCCTGCCGAAACTGGTTCAAGCGGCTTCAACCTGGTCCGCGCGAAGCGGGAACGCCTCTTAAAATCAGTCACGGATCCCTAATGTCGGAACCTGATCCGCGCGAAGCGGGAACGCCGCCGGCGATCCCGGTTCGCGCGGGACCGCCGGCGGCGGCAATCACTGGTTGAAATGCTTGTCGAACGTGTTCAGCACGGTCTGGCTGTCGATCTCGCCCAGCAGGGCGCGCTGGATGGTCTGCGGCCACACGGCGGTGATGAACTCGCCGGTCACCGGCTTGAGGGGCAGGAGGTAGGCGTAGGGGAGGCCGCCCATGGTGGCGTCGATGAAGCGCTTGGGGTGGAGATTCCAAGCGGCCGAACCCGACTTGGTGGCCGGCAGCTGGCCTTGGGACTTGGCCACCAGATTGTTGTTCGCGGCCTCGGAAAGGAAGGAAATCCATTTCCAGGTTTCCTCCGGGTGTTTGGTGGAGGAGAGAATGGCGCTTTCGTCCTCGTTGAAGGGGGTCCAGCCGGCGCCGCCGGCGCCGAAACGCGGCATGGGGGTGGCGGACACCTTGTCGCCGAGGACTCCGGCCATGGCGTTGGCCGAGCCGATGTGGTGCATCAGCATGGCGGTGAGGCCGTTGCGGAAGCCGGTGGTGACCTCGTTAAAGCCGTCGTTCGGAGCCGAGGGCGGGGCGACCTTGTGGACGCGGAACAGGTCGATGTAGAACTGGTTGTTCGCCGCGACGTCGGGACGCCCGAGTTCCTCCGAAGTCATGTTGGCGGCATTGGGGATGACCATGGAACCCCACGGCTCGTGGCCGCCAAAGGCGCCGCGGAGGCCAAAACCGTAAAGGTCGGTGCGTCCGTCGCCGTCGGTGTCGAGGGTCAGGGCCTTGGCCGCCGCCAGGAACTCGTCCTTGTTGGTCGGCACCTTCACATTGTACTTCTCGAAAAGGTCCTGGCGGTAGTAGAGGTACATGGCGTTATAATAGAGGGGCAGAAGGTATGTCTTGCCGTCCGGGGCCCGGATCTTGTCCCAGAAATCATCCAGGATGTCGTCCCTGGCCGGCCATTTGGCGATGCGGTCGTCAAGGGGCAGGATGGCGCCCATCTCTATAAGTTGCGCCTGGAAGGCGACGCGGATGTTCACCCCGTCGGGGGCGTTGCCGCCGACGATGGCGGTGAAGAGGTTGTCGAAATAACTGCCCCAGGGGATCAGTTCGGCCTTGACCTTGATGCCGGGATTCGCGGCCTCGAACTTTTTGACCAGTCCGGGGAACTCGTTCAGATCGGGATTGTCGATGTGGTACCAATAGCGGATCGTCACCTCGCCGGCCCGAACGGCCGGGAACACGGCAAAGGCGCCAAACAAGAACAACAAGGCAAGCAACAGGATTTTTCGCATGTCCGTCTCCTTTTCCTCGGGAAGGGAATCTTCACCGGCAATGTCGCAAGCGGACGGGCGGCGCCGGGCGCTTGCGCGGATCTCTGGGGGACCGATGGCGGAAAACACCGAAACCGCGGAACGGGACGGCCCGGCGGCGTTGCGGACAGTGACGAAACAGGCGATTCGGAAACAATGGCGATGCCCGACGAAAGGCGCGGCTCAAGCGGAAAAGGACACGGACGAAAATAAGAATCCGCCACTATCGTCCGCAGCACTAGGCGAGGCGGAGACATCCTACCCAAAAGCGGGGAACTTGTCAATTTTTTTTGGAGGGTGCCGTTAAATTCCGTCTCGTCGGGCTATACGGCGTTCCCAACGCCGCTTCCGCGAATTTTCGCCCAATCGCGGATGAAAATTTAGGGCTCGTCCAAAAATAACTTATAGCATGTTTATACCGCGTCACCAACGCCGCTCTCGTGAATTTTCGCCCAACCACGG
>JAISYL010000021.1 GCA_031269935.1 Planctomycetota bacterium
CAAGGAAAAAGTCGCCGGCGGGATGATTTTTGGCCGGCGGTCAGGGGTAAAAATCATCCGAGAAGCGGCTTTTGACGCAGTATAACCCGACGAGACGGCATTTAACAACACGCTCTAAAGGAAATCGAACAAACGGCTACTTCGCGCCGGGTCCTTGCCGAAGTTTGCGCAGGCGCCGGACGACGCTCTTCGCCAGTTCATCCGCCTCTTCCCGGAAGGAAAATTCCCGCACCAGGAAGCGGCAGGAGCGGGAGAGCATGATGTTCACCCCGAATTCGGCCCCGGGCCGGTAGTCGGTCCGCAAACCCACCACCGGTTTCCCCCGGGCGTAGGCATAGCCGACTTCCCAGGCCACCCCGGAATCCACCTCGGCGCCGTCCAGGGTCGCCAAAACGGCGTCGGAGGCGTCCAGGGCCTCCACGCACATCCGGAACAGGGCCCCGTAGTGGCGGGGGTCGTTGTATTTCCCGGCCACCTTGAAATCCTGGGGGAGGACCACGATCAACCCGGGCATGGCCCGGATCAGCGATTCGGCCAAAAGGCGGTTCCACCTTTTTTCCACCTGGGTGAACAGGGCGGAGGCGAAATAGACCCGCATGCGCCGCTCCTTGGGGTTTGTCGAAAAATATTTTTGCCGGGCCCCTATTCGAAAATAACCATCGCCTCCTCGGCGTAGAGGTTGTCGCCCCTTTGAAAGGGACGGCTCGCCCCACGATCCAGGACGTGAACCCCGATTATCCGGAGGCCGGCCGCCGCCGAATAATCGATGAAATCCAGGATGGAAAAAAGATGGATGTTGGGGGTCTGGAACCAACTGTGGGGCAGCCAGCCGGTGGTGGGCATGCGCCCGCGCACCGCCAGGTCCAAGCGCACCCGCCAATAGCCGAAGTTGGGGAAGGTGACGATGCCTCGCCGGCCGACCCGGCGCATTTCCGAAATGATCACGTCGGGCCGGCGCAGGGTTTGCAGGGTCTCCTCCAGAATGACGTAGTCGAAGCGCTTGTCGGGAAAAACCTTGAGCCCCAGATCGAGATCGGTCTGGATTACCGGAATCCCCTTTTCCACGCAGGCCGCGACCTGATCGGCGTCAAGCTCCACCCCCTGGACGCCGGCCCCCCGCTCCTCCGCCAGCCGGGCCAGAAGCGTTCCCCCGCCGCACCCCAAATCCAGAATGGAGGCTCCGGGGGGGATTTCCTCCGCTATGATCCGATGCTGCCAATGGGGATCGCCCTGAATCAGGGATTTGGACGAATCGACGTTTTCCAAAAAATCGCGCCCGCCCCGCAAAAACAGTTCCAGCAGGGCCGGATCCGCCTTTTCCTCCAGCAATTCCAGGAGAAGATCGGTCTCGCCGGCCGGCCGGACGCGGGCGGTGAATCCGTCATTCATGGCCGCCCCCTACCAGCGCAACAGGGCGGAGGCCCAGGTCATGCCGCCGCCGAAAGCCACCAGCACCACCAGATCGCCCTTATGAAGCCGGTTTTCCCGCCTGGCCTCGTCCAGGGCGATGGGTATGGTGGCGGCGGAGGTGTTGCCGTAGCGGTCCAGGTTGATGAAGATCTTCTCCAGGGGAATGTCCAGGTGCTTGGCCGCGCTCTCGATGATGCGGGCGTTCATTTGGTGGGGGATGATGAGGTTGATGTCCTCCCGATTCAGGCGGCAGCGTTCCAGGGATTCGTTGACCAGCATGACGATTTTGCTGATGGCGTTCTTGTAAACCGCCCGCCCCTCGAGTTTGATGTAATTCTGGCGTTTGGCCAACATTTCCGGGGAAGGGGGAAGGCGGGAGCCGCCTCCCGGCAGAATCATGAGCTCGGCCCCGGAACCGTCGGCCGCCAGGTGGGTGTCGATGATCCCGGAATCGTCGTCCGCCTCCTCGGCCCGGGACAGCACCGCCGCCCCGGCGCCGTCGCCAAACAGGATGCAGGTGCCGCGATCCCCGTAGTCGGTGAAACGGGTCAGGGTTTCCGCGCCGATCACCAGGATGTGGCGGGCGGTTCCGGCCGCGATGGCGGTCCGGGCCACCGCCAGCCCGTAAATGAAGCCGGAACAGGCCGCCGACAGATCAAAGGCGGGGACCTGGCGGCAGCCTAGCCGGTGCTGAACCAGGCAGGCCGTCGAAGGGAACGCGTGATCGGGAGTCACGGTGGCGACGATTAACTGGTCGATGTCGGCCGGGGCCAGGTCGGCGTCGGCCACCGCCCGGCGGGCCGCTTCCAGGGCCAAATCGCTGGTGGCCTGTTCGGGAGCGGCCAGGCGCCGCTCTATAATGCCGGTGCGCTGGCGTATCCATTCGTCGGCGGTGTCGACCATGCCTTCGAGATCCCGATTGGTTATGCGTTTTTCCGGAAGATGGCTGCCGGTTCCGGAAATCACCACCCGCCTAAGCCTGTTCAAGATCATCAAATCCCCCCCTCGGCGCCGGCCGGCGTCCGCCCGCCCCGGGCGGCCTGTTTTCACCGTATCGCCAGTATAATCGGCGGGGGAAAAAAATCCACAAGGAACCTCGGCGAATCGGCGTTTCGCCCCGCCGGCGAGAAGCGGTCAAGCGCCGGGGTTTTGCAAGGCGTTGCCGGATTTGGCCTTGACAAAACGCGAGAGCCCGACCGCAACGGCGCCTTCGAACCAAGAGCCGTTTCCGGCGATTTGAAAAAACCAAGGGCCGGCCGAAATCCGTTGGCTCCGGAATCGGCCTCCCCCGGCGAAGAGGATCATAGCCGGCCGGCCGCGTCCAGGGTCAGCCACAGGGTCAGCGCATTGTGCAGGCAATGGATGAAAAGCCCGCCCCAAAGCGAGCCGGACAATAGCCTGGCCAGGCCGAAAACGATCCCCAGCAAACTAATGGGCAACAAGATGGCCAAGCTAAGGTGAAAGAGCCCGAAAAGCAGGCTGGTCCAGACGAGGGCCCAAAAAGTCCCCTGGACGGGACGGAGGGCGGCCAAGGCCACCCCCCTGAAGGCGATCTCCTCGATCAGCGGCCCCGGAAGAACGGTGAAAACGATTAAAACCAGGCGGATCGGTTCGGCCAGATAACCGGAAACAATGAAGAAGGTGACCTTCTGCCAAGCCGGCCGGTAGGTCAGCCCCAACCAGGCGGCGCCATGGGAAAGGAGGCTTTCATTCAGGCTGGTGGCCTCCAGCAGCAACGGATAGGAAACCGCGTAGACGGCCAGGGCCAGCAACCAGCCGCCGGGGCGGCCGGGGAAGGCGATTCCGATCGCCGGCCAGGCCTTCCGGTGGATTTGAACCAGCCAAAGCAGGTAGGCGAAAAGAACGAGCTTTCCGGCGAGAACGCTCAGGACATAACCATCGGGGGAAAGAAACAGCCCGGCCTCGAGAAACAGGGTCGAGAGGAGGGAAACGATAAGCGACACCGCCAGGAAGCGCCATATGTCGCGGAGCGGGAAAACTCCCTTTCCGGGCATCCGGAGGAAAGCCGGCCGTTCCCGACCCATAGGTTGTTTTTCCTTGACCGGATGGGGGATTTTCCGTATAGTGAATTTCCAGTTCCCGCGGGCGGGGCGGCGTAGCCAAACGGCATGGCGATGGTTTGCAAAACCATTTTAACCAGTTCGACTCTGGTCGCCGCCTCCAGTTTTCCCCCGCCCCGGGACGATCCCCCGGAAATTTCCTACAGGGAAAGCCGGCGGTTGGCCAATTTCGCCGGATCCAACTGCCCGAACCCCATGTCGGCGGCGATGGCGATATGGGGATATCTTTGCGGATCGCTCCCCAGAATCCTGGCGGCCGAGACGTCGGCGGCCACGATGTCGGTGGACAGAATCTGCATTTTGGCCAATCTCACGTCGCCGGGGTGCCGGCTGCGCGGCCCGTTCCGGGTCAATATCCGGTAGGCGTCCACAATATTGAGATCCGGCCGGCGAAAGGCCAAAAAATCGGCGATGCATTGGTGCAAATCGTTGGCGTGGTAAAAACGCCTATCCCACACCAGCCCCATGAGGTTCTTGATCCCGGCGGTGATGCCGGCTCCCCCGTGGTGCTTGAGAACGGGAATGTTGATCAGCACGTCGGCCTCCAGCGCCACTTCGTGGATTTGCGCGTCCCGGAGAACCCTGCCCCCCCCGGATCTCCGGACATAATAGCGTTCCGATTCGGCCGGAGCCAGGCTGGCCCCCGCCTCGGCGGCGGCGGCGGCGATGCCGCTCGCGGAAAAGCAGGATTTCCAGAACTCGATGGTGTGATCGACCACGTAAACCTTGGCGGCTCCCGCTTCCCGGCAATGGCGAACCACCCGGTTGACCAGGGCGGGATTGGTGTTGCCGGCCATTTCCACTCCCGAACTCCAGGATACGTTCGGTTTTATCGCCACCGTGGAGCCTTTTTTGACAAACCGGCCCATGCCGCCCATGGCGGCGATGCCCCGATCGAACATGACCTCCGGCTCGCCGTTGCGAACCGCCACGATATCGAGCGGGACCGGACTTTCGCCGGCGAAAGCCGGCGGCATCCAGCCGGCCGGCGGGATTTTCCCGGAAATGGCGGGCAAATACCTCCCTCCCAGGCCCAATCCCACCCCGGCGGCAACCGCGGCCTTGAGAAAATCGCGTCTGTCCATGCCGGCCTCCTTTTCCGTCCACGAGATCGAAAAGACAATTTCCGGGGATTGCCGAGTTCGGGGGATTTCCTTCAGTCAATCCCGCCGAAACGTCCCTGAATAAGGGTCACCAGGGCTTCGGAGGCCAGCCGGGCGTCCGGGCCGGAGGCAATTATCCTGACCTTGGCTCCCTGCATGGCGCAAAGGGTCATCAGCTGGATGATGCTTTTGCCGTCCGCCGCCACTCCGTCGACCTCAACCCGGATATCGGCCTGAAACTCCTTGGCTTTTTGCATAAATTGAGTGCTGGGCCGAACATGAAAGCCATACTTGTTAAGTATGGGAGTTTCGGCGATTACCCTCTCGCTCATCAAAAACCTCGAATCCAGCCTCGCGCTCCCCCAAGTCCGAATCATCGCTTGGGGTTTGGCCCCGGCCCCCTTCGCGCCGGCCGCCCCCGGGATACTCCCGCCATTTTAAATAAAATATCCCCATAAGCAATCAAAATCGAATCAAGCCCCCCATCGGGCCGGGAACGTTTATTTCCGTTTGCTTGATTTCCTTGAAAGTCCGCTTCCCAATACCGGCAAGTTGGATCGCGTAAAGAAACAACGTTCAAGGCGCCGTGAAAAACCATAATCGTTTACCTTGGGGCGCGGCGGTTCATTGCCCGCGCGGCGCTTTCATGCCGAAGTTGTAAATTTTATTTATTTCCGCGCCCTTATTCCTAAGCGCTTATTGACAAATTGTCGGATCGTTCGGGTTGGACAAGGAAAAAGGCGCCGGCGGGATGATTTTTGCCGGCGGTCCGAGGCAAAAATCGTCCGGGAAGCGGCTTTTGACGCCGTATAACCCGACGAGACGGCAATTTGTCAACAGTCTCCAAGTTTGATTTTGACATGAACGGAAATCTTTTTATAATTAAACTTTTACAATTCATGCCGCTTGTCAAGCCGGGGACGGGGTCATGAAAGCCAGGATAGCGCTTCTGCTGGGGTGGCTGGCCGGGGCAACCGCGGGAGCGGTTGAATTGCCGCGGGGCGGTACGGTGACCTCGGGCGCCGCCGGCATCGGCGGCGCCGGGAACACGGTGAACATCGACCAGTCAAGCGATCGGGCCGCCATCCGCTGGGACAGCTTCAACATCGGAGCCGGGGGAGTGGTGAACTTTCACCAGCCGGGCGCCGGGTCGCTGACCTTGAACCGGGTTCTCGATCTCAACGGCTCGAAAATATTCGGCCAACTCAACGCCAACGGCCGGGTGTTCATCCTCAACCCCAACGGAGTCCTGTTCGGCCCCGGCGCCCGGGTAAACGTCGGCGGCCTGGCGGCTTCAACCAAGGATCTCGCGGACGGCGATTTCCTGGCCGGGGACTACCGCTTCACCGGAGGGGGAAGCGGAGAAGTGGTCAACCAGGGAATTCTCACCGCCAGTCCGGGCGGATTCATAGCCCTCATCGGCAACCGGACCGTGGCCAATTACGGAACCATCAACGCCGAACTGGGTACGGCGGCGCTGGCCGCCGGCCAAACCGTGAGGCTGAACCTGACCGGGGACGGCCTGGCGGGAGTGGAGGTGGACGGGGGAACCCTTCAGGCCATGGTCGCCAACCGCGGCGCCGTCATGGCCGACGGCGGCCGGGTCTACCTCACCGCCAAGGCCGCCGACGCCCTGGTGGACACGGTGGTGTCCAACACCGGCCTGATCCAGGCCCGAACCCTGGAAAACCGGAACGGCGAAATCTGGCTTTTGGGCGGCCAGGGGGAAAACGAGGGCGGAACCGTGGAGGCGGCCGGCCGGCTGGACGCCGGCGCCCCCGCCGGCGGCGACGGAGGATTCAT
>JAISYL010000109.1 GCA_031269935.1 Planctomycetota bacterium
CCTCCCGCTTCGCCGTCGAGGTCATGCTCGACGAAATATGGAGAAAATACGATTTTCCCGTGACCATCGGCCTAATCGCCGGCGAATTCGACCCCGATTTGGATCTCAGGTTCATAATGGGGGGCGACACGATTGCGGAAACCCTGGGGAAGCCCCGGCCGGAATGGCTGCCGCCGCACCGGGTCACCGCCCTTAAATTGCGGGAAATCGCGGCCAGGATATTCAGGCTCCCCCATGTACAGGCGGGCTGCCACGCCTACACCCATCCCCTCAATTGGCGGGATCTCGAACCCAGTTACGCCATTTCCGGCTACCGGCCCAGCTATGAAATGGAAACCCGGGGGGCGGTGGAGTTCCTGAACCGGCGGGTGTTGCCGCCCGACAAGCCGGTGGAGCTTTTCCAATGGTCGGGCGACTGCGAGCCGCCCCCGGAACCGCTGGCCATCCTGGCCGAAATGGGGATGGAGAACATCAACGGGGGCGATCCGATGTATGACAAGCGCTACGACAGCCTCTTCTATGTCTGCCCCCTCTCGGTTCCCAAGGGCCCCTACCGGCAGGTCTACACCTCGGGAAGCAACGAAAACATCTACACCCGGGAATGGACCGCCTTCCGGGGCGCCTTCAACAATGTCATTGAAACTTTCGAGCGATCGGACGCCCCCCTGCGGCTGCTGCCGGTGAACATCTATTACCACATTTTCCCGGCCGAGCGGCTGGCCGGCTACCGGGCCATTCAGAACGTCTACAACTGGGCCAAAAAACGGGATTTGTGCTGGGTGACGGCGGCGGAATACGTCCGCGCGGTCGGCGGCTTCCTCTCGGCCCGGCTGGGCCGGACCTCGGACGGGGGCTGGTGGCTGGAGGATTACGGGATTTGCCCGACCCTCAGGTTCGACGGGGAGGAGGGCTGGGTGGACCTGGAAGCCAGCCTGAACGTGGCCGGCTTCTCCCGCCATAACGATTCGCTTTACGTGTCGCTTCTCCCCGGAGACCGGGCGGAGGTCCGCCTGACCGGGCGGCCGCCCTCCCGGCCGGCCCTGGCCCGGGCCAGCGGGTTGATTCGAAAAGTGGAAGGCGGAGCCGATTTTTGGCGAGCCGAATGCCGCAACTGGTCCAAGGGCTTCATCGAATTGTGGGCGCCGGAGGGGGAATGGCTGGCGTCGGTCGTCTTTCCCGGCGGCCGGGAAAAACGGGGCGGAACCAGCCGGACGGCCGACGGCCGAATCCGCCTGGAATTGCCGGCCGGGGCGGGGGAATGGATTAAGGTCGGCCTGGAGCGGCCGGAACCGTTTTGACTTCGGGCGGGTGTTCGCTCCCGCGAACGGTCCGGGCGGGATTCGCATTGGAATCGGCTTTGGCGAAAAGGGCGCGCCTTCTTTTCCTGCTTCCGGCCTGGCTGCTGCTGCCGGGGCTTTTCCCGCTTCCGGCGGCGGGCGAAGGCGAAATTTCCCGGCGGGTTCTGGGGCTGGCGTCGTTCCGCGATTTGGAAAACGGCTATCTCACCGAGTCCAACCTCCACACTTTCCTGGAAATGCCCCTGAACCATCTGGGCTTCACCCTTGATTACGCCGATCCCGACCTGCCCCTCCCGGACTTCCGCCCCTACCGGGCCATAATCGTCTGGCTTTCCACCTTTGAAATGGAGCAGGCCGAGAATTTCCTCCCCTGGATTCGCGCGGCCATGGACCACGGGGTCAAACTCATTCTTCCCGAAGGGCTTTCCCCTCCCAGCCGGCCGGGCGGGGCGCCCCTGGGAGAGAACGATCTTAACGACATCCTCGCCCGCTTCGGCCTGGAATCGGCCTCCTATTCCCTGCTTTTCGACCTGGATCACCTGCGAGTCAACACCCTCCGGCCCGAATATTTCTCCTATGAAACGAACCGGGTCCGGGAAGACACCTTTTACACGGTGTTCCGGATTCGGGAAGGGGCGGGGGACGACGTCGAGGTGTGGCAGCGGATAGAATACATCGAGGATCCCGAGCGCCACGCCGTCACCAGCCTGACGGCGGCCGCCGGCTTCTGGTCGCTCAGCAGCAATTTCCTTTATTTCTCCATCAACCTGTCGGGAAACAATTTCCGGGTCGCCTGGAACCTCAACCCCTGGCTGATGCTTAGGCGCGTCCTGGAATGCGGGGATCAGCCGGCCCCGGACGTGACCACCCATTCTGGAGCCCGGGGGGCCTACGCCCATGTCGACGCCGACGGCCCCTTCAACATGACCCAGCCGGACGTTCCCGGGCCGTCGCGATTCGCCATCGACGTCATGCTGAACGAAATCTGGAGGAAATACGATTTTCCCGTGACCGTGGCCCTAATCTCGGCGGAGTTCGATCCCGAACTGGATTTGCGCTTCGCCCGGTCGGGGGAGCCGCTGGAGGCGTCCTGGGCCCGGCCCCGCCCGGACTATCTGCCGCCCCAGCGGGAGGTGGCGCTGAAGCTCCGGGAATACGCCCGGGAAATCTTCGCCCTTCCCCACGTCCAGGCCGGCTGCCACGCCTACACCCACCCGCTGGACTGGACCAACCTGCGTTCCGGCTACGCCGTGCCGGGCTATCGCCCGAGCTACGAGATGGAGACCCGGGGGGCGGTGGAATATCTCAATCTGCACGTCCTGCCGCCGGACAAGCCGGTGGAGCTTTACCAGTGGCCGGGGGACTGCGATCCCCCGCCCGAGCCCCTGGCGATCCTGGCGGAAATGGGACTGGACAACCTCAACGGCGGCGATCCCCTCTACGACGCCCGCTACAACAGCGTCTACAATATTTGCGCCCTTTCCGTCCCCAAGGGCGATTACCGGCAAATCTACACCTCGGCCTGCAACGAGAACATCTACACCAACGGCTGGACCGGCTTCAAGGGCGCCTTCAACCAGGTCGTCGCCACTTTTGAAAGGTCCGAAAGCCCCCTGCGGCTGCTGCCGGTGAACATTTATTACCACGTGTTCCCGGCCGAGAATTTCGCTGGCTGGAAGGCGGTTCAGAACGCCTACGACTGGGCCCGGAAACGCGATCTCTGTTGGATTACCGCCCGGGAATACGTCCAGGCGGTCAAGGATTTCATGGAGGTCCGGCTGGGCCGGACCGGGGACGGCGGCTGGTGGGCGGAGAACTACGCCAGTTGCCGCACCCTCAGGTTCGA
>JAISYL010000215.1 GCA_031269935.1 Planctomycetota bacterium
ACAAGGAAAAAGGCGCTGGCAGGATGATTTTTGGCCGGAGGTCAAGGGCAAAAATCATCCGGGAAGCGACTTTTGACGCAGTATAACCCGATGAGACGGTATTTAACAACACGCTCTTAAAGATTAAACCGCTTTCGTTTCAATGGGTTGTTTTTTCGTCGTTGTAGTCGACCACCACCACTTCCGGAATGGCCGCGGATGTATCCTTAAGCATTTCTTTCATGGCATATTCGGTGGTTTTTAAAAGTCCATCTTAAGTCGCCGCCCGCCCGCGCCCGGATTTATCGTCGCCTTCAGGGGGATGAAATGGTTTCAGGTAGGGCGTCCCGGTCTCCAGCAGGTTGGTCCGGCGCGGTTCCCGGGAAAGGGCCGGCTTGATTGTTCGCCCGACGATGGAACAGGAGGAACCCGAGACCAGCCGGAACCGGGAGATCGCCCGGCGCAGATCCTCCGCCTGCTTCGAAAGCGTTTGGGCCGAGAAGGCCGTCTGGCCGGCGTTGTTGGTGTTTTCCTGAATTATCCGGTCTATCTGGTTGAGGCTGATGGATATTTGCGCCAGGGCGTTGGATTGTTCGTTGGAGGCGATGGTGATGTTCTTGAAAATTTCCGCCACCTGTTCGGTGGCCGCCACGATGTCGCGGAATTCCTGGTCGGTCCTGGTCGCCAAATCCACCCCGGCCGCCATTCGCGCGGTCATCGCCTCGACCATTTCCCCGGTTTCCCTGGCGGCCCGGGCCGAACGTCCGGAAAGGTTTCTCACCTCGTCCGCCACCACCGAAAATCCCTTGCCGTGGCGTCCGGCCCGGGCCGCCTCCACCGCCGCGTTCAGGGCCAGCAGGTTGGTTTGAAACGCGATGCCGTCTATCAGTTTCGCGACCGAGGCGATATGCTTGCCCGATTGCTGGATCTCCCCCATGGCCGACACCATTTCGCTGACCGCGACATATCCGCGCTTGGCGGCGTCGCGGCTGGCGGTGGCCAGATCGTTGGCGTGGCCGGCGTGTTCGGCGTTCTCCTTGGCTTGATTGTCGACGCTGTTGATCGAGCGGGATATCTCCTCCAGGGCCGAGGCCGAGGTGAGCGCCCCCTGGGACAGCGAATGCGAGGTCTCGGTCACCGACATGGCGCTTTCGCCGACTTGGTGGATGGCTCTGGTCACCCCGGACAGCATTTCGTTGGAGGTGGCCATCATGGTCCGGATCGCCTTGCCCAATTGATCCGATTCCGATCGCAGGGGCACCGTATGGGTGTAGTCGCCGGAGGCCATGGAATCCACGAGAACGATTTCCTCCCGGGTTGAATTTATCAGGGCCTGGAGCGCCCGGGCCAACTGCCCGATTTCATCCTTCATGATCAACGGCTTGGCGTCCACGTTCTTGCCAAGATCCCCCTTGGCCAGGCCGGTCATCAGGTTGGCCATGGTCCGGATGGGTTTGCTAATCCGAATCGTCTGGTGGATGCCGATGAAAAAGGCGATTCCCACCCCGATTATGGACGCCCCGACCAGATACCAGAAGCGGCGGGTGGTGACGTCCACCGCCGCCGCCGACTGGGTGGCGGCGGAGACGGAGGTTTCCTCCGCCACCCGGATTTGGTTGCGGAGTTCTCCCACCTTGGTGGTTATCATGTCGGTTTCATTGTTGAGGTTGTCCACCAGGTATTGGGTCCGGTTTTGCGACTGCACGGCCCGGCGGACGCTGTTCTCGGCTTGGCGGGTGATTATCTTGTTAAGGGCCTCGATTCCTCTTTCGCATTCCACCCTGATGCTGGTTCCCTTCACGAAGTTTATGTCGAAGGAGTTTCTGGCGGCGGCGGCGAAGATTGGCCCCCCCCGGATCAAGTCCCGGTTCAAATCGATCATCCTCGCCATGCTTTCCATGAATTCCTCATGGTTTTCGCGCCAGGCGGCGATGTCCCCCTTCAGCTTTTCCCAGTTGCCGTCGTTTTCGTTTTCGGTTAACATGCGCTCGTAGGAATCAAGCGAATTCTGGATGTTGGCGAGGGCGGAATCGATCCTGGCCTGTTGGGTGTCCAGGCCGGATTGCAGGGCGTTCAAGTCCATGTGGCGCATGTTGAGAATGAGAAACATCGCCAACCTGGCTTCAATGGCGTCCAATATATGGTAACGCAGATTGGCGAGGATGAAAGTGCGCGGCAACACGGTGTCGCGCATGTCCTGGAAGGAGGTGTTGGCCACTTTCTGGGAATTGGCGATTTGCCCGGTGGCGAGGCGGGAATTGTCGAGTACCCGGATGTTCTCGGCCAGGGAGTCGCTGGCGGTGGTGATAAGGCTGGACAGGCGTTCCAGCGCCTGGTTGTTGCCGTTCAGCGCCAATTCGGCGGTTTGCAGCGACAGGGCTCCGGAAATTCCGATGAAGAGGGTGACCGACGAAATTATCAGGAAAATCACGGACAATTTATAAGTTAGACTATTCATGACGTCCCCGTGGTCTGGTTCGGATGCAAATTGGGAAAACGGCCGATCAGCTTCCCTTCAATCGCGGAGAATGCATTCCTCAAGGCGGGGCGCGGGCAATCCAGAGTCAGTCCCGCACGTGGACTTTGCAAGCCCGCCGCGTGGTTTATACATATTATACATATCAATATAAGGGATATGGGGGTGAAAGTCAATACCGGCCTTTCCTGGGGGAGGGGGCGTTGGATTTTGCTCGGCCGCATTCTTCCCGGACTTTTAACCCTTCGTAAGGGTTCGTCCATAAATAACCTATACAAGTTATTTATGGACCGACCTTAACCGGCCTTGCCGCGATAGTTGGGGATTTCACGAACTTGGTGGGCATTTAAAACACCTATCCTTAAACGTCGACACCGGAGCATGGAAGGGATCGGATCCGCCGGCCGGGCTATTCCTCCGGCGGCAGTCCAATAAGGGTAAAGATGCGTTCAGCCTCGGCGGGCGAAAAATAGTTGATTATTATCCGGCCCGCGCCGCCGTGATCGGCCACGGTGACCTTGGAACCGAAATGTAGGCGCAGGCGTTCCTCTATTGATTCAATATAGGCTTCCCGCCGTTTTTCCGGCCGGCGGACCCCGGTTTTCCTTTCTCCTACCGCCTGTTCCACCTGGCGGGTGCTTAAGCCGTCGGCCACCGCCCGCCGGGCCAACCGGATCTGATCCAGGGGATTGTCAATCCCGGCCACGGCCCTGGCCTTCCCCATGTCGAGACTGCCGTCGGCCACCAGTTTCTTGATCTCCTCAGGGAGGCGGAACAGGCGCAGGGCGTTGGTTATCTTGGCCCGGGACACATGCAGCCGCTCGGCGATGGCTTCATGGGTAAGTCCCAGGCTTGATTGCAGTTCACTGTAGGCGGCGGCTTCCTCGATGGGGTTGAGATCGGCGCGCTGAAGATTTTCCACCAGGGTGAGTTCGCGTGCCTTGGCGTCGTCGGCGGTCATGAGCCGGGCGGGAACGTCGGCCCATTTCAGGATGTCCCGGACGGCCCGCAAGCGCCGTTCCCCGGCGATCAGTTCATGGCGTCCGTCCTTCAACGGCCGGACCACCAGCGGTGAAATAAGGCCGCTGTCGCGAATGGAGAACGCCAATTCCTCCAACGCCCCGGAGTCGAATTCCCGCCGCGGTTGCCAAGGGGAGGGAACGATGTCAGCCACCGCCAGCCGGAGGATTTGCCCGGACGATCCCTCTTCCGCCATCGCGTCCCGCCCGGGAAGGGAAGAGGTGATCAGGCTATCCAAGCCGCGTCCCAGGCCGCGCCGCGCCTTCACGACACCTGTCCGCCGGTCGGAAAGCCGGGTTTGTCCAGGGTGACCAGGGACAGGGTGTCATCCGGTCCCCGGACCGCCAGAAGCATTCCATGGGACATTTCACCCCTGAGTTTCCTAGGTTCCAGGTTGTCGACCACCACTATCCGCTTGCCGACAAGTTCTTCCGGACGGTAATAGGCCCGGATGCCGGCGCAGATCTGCTTAACCCGGTCGCCCAGGCGGATTTGGAGTTTCAAAAGCCGGTCGCCGTTGGGATGCGGTTCCGCCCGGATAATCTCGGCCGCGGTCAGGCGGATTTTGGCGAAATCGGCGAACGAGCAAAGGGAAACGCCTTCGGGCAAGGCCGGCGGCTCTCCTTCCGGCCCGGGGGCCGGCGACCGGTTTGCGGCTTGGGCTTCCTCCATCTCGGTTTTCCTTCCGTCAGGCAAGGGCCGTGGGTGAATTAACTTGACCCCGGCCGGCGCCGATTTCATAATTAAGAATTCGTCGACCGACTCTCACTAAACCGCCAGGGAAAATTTTCCGGAATCCTCGGGAAAAATCCACAGAAAAACCGGATGGCCGCGCATGCTCGGGGAAGAACGCGTCTACTTGCTGGCCGATATGCACCTGCGGCCGCTGGACGCGCCGACCGCCGCCGCCCGGCGCCGGGCGGCGGACGACAACCGGAGGCTGGCCGCCTTTTTGTCCGAAATCGACGGCCGGCCGGGACAACTGGTTCTGCTGGGCGACACCTTCAATTTTTGGTTTGAGCGGCGCGGCCGGATTGCCGGCGACTATTTTTCCTCCCTCCGGCTGTTCAAGGCCGCGGCGGATCGGGGACTGGCCATTCACCACGTTTCCGGCAACCGCGATTATGCGACGGGGGGGGGGCTTGGAGCCGGCTCGGCTGAACGCCACTCCGGTTTCCTCCGCTTGGGGAGCGGCGTCACCCTGTCGCGCCTGATCGATTTCGGCGTCGAACCGCACGGGAAAAGCTTCCACCTGCGCCGGGCCGGGAAGCTGGTGACCTTCATGCATGGCGATTCCCTGTGCTCGCGCGATTTTCGGTTCATGCTGCTTCGCCGGCTCCTCCAGGGGGCGCCAGGCCGGCTGGCCATGCGCTGGAGCCCCTGGTTTCTGATTAAGCCGGCGGTTTCGCTCATCCAGGCGGGAGGAAACCTCCGGATCGCCTCCCGCCGGCCGGAGAGCCTGCTGGATCCGGCCGAATTGTCCCGGGAAATCGCCAGGGGGACGGACTTGCTGATTTGCGGGCATGTCCACGCCCGCCTGGGATTGGATGTCGAATCCTCCGGCCGGCGGGGGCGTTTGGAGATGCTGCCGGCTTGGCGGGACGGTTGGTACGGCGTCCTTGAGGAAGGGAAGCTGCGGGTGGAAAGATTCGCCCCGCGATTGTCCTGATTTCCGCCGGGTTCCGGGTTCCCGAAGGGGAAGGGGTTTTTCCTTACTGGCCGAGCGGTTGGGGGCGGCGGTCCCGGGTTGTCTCCATTTCGCGAAGGAAAAAAGATCCGCCGCGACAGTATCAGGCGGCGAGCATGATACGGGGGAGGCGAGGGGAGAGGCATGAAAGCGGATATTGACTTTGACGAACCGCGGGAGGATGGCGAGTTGCCGGAACCGCCCCAACTCAGGTGTGGAATCCGGAAGGGGGCCGAACTGTTGGCCGGCATAGCCCGGGGCGAGGAAGCGGCCCTGGAGGAGTTTTACGAGATTTATTTTTCCCGCCTTTACCGTTTCGTTTTTTACCGGGTGGGACAGGATCACCAGCACACCGAGGAGGTGATCCACGACACCTTCATGGAGGCGGTGGAGAAGGCCGGACAGTTCAACGCCGCCCGGGGAACGGTCGAGTCCTGGCTGATAACCATATCCCGCAACCGCATCCGTTCCAATAACGCCCTGATGAACAAGCCCCGGGAATATGAAAAATCCTGGAGCGGGGTTGAGGGCAAGCTCGAGGATCTTTTCGCCGACATGAATCGCAACAATCTTCCCGAGGCGGTTCTGGAAAGCGAATATCTTCGCGCCCTGATAGGGGCGGTTATGGGATCCATCCCCCAGGAATATTCCTACCTGCTGGAAATGAAATATATCTCGAACCTCCCGGTGAAGGAAATTTCCCGGGCCATCCACAAAACCGAGAAGTCGGTGGAAAGCCAGTTGTTTCGGGCGCGAACGGCCTTTCGCGAGGCTTTCAACGCCATGTCGGCCCTTCCCGCGGCCGAATTGGGGCTTTGAGTTCCGGCGTCGGCATTGGGAGAATTGATTTATGGACGAGGGCGACATTCGGGAACCGGAATGGCATGTCATGCTGACCCGCTGTTATGGCGGAATTTCTTTTAATGCCGAATTCAAGTCCGGTCTTCTGGGGAAATTGAGGGCCAAATTGCCCAGGCCCGAACCGGCCGGAATGGGAACGGAGGAGGACTGGCGGCGGCTTTTGGCGATTCCCGGCCCCTGCCGTCCGGCTCCGGGATTCAAGATCGGTCTTCGGGAAAAGCTTCTGGCCCGGCGGCGCGAGCTTTCCCTCGACCCCGATGGCGTCGAAGGCCGGCTTATCGGGAGGGTGTTAAGCACCTCCTTTTCGCCGATCACCCCCCGCCGGGAGTTCGCCTCCCGGCTGCTCCGGCAGTTGAAGGAACGGCAAACCAATTCCCTGGCCCTGCGCCGCCGGTTCCGCCGGCGAAGCCTGTTTTTTTCCCTGGCGTCGGGACTGGCGGCGGCCGCGGTGGTGCTGTTCGTCATTCTCCCCGTGGCTTCGCCGGACTTCGGTCCCGGCTCCGCTCCGGTCGGCGCCCCCGTCCCCGATTCCTCCCAACTCGACCGGATGGCGAAAACCGTTCCGGTTTGGGACGGCCGGGAAGTCGCCTCCCTGACCGATTCGCCGCCGGCCCGGGATGGGAATTCATCTCTTTACGCCTCCCCTTCGCCGCCCGGGGCGCCCGCCGCTTTCAAGGTGGCGGATATTTTCCTTTCTTCCCCCCTCCCGGACCGGGCCAGGGGGTTGGGTATGGAATTCAATGACGGCGGGGGGTGGCGGGAAATGGATCCCGCCCAAGCCGTCCCGGTCAGCTTCGGAATGGCCTTCCGTCCGGCCCGGCGGGACAACGAGGCTCTCGGCGGGGTGGGCCTGGGCTTCGCCGACGGCTCCTCCATTTCCATGCGCGGGGATTCGCTCTTGACCGCCGGCGAGCGGGGCTTCAATCTCGGGCGCGGCGTCATGTCGGTCAATGTGCCCAGGGAAGCCGGAGAATCCCTGCGCTTGAATTTTCCCGAACGCGAGGTAGCCGTCCGTCCGGGAACCTTTCTGGCGGTGTCCGCCGAGGCGGGGGAGCAATATGCCGAGGGAGGGGCTCCCGCCCCGAGGATCACCGTGGCCGACGGCGGCATGGCGGTGGCCAGGGGACGTGGCGGCAGCGGGATTCTGTTCGCCAACCATGTCTACGACATCGACAACTATGTTTCCCCCGACCTGCCCGGCAGGCCGCTGTGCCTGGCCGAATGCGAGGAGTTGGAAAAGCGGCTGGCGATCATGCCCGGCGCCGGGGGAGCCATGTCCAACCGGCTGGCCGCCGGGCAGGGCGCTTATGCTTTCGGAAGCGGGGGTCCGATGCTGGTGTCGGATCGCCCGAGCTACCGCAACAAGATTCTGCCCTATGGCTTCAACCGGCAGGATTCGCGGTGGGTGGCGGACAGCTACGACGGCCAGCCCGTCATCGGGATCGAATATCTTTCCGACGCCTATTTCAGCCTGGCGGACAGCCGGCGGGATCTCGCCCCCGCCCTCGCCCTGGGGGCGGAAGTGATTCTCGACGCCGGCGACGGTGTTTTTTACGAAATTTACCGGAGGGACCTTCCTTGAACTCGGAGTCGTTAAATGCCGGATCGTCCGGGTTGGGGATAGTCCATAAATAACTTATGGACAGACCCTTAGACAAGGAAAAAGGCGCAGGCGGGATGCTTTTTGGCCGGCGGCCGGGGGCAAAATCGTCCCGGAAGCGACTGTTGACGCTGTATGACCCGGCGAGATGGTAATTTGTCGGCAGGCTCTTATACTTTGTTGTTCGAGGCTCCCGTGATTTTTCGCCGGACAACCGGCGAAAAGACAATGCCGCCTCTCACGTCTCGGCCAAACATGGATTGCTTATTTTTGGACGAACCCTTGCCGCAATCCTACCCGGAATTCCATGATGTTTTTGCAGGTGGCGGCATGGACGGTCAGCGGCTCCAGGGCGAGCGGGTCGGAGCGGGATTCGACAGCCTCCCGGATATCGGCCGGAACAAAACCGAAGCGGGCGCCGAGAACCATGAGTATCGCTTTCGCCTCGCCTTTCGCCTCGCCTCTCGCCTCGCCTTTCGCCTCGCCTCTCGCCTCGCCTCTCGCCTCGCCTTGCCGAATCAATTCCTCGGCCAATGAAGTCGTCATTTCTTCCGCCTCCTTTCCGCCAAAAATATCGGCAAGCATCCCGACCATCCCCTTCATTCCTCCCGGCGGCTTTTCCAGGCAGATGAAATAACGCAAAAGCGCCCGCACCCAGTTCTTCCGGCGGAATTCCTCCCTCTCCTCGGCCGCCGTCCGGAGAATCGCCGCCAAGCGCTTCCCCAGTTCCCTGTCCGAAGCCGCCCGCAGGGCCGACAAGAGCGCCCGGACAGGGGGCGCTCCCCGGATTTTCTCCGCCGGAATCTTCGCCAAATCCACTAGGTAAACCGGAAAGTCGAGAATCTCCCCCGGCAGACCGGGATGCTTTTTGATCAGTTCATGCATTTTCAGCGGCCCGCTCCACGGGCTTTGCCCGTGGTAAAGGACCACCGCCAAGGGATAGGGAAAGATTTCCCCGCTTTTCGCCGCCGCCCCCGCCGCCCTCCGGATTTCCCGATAGGACGCGGCAATATAATCGAATATCCGGAAAGGAATGAAACGATCCTGGCTGGATTGATGCTCGAAGAAGATGAATATCTCCGACCCCGGCCCGCCCTCCTTGAACCCGGTGGAAAAACGCAAATCCCCGATTCTCTCGACCAACTCCGAGTCCACCTTGACCGGCGATTCGCATCGCAGCCGGTCAAGATCCAGCTTGTCCATCACCTCCCGGGCGACATAATTCCGGAGAAAATCGGCGGCCAGATCGACGTTGGACAGGAAATGCCTGGCCAGATGGTCGTGCGGATGCGCCAGCGGAAGAATATCCATGGATTCCTTTCAAGCCGGAACCCGATTTTACCGGTCGCCGACCGTAAAGTCAACAAACCCCGGAACAGCCCTAAAGGGCTATGCTGTAAGGGACGGTTTCCGAACCGTACAACACATGGCGGTCTGACGTTTGCGGCACAGACGGATCGACACCGAAACCCTTACAAAACAGAAAGGAGCATACCCATTATGAGCGACACAAGAAAGACGGCGATTTACTGCCGGACAGCGCGCGCGGACGCGGACGCAATCGCGGCGCAGGAGGCGCGGCTTCGCGCC
>JAISYL010000121.1 GCA_031269935.1 Planctomycetota bacterium
CGAGCCGTTCGAACGTTCGCCGACCCTTTTCGCGAATTTCTCGATCGCGATGGAAACGGGCTCCTCCGGGCTTTGGCTGTTGGCGAAACGAAGGGCGACGCTTTTCTCCCCGCCGAACGGGGCGGCGGCGCACGACAGGGCGACCGTGAACGAGATTATCAGCTTCCGAAGCATGTTCTCCCCTCCCCTGCGAAATGGTTTAAGAAATATACCAGAATGGCTATTAATATATTAGTTCGAGAAAGCCGATTGTCAATTTTTTTTTGGGGAAAAATTCACCGGCGATAGGCCGGCCGGTCCTGGATTTTTTATAACTCCATGCTTGACAAGGATGGCGAAAGCGCATACAGTTGCGAAAATGGCGCTTTTCCGGTCAAAAACCACGATTTCAAATTGATGGCGGCAGGGCTTGACAAAGGCGAGACGCGCCGGAACGCGAACGGGTTTATAACCACCGAAGGCGCCGGGGCGGCCGGCGACTAGAATGATGAAATGGCGCGGCATGGCCTCCGTTGATCCCGAAAAAGCCACGCGGAAAAAGAATGTCCTTCAGTCAATCAAGGACAGGATTCAGTTTTTGACCTTCAAGCCGGGCGAGCGGATCAATGAAAAAGCGCTGGCCGAGGAGTTCCGCGTGAGCCGCACGCCGGTGCGGGAAGCGCTGATTCTGCTCAGCGACGAGAAGCTTGTCGACATTTATCCGCAAAGCGGAACGTTCGTTTCCAAAATCAAGCTGTCAATGGTGGTGGAACTCGTATACATGCGCCATATTCTCGAAGTCCGGATTCTCAATAACCTGTGCGCCAAGCGGGCGAGGGTCTACGACGCGGTCGCGAAATGCCTTGCGCTCCAGGAGGCGGCGCTGGGAAAACGCGACGTCCTCGATTTCATGCGCCACGACGACGCGTTTCATCAAACGCTGTTCGGCCTGGCGGGCGCTTTTGAAATCTGGCGCATCATTTCCACCACCCGGGCGCACCACACCCGCTTCCGGGTATTGGATCTGGGACTCCCTAAAATGCTGCAAGCGTCCTTCGGGGAACACCGCCGGATGGTCGATTTCATCCAGGGCGGGAAAAGCCGGGAATTGAGGCGGGTTTTGACCGTCCATCATGACATCGGCCTCATGAATAAAAACATCATCGTGCCGAAATACGAGGATTACTTCATATAGAACGCGACCGCCCGCTAGCCCCGCACATCCAGGCGCCCGGGGGGCCGCCCGGGCGGCGGGGGAGGCGGCCCGGACTCCGGTCGCTCCGGCGGCGGGGGAGGCGAGGGGGTCGGAGGGGGCTTGGCCGGCGGCAGAACCAGGAACCGGGGCCTGATCCCGAACCCCTTTTTCCCCAGGGCCTCGACCAATTCCTTTTCCGCCCCGGCCAGGAATTTCGCCGTCCCCTCGTCGCCGACAAACAGGTTGAGGGTCAAAGCGCTTCCAAAAAAACGCAGATCGCCAAGTACCGGACCCAGGCCGGTGGGGTTGAGATCCAGAATCACCCGCGAGGTCCAGGAGCCCCCCCCCTTCGCCCGGCGATAAAACATCTGCATCCTGCCGTCGCCCCGTTCATCCCCCATTTTGAGGGGGACCTCGGCCAGCATGAAGCCGGGTTCCCGTTCCCGGCCGGCCAGGTTTTCCGCCTTGGCCGCCAGCAACCGGCGCCCGAACTCCCGCAGGGCGCCGGCCGCCTCGGAAAGCCGCCGCAGGCGGGCGTCGCCCCGGAGCAGGCGGTTTTCCAGGCGTTCCAGGCTCCGGGCCATTTCCCGGATCGCCGCCGGCCCGCTTTTGGCTAATTCATTCCCGGCCGCCGCGGCTTTCCCGGGATCCCCGGAAAGAAGCGCTTCCCGCAACCGCTCCGCCGCTTCCGCCGCCCCTGGTTCGGCTTCGCCCCCGCCGTCCTTGGCGAAGAGCGATCCCAGGGGACCGTAGGGACGCAACAACTCCATTTCCGGCGGATCAACTCCGGGAGTGGGGTAAAACGGGAGCGGGCGGAGGGGGGGAACCGGTCTTTCGGGGCCGGCCGGCGGCGTCCCGGAAGCCGCCGGCCCGAGGCCGGCCGGAGCGGATTCCCCGCCCTCGGACTCCCGGCCGGGAAAGGGATCGGCGGGCGGCCGAACCGGCGGGGACTCTTCCCCCAGGGCCAAAACGAAGCCCAGCGCCCGGTCAATCCGGGACAACGGCGGGTTCTCCTCCAGGATCGCCTGGGCCGCCTTTTCCGCCAGCGCCAGGGCTTTTCCCAGGGTTTCCCGGGCGAAGGCGGAAACATACCTTTCCAGGGCCAGGGGGGCGCCGGAACTGTCCAAATCCAGGCTTAGGGATTCCAGCATTGTCCCGGCGGCCCGGATCAGGGGTAATTCCTTGCCGGATTCCGGCCATTCCGAGAGGTTGCCGAGGGCGCGGGCGAGCAGCTCGTGGGCGCCCGTCCGGCGCGACAGCAGGTCGGCCAGGCCGCCGACCAAGGGCCGGGCCAGCGGCGCCTCGTGGGAAAGCAGGCGGGCGGCGGAATTCAGCCGGGCGGGAAATTCCTCCGGCGGGGAACCGGCGGCGGCCGAAAGCAGGGATTGCACATTTCCCCGATCCACTTGAACATTATGGCGAATCAGCGCCCGGGCCGCTTCCCGGGTTTGGGGATCCGGGGTCAGGCCGGCGGCGCGCAGCAATATCCGCGCCGCCTGGTCGGCCACCGAATCCGGCGGCTGGCCCCGGCCGGCCGGCCCGGAAGCCAAATCGGCCAGCGGCAGTTCGGAAAGCCGGGACATTTGGCCCCAGGCCTCCTGGAGGAAGGCTGGGGCCGGCGAACCGGTTTCGCCTCCCGATTCCGGGCCGGCCGGCGGCGCCCGATACCCGGCCCGGGCGACCGCCTCGAATGGCGGATCCGGCGCCCCGATTGGCTTTTCCGGCCCCTCCCGGAGATCCGGATCGCTTCCCGGGATTGGCGGGTCCGGAAGGGGGGGGGCGATTGGGGTTTCGGTCGCCGCGATCCCGGGATTGAGGGAGGGCGAGGGCGGCGCTTGAATCGCCGGCCTGGCCGGGGTTGCCGCCGCTTCCGCCCCGGGCGGCAATTGGTCGAGGGCGAAGGATAAATCCGGCAAGGGTTCCAAAATTCGCGCAAGGAGATTGGCGGCGTCCGGGATCGAGGGGGGAAGGTGGCTGGCGGGAACCAGGCCGGCGGCTATTTCCCCGGCCGGCGCCTTGGGGTCGGCCGGTCCGTAAACCGCCGCCGGGGGGACGGATTCCGCTTCGGGAAAAGCCGGGCCCTGCACCACCAGGGTGGGTTTCCCCTCGGGGGAAATTTCCGATTTGAGGATAAGGGTCTGCCCGGCCCGGAGATCGGCCCGGCTGGACACGGTCAGGCGGTTCGCCCCCCAGCGGAGGGAAAACATCCCCTCCCCCAAAACATCCTCGACGGCGGCGATGAACACCGAACCGGGCGGGGGCAGGTCGCCGCTTCCGCTTTTTGGCGGAAGGTCGGCTCTTGTCCCTCCCGGGATGCGGGGCCAGTCCATGTTCCCCCCAAGGGTCTTGTCAACGGCTGGCCGGGGGGGGATCAGCCGCCCGCCAGCAGGGCCGGCCAGTCCAGGGCGTCGGCGGCGAATACCGGGCCGTCGCGGCAGACTCGCCGATAGCCCTTCCCGTCCAAAACCGGAACCGCGCAGCCTAGACAGGCGCCGAAACCGCAGGCCAGGCGGGCTTCGAGGGAAACTTCGCAGCCGACGCCCTCCGCCGCCGCCAGCCGGGCCGCCGCCGCCAGCATGGGCAGGGGGCCGCAGGCATAGAGGCGGGCCGCCGTTCCCGCGATCCCTTCCGCCCCGAGGGCGTCGACGACGTTGCCGTGAAAGCCCCGGCTGCCGTCGTCGGTGGCGATCAGCAGCCGGCCGGGGAAGTCGGGGAAAGCCGATTCCGGGGGAAGCGCCGCCGCCGTCCCGGTCCCCAGCGCCCCCGTCACCTCGACCCCGTCGGAACTGAGCCGCCGGGCCAGGGGCAGCAGGCCCGCGAAACCGACCCCGCCGCCGGCCAGCACCGCGGCGGAACCGGCGGGAAGGAGGGAAAAGGAATTGCCGAGCGGGGCCAGGACGTCCACCTCGGCCCCGGGCGGAAGTTCCGAAAGGAGCCGGGTTCCCCGGCCGGCCACGGCGTAAATCAGGGACAGCCCTTCCGGTTCGTAATCCGAGGGGGCGAAGGGGCGGCGGAGAAAGGGGGCGACGTCCCCCGGGCGGAGGCGCAGTTGGAGGAATTGGCCGGGGAGAAACGATCCGGCCAATCGGGGGAGGAACAGCCGCAGCCGGAAAACCCCCGCCCCCACCCGGACGTTTTGCAAAATCCGGCCCCGGACATCCCTTTTTTCCCTCATTGGGGTTCGGCGTCCCCTTCCCCGGCGTCGTCTCCGGCGATCAGGCTGAAGCTGGAAACGTTGTCCTCGCGGCGGAGGGCCAATTCCTCCTGCCCCCGGCAAACCACGCAGGTGGTGGTGAAGGGAAGGGCCAGCAGGCGCGAGGGGGAAATGACCCCCCCGCACACTTCGCATTCCCCGTAGGTGCCGTTTTCGATTTTTTCCAGGGCGGCCCGGATTTCCTTGAGCATCTGATCGTTGGTGGTGGCGATTTCAAAGGACAATTCCTCGTCGTAGGCGTCGGTGGCCTTGTCCACGTCGTCGGCCACCTTGCTTTCCGAGCGCTCCTTCTGGATGGCCAGTTCCCGGTGCATGCTGGCGAGATGCTTGTCCCGTATCTCCAGTAGATGCGTCTTGATTTCCCCCAGCTTCCTCCCGCTCAGCCGGCGATTCGACTTGGCCGGCCTCGGTTCCGCCTTGGCGGCGGCCGAACGGACTATCCGGTCCTCCGGGGCGACGCTCAGGCGGATTTTTTTGGCGGGGGACATTTTAATCAGGACCATTCGCGGGGGCGGGGCCGGGGTTGGGATCGGTTCGGCGACCGCCGCCGCCGCCAAGGCCGCCGCCGGGGATGCCTCCGGTTTCGCCGGTTCCGGTTTTTTCCCGGCCGGGGCCTTCTTTTTGGCCGGGGCCGGCTTTTCCTTCCCGGCTTTGTCCGGCTTGGGCCCGGGGGAGGCGGCTTTCGCCTTGGGGGCGGGGGCTTTCCCTCCGGCCGAGGTCAGGGCGGCGCCTTTCCCCTCCGCCTTTTCCGCTTCTTCCGATTTTTTCCCGAGTTTGGGCTTGGTCATGGCCTGTTTTCCGATTTAAAAGTCGACCGTCAGGGAATCGATGATGTCGCCGGGCGCCAGGAACACCGGACCCGAGTCGTTCAGCCGGGCGAAACGGCCCTTTCCCGCCCCCTCGGCCCTTTTCCCCGCCGAAAGCTTGAAGCGGCGCCGGTTCCGGCCGGCCTTTCCTTCGGACTCCGCATAAAAAGATTCATAAACTATGACGGTAATTTCCGGGCGGTCAAGTCCAAATTTTTCCGGAGCGGCCTTATCGCCGGCGATCCAGGCTTCGGCCCGGAGCCGGGAAAGGTTCAAGAGCATGGCCACGAAGGCGTTGTTGCCGTCCTGGAGCGGCTCCGGCCGGTCCCCGTCCCGCCACCACTGCTCGTTTCTCCGGCCGGGTTCGCGGAAATAGGCGGTCCGCCTCTCCCCCACGGTTATTTCCACCCCTTCCCAGCCGCCGATCTCCGCCTCCAGGAGCGTCCTTGAGCGGTACCGGTAGGGCGGCCGGCACAACAGGTAGGCGATTTCCCCCGGCGCTTCCAGGATGGCGGCCTGGCCGGAGATCGTGAAGGCGATGCCGGGCAGCCGGGAAAGGCCGGGCGGCGGGATCATTTCCGCCGGTCCGGCGCTTCCCTCCGGAAATGGCCGGCCCGGCGGCAGAAGGCCCCCGGGATCGGCGGCGTAAAGGGTCAGGGTCGGCAGGGCCAGGCCGTCCGCCCCCCGGCAGGAGAAGCGCCAGGCCGGGAAGGCGGTCAATCCCGAACCGCCTTCCCTCTCCCCCTCCGCCGGGGAATCGAAAAGGAAGGATTGGATCCTCAGGCTGGACAGGCCGGCCAGGAGGGCGGTCAGCGGTCGCATGGGATCGGCCGGATCCGGCGCCTCCACCGGAAATTCGTGCCGTTCCCCGTTTTCCTCCAGCCGGCCCGACCATTTCCCTTCCGCCGCCGTCAGGGTCAGCCGGGTCCGGGCCGGAAGCAGGCTTTCAATCACCAGGGCGGCGGGGAGTTCCCGGCCGGCCAGGTTGACGGTCCGCCGCCGATAGAAATCGCGCCAGACCTTGGGATAATTTTCCGCCGCGTCCAGCGATATTTCGGACAGGGTTTCCCCCGGAACGGCGAATATCGGCCGCCGCCCCGCCACCCGCGCGTAAATGCCGCCGTTCCCGTTCCTCCCCCCGAATTCCACCCGGCGCCGGATCGGCCGTCCCGATTCCTCGTACAGGGCTTCGACATGGGGGGAATCGGGTTGGAAGCCGAACCAGCCCGGATCGCCGGCCGCCTCCGCCTCGATCGAGGTCGCCCGCAATTTTTCCAGCCAGCGGAGCAGCAGATCGATCCTCCCCTCGTCCGCCGGCCAGGACAGCGGCTCCTCCAGCCGCCAGCCGGAGTCCCCGCGCCGGAGCCGCAGCCGCGGGGCGGAGCGGCCGCCGCCGGCCGGGGAGACGGTTATTTCCCGGGGCCGGGCCGAAAACCCGGGCGAGAACAGGAAAAATTCGCGGAAGCGGTCCTCCGGCCAGTCCAGGAAGGGGAAAAGATCCCGGCTGATCCCGAAAGGCCGGCCGGGTTCCGCCAAGTCGGTCACCGCCAGGATCCGGCCGGCGAATTCGCCTATCTCCAGGGCGAGGGAGCGACCCCCGGAAGCGGCGACGGCAAGCCGGATTTTCGGTCCGGCCGGGGCCGGGCCGGGCCCGAAATTCGCCAGCGGTTCCCGCCAGGCCAGGGCGGCCAGGGCGGCCAGGGCGTCCACCGATTCCTGGTTCAGGAGATCGCCTCCGGCGGGGAGGCGGATCCGCCATTCCCCCCCGGCCGCCTGGTCCAAGCGGACGGTTCCGCCCGGCCGCTCCAGGCGGACGGACCTCGCCTCCCGCCAGGGGAAGGGGAAAAGGCGGCGGGTCGGGCCATTGGCCCCCCCTTCCTCTCCGGGCCGGGAGATCGCGAGGGAAAACAGGGCGAGGGCGAGGGCGGCCGATCCCAGGACGGCGGCCAGGCGCTTGTGCATCCTCACCGCCTCCCCCGCCGCCAGGCCGCGAAGCCCAGCCCCAGCCAGAACAGCGGCGGCGCGGCGGCGGCGAGCCAAAGGCCGGCCGGCCGAATCCCCGGCCCCAGCCGGCGATCCGTCCGGGCGGCGGGCGGCTCCGCCGGGAGTTCGTCCCGCCCGGCCAGCCACCTCGCCAGTCCCAGCAGCAAAGCCTCGTTGGCTCCCCGGGCGAGGTACGAGTCGGACCCCAGGCGGCCAGAGGCGACGACCGCGGCCCGGGCCTCTCCGGCTCCGGTTTTTTTCCAGGCGCGATAAACCAGGGTGAACGGTCCCGCCCTCCTTCCCCCGGCGAAATCCGCCGCTTCGGAGGTGGTGAAAGAATGGATCAGCCTTTCGCTCGTCCAGCCGTTTTCCCCCGAGCCGGGGTTGTCGCGGAGGGATCGGGCCAGGGGGAAGGAAAAGCCGGCTTCGCGCTCTTCCGGGGACGCCTCGCTTTTTATCCCGGCCCCGGTTCCCAGGGGAATCCGGGCCTGGCCGTCGTCGTTGTTCAGGGGATCCTCCACCAGATCGTCCCGGTAGCTCCCCCCGAGCGAATGGGCCAAGTCGGCCAGGGCGTCGCCGGCGGCCCGGTATTGCTCCCCCGCCGCCGGGGCCAGGAGCAGCAGGCGGCCGCCGTTTTCCAGGTAGCGGCGGATTTCCTCCGCTTCCGCCGGCTGGAAGGGGATGCCGGGGGAGGCCACCGCCAGGAGATCGCATTCCGGGGGGATCGGCTGTCCGGCGGAGACGGCGCATTGGCGAATCCGCAGGCCGTCCCGGGCCAGGGCGGCGGCCAGCCGGGAAGCCGAAAGATCCCGCCGGACCCCCGGGGACAAGCTCAGTTCGTTATGCCCGTAACTGAAAAAAAGGTTGGGAACCCTGGGGTCGATCAGGTCGGAGATGGCCCGGGCGAGCTGGTTTTCCCCGTCGAAAACCCATTTTTTCCCCCCGGCCGCCCGTTCCCGCCAATCCGGGGGTACGGCCAGGCCGGCGGCGGGGAGGATCCGGCGCCGGCCGAGGTAATCGAGGACCAGCCAGCCGGAAGCGTCCCCGCCGCCGGGGGCTTCCCGCCCCTGGAGGAAGCTTTCGGCCGCGCCGGGCCGGGTTTCCGGATCGATCCAGGCGATCCGCAGGAGGGGATTCCGGGCCCGGCAGCGCTCCAGCAGGCGGCGCAGGCCGTCGGCCAGGGCCACCCCCCCGGATTCGGCCGCCTCCGGAAGGAGGCAGGTCGCGGTAAGCGGGCCTTGGAGGCTGTCCAGGAGGCCGGCCAGGGGAGCCGGCGGGGTGTGGCGGCCGTCGTCCGAGACGTCCAGGCGCCATCCCCCGAAAAGGATTGCGAGGGGTCCGGACCGGCCGCCGGAAAATTCCGGGAAGGGGCGGGCCGAGAGCCAGCCGAGATTGACGGCCAGGACGGCGGCGGCCAGGGCGGCGGCCAGGGTCCAAGCCCGGCCGGACCGGAAAAGGCCGGGCCTCGCCGGGGCGGCGGCCTCCCCCCCCTCCCGCTCGGCGGTCAGGGCGAGCCAGGCCAGGAAGAGAAACAGGATGGTTCCGACGAGGAAATAGCTTAGTCCCCCGCTGTCCAGCTCCCCCGAGATCCAGCGTTTGGCGTGGGGGATGAAGCCCAGCCGGTGGAAAACGGCGGCCCCGGTACCGGAATAGGGGTCGAGTCCGCCGGCGGCGGCCAGGAGGATCAGGAGGGCGGCGCTTCCCGCCGCCGCCGCCGCCGGCGAGGAGGCCGGGGCCGAGAAGGCGAGGCCGAGCGAAAGGGCGAAGGCGGCGAAGAGGGCGAGCAGGGAAAAGGCGGCGACGGTCGCGTTCCAGTCCAGGTTGCCGTTCCGGGAAAGCCAGAAGGCGTAGGCCAGCCCGTGGGAAAGGTAGGCGAGGGCGAAGAGCCACAGGCCGGCGAATTTCGCCAAAAGTACCCGGCCCGGGCCGATCGGGGCGGTGAGCAGGGTTTCCAGGGTCCCCTCGGCCCGTTCGGAGGCGAGGGACTGGGCGGCCGGCAGCGGCAGCAGGATCAGGGCGGTGAACAGCGCCGCCAGGGCCAGGGGCTCGAATTCGGCGGTCGCGTCGGCGCCGGCGGCCGTCAGGTAAAAGACGAAGGAGTCCAGGAGGACGAAAAAAAAGGCGGCGAAGAGGAGGCCGGGGCTTAGAAAAAGCCGCCTCGCCTCCTGGCGGAGGACGGCCAGGAATCCGCTCACGCCTTTCCCCCGTTTTCGTCCGCTTCCGGCGCCGCCCCGGCCCGGGGCCGGGCGAATCGCCGGAAAACGTCCTCCAGCCGAATCGGTTCCAGGCGCATTTCGGTGACCAGCCAGCCTTTCCGCAGGGCCGCCAGGGCCGCCTCCCGCCTGACCTCGGCTCCGGCCGCCAGGGTCAGCCTGACGACGGCGCCGCCTCCGGCGCCGTCCGGGACCAATTCCCCCCCGGTCACCCCGGGAAGGGCCAAAAAGGTTTCCAGGACCCCCTCCCCGGCCTCCACCTCCAGGCGGAGGGTTCTTTCCCCGGCGTATTGGCCGATCAGGGCAGCCAGGGTTCCGTCCCGCGCCACCCGCCCCCGATCCAGGATGATCACCCGGGGGCACAAGCTTTCGATGTCGCGCAGGAGGTGGCTGGAAAGCAGGACCGCCCCGGTTTCGCCGGCCTCGGCGATCAGCCGGCGGGTTTCCCCGGCCTCGGCCGGATCCAGCCCGGAGGTGGGCTCGTCCAGGATGAGGACCTCGGGGTTTCCCAAAAGGCAGTCGGCCAAGCCCACCCTTTGCCGGGTGCCCTTGGACAGGCCCCCGATCCGGCGATCCCGGAGATGGGCGATTCGGCAGCGCTCGGCCGTCCCGCCCGCCAGCCGCCGGGCTTCGGATCTCGAACCGGTTTTGAGCCCGGCCCGGAAAAGGAGGTATTCGCCCACCCGCATCCAGGAAGGCAGGGGATTCGCCTCCGGCAGGTAGCCGATTTTTTTCCGGGCGCCGGTCCGGCGGGGATCCCGGCCGGCGATTCGCGCCTGGCCGGCCGAGGGGGCGAGATAGCCGGCCAGGATGCGCATGGCGGTCGACTTGCCGGCCCCGTTCACCCCGAGAAAGCCCGCCGTCTCGCCACGGGCGAGGGAAAAGGAGACCCGGTCCAGCGCGGTCCGGCCGCCGTAGAGCTTCACCAAATTGACGGCTTCAAGCAACATTCCCGGTCCGCCTGGTTTCATGCCGGATGCCGTCGGGAAGGCCAAGGTCGATGTTTTTCGCCCGAGCGTCCCACTTATCGTCCTCCGCCGCCGTCATCGATATGCAACGATTGACGGCATCAAGTTCCCCGATGATTTCCTTCGCCCTCGGTATAGTCGTTTCCCGATTCCCTCATAATTTTCGCTCCGGCCCGCGGCCGAGCCAATCCCCGCCGCCCCGATCGGCTTTCAGGGTTTGGGGCGGGCGTCGGCCTGGAGCGATTTTTCCACCTCGGCGAAGAATTCGTCCAGGCCGGCCTCGATTAGAAATATCCCCTTCCCCGGGGCCAGGGCGACCTCCCCCCGGTTCACCACGATTATTTCGCCCCCGGCGTGGCGGGGGAGGGAGGCGGCCGGGTGGACCGCGAGGCTGGAGCCGAGGACCAGCATGAGATCGGAATGGGCGGCGAGGGAGAACGACTCCTCCAGGTGCCTCACCCCTTCGCCGAAAAACACCACGTCCGGCTTGACGACCCCCCCGCAGCCGCAGCGGGGCGTCTCCGGCGAGGCCTTGAGCCGGGCCGCGAGCTCGTCCCCCCCGCATTCCCGGCCGCAGCGGCGGCAATGCGCCGTCCGGTAGTCCCCGTGGATGGGGTAGACCCGCCGGGAGCCGGCCCGCTGGTGCAGCCCGTCGATGTTCTGGGTGACTATCCCGATGTCCCGGCCGGCCGCCTCCAGGCGGGCGAGGAAGCGGTGGGCCGGGGTGGGGGAGATCTTTTCCAGGAGGGCCAGGAAGTCCCGGGAGAAGGCGTAGAAGGGGGCGGGATCCCGATCGAAATAGTCGATGTCGAAAACGGTTTCCGGATCGTAGGTCCGGGTGACGTACAATCCCCGGGGGCCGCGAAAATCCGGCACCCCGGCGGAGGTGGAGACGCCGGCCCCGGTCAGGACGGCGATCCTTTCGGCCCGGCGGATTTTTTCGGCGCAACCGTCCGGGGTGAGGCTATCCGGCTTCATGGCTGGCTCCTGTCGGATTGCGGGAGGTCATTTGCGCTTTCGGCGGCGTTTTCGGCGGCCGGCGGATTCGGGGAGGGAATCGCCGCCGCCCTTCCCGGGCGGGGCCGCCAGGTGGCCGGCCTTGTCGGGATTCATTTCGTCGTACCCGGGTTCGAGGAACTTGGCGGCGAACGAGGTTTCCACCGCCGGCGGCACCCGCCGGGCGGCGAACAGATCCCGATCCCACAAGCCCATCTCCGAGCCCAGGGCGTGAAGGCCGGGAATGGGCGCCAGGGCGGAGAGCTGCCGCATTTTCGGCCACCGGGGTTCGCCCAGGCATTCCCGAATCGCCGGAACCTCGGGCTCCAGCCGATCCGGCTCCCCGGCCAGGAGGATGATGTGGACGGCGTAAAGGGCGGCGGCGGCCCGGTTCTCCTGGTCCAGCCGCGCCCAGGATTCCGGGCGGACGAAACCCAGGGGGTTCCGTTCCAGGGGTACCCGGGGGCACCGGCGCCAGTCCAGATCCACCTCCAGTTCCTCCAGGGCGGGATCCCATTCCCGCCAGGCGTTCAGGAAGGCGGCGGCCTTTCCGGCGTTTTCCCGCAGGCGCCTTTTGGCCAGTTCCGAACGCTCGGGATGGAAGTCGAACTTGGCGACGAGGGCGAGGGAGAGCTGTCGCCAGACGAGTTCGGAGGGCGCCTCCCTTCCCGGGAATTCGCCCAGGCGCACCCGGGAATCCTCCTCGGCCGCCGCCGCGTAGGCCGCCAGATCCTCGTTCTCCCCGGAAGCCCGGGCGCCGACGAGGAGCGCCGCCAGGTGGAAGGGGCCGTTGTCGGGATCCCGGGCGTTCAGGGGCGGGGCGGCCTCCGGCGGAGGCTTCCCGTCCGGGCCGCTGAGCGCGAACTTGTCCCGGCGGAGGCGATCCAGCCATTTGCCGGCGATGGAGCGGAACTTTTCCTGGGTTTCCGGGACGATGGCGGCGGTGGTCATTCCCCGCATGGCGGCGAAGGCCCAGGCCGCGTGGTTGTCGCGCCGGGGGAGGGCGTAGAACCCCCGGCCGTCGGGAGCCAGGCCTCCCACCAGGAAGGATCGGGGCGCCACCGTGGCGAGGCGGATGAGCCCCCCGATCAGCCGGTCCAGGATGGCGTCCTCCCCCGGGGTCTCTATCCCCAATTCCCGGCGCAGGAGGTAGGCGTCGAAAAGCAGGGCGTGGTTGCGGCAGGAATGGTGGTAGCCGCTCCCGATCCCGGCCGGATTCGGCCGGCCGGCCCTCGCCTCCTTGGCGCTGGCCAGCAGGCGGGAGGGAAAATCGTTCGGGTCGGAGGCGTAGTCGAAGGGGAGCCCGATTTTCCGGAAGAGGAAGCCGTCCTCCACCGCCGTCATGACCCGCCGCACCGCCTCGTCAAGAAAAGTCATGGCCTCTCGGTTCTCCGGTTGCATTGATTTTCTTCAAAAGTCCGCTATTCGACAAGGGCGGATTCCTCCGCCAGAAAGGAAACCACCCGGTTTTCCGGATCCAGGGTGAGCATGACCAGGAAACTTTTTCCCCTTTCCACCCGGGAGCACAGGGAGTAGACCCGGTTGGGCGGCAGTCCGTTGGTTTCGAATTCGGCCAGGGCCGTCGCCGCCCCCCCGGCGTCGGCCCCGGAAGGGAAAAGGCGGGTTCCCAGATTCCGCATGGCGGGGAAGTCGCCCCGGAAAACCGCCTGGACGAATTCCTCCCGCTCGGCGGGGGAAATCCCCCCGGCCGCCGCCTCCGGCCCGGGGCCGGAACCTTCCCTCCCCTCCGGCGAAGGGGGGGGAAGCCAAAGCGCCCGGGCCAGGGCCAGGGCGAGGACGAAGCCCGCCAAAAAATATCCGGCCCGCCGCCAGCGTCCCCGACCGCCGCCGGCCGCCGGCCGGCCGGAAAAGAGCGGGTCCGTTCCCGCCCCGGCCGGCTTGTCCTTTTCCGCCATGGAATCTCCGCCCGCGCCGCCGCGCCCCGTCCGGGGAAAATGAACGTCCGCTTCCCGGGACGGCGGGGAAAACCGGACCGAACGCGCCATATTTCGGCGGAAATGCCCCCCGGCGCAAAATCCCATGATATGGAATCCGTCCCCTCTTATCAATGTTTTTCGTAAAACAAAATTGTCCCGGCGAAGAAAATTTTGTCTCCCCTCCCCGCCGCCGGCTTAAATTTATGGTAATTTTCTATTGACACGGCACCCGCTTATCGCTATTATTGTTAAACGTAGATCCAAAACTTTTTGGGCGGCGAACGCTTCATTAATGGGAAATATACAATATGTATCACGAAATGAACGCAACATAAGACTTATTATCGGACATTAGCTAAAATAGAACCAATTTAGCTGTAATTGCACTCCGGCTTGTGGTCTTGCAGTAATATAACTGCAATAAGCAATTATTGTTGTATGATTAAAAACGCTGACAACTTGAAAACGTAAAATTTCTCGCCAATCATCCTCGTAGTACCATTCACAGCAAACATTTATTCCATCGCATCTCAAAATATGGCGGTTTTGCCCGCCAAACCGGAATATTTCTTCAATGTCCGATAATAAGTCTTATGTTGCGTTCATTTTGGACCGCATAATGTATCAATTATTGAATCCGGAGATTATCCGGAAGAAATATCTGGTGATTTCCCGGTTTTTGGACGACCAGGGCCGGCAGGC
>JAISYL010000254.1 GCA_031269935.1 Planctomycetota bacterium
GATTGCGGCCGGACCGGGCGGGAATGGCGGAATGGCAGACGCGCAAGATTTAGGATCTTGTGGGGCAACCTGTGGGGGTTCGACTCCCCCTTCCCGCACCAAATCAAGATACGGCCAAGTCCCTCCTTGGCCGTTATTTATTTCAAAGACGAACCCTTAACGGCCTCGGCGGTCTTCAATCCGCCGTTTCCGGGCTTCCCCTCCCAAAATGAATTCCCCTTCCGGGAAAAAGACTGAATCCGCCGGAACTAAAATCCGTAAAACCTATTTAGTGAGCTTCGGCTTTCGGGGAATGAAGGCCGGAAGGCGGAGCGGTTCCGGGCAAGGAGAATCGCCTATGGCGTGAGGCGACGAAGGTCGCCGGCGGTTGGAAAAGCGGCTAGGCCGGTGGGTCCGTACCGGGCAGGGACGCGAAACGGATCATTGGCGGCAGGGACGCCGCCTTCAGGGAATGATCGGTGGTTTTCATGGAGGAAATCCAACATGTCGATGGTCGTCGCCCATAACCTTCCCGCCATCAACGCGGGCAAAAACCTCTACATCAACAATCGCGCCCTCAACAAAAGCATCGAAAAGCTGTCCAGCGGCTACCGGATCAACGTCGGCCAGGACGGCCCGGCCGATCTGGTCATTTCCGAGCAGTTGCGGGCCCAGGCTTTCGGGCTGGAGCGGGCGGTCCGGAACACCACCGAGTCCATCAACGTCCTCTCCATCGCCGAGGGCGCCCTCAACGAGATGAACTCGATCCTCAAGAAAATGAAAGCGCTGGCCATCCACGCCTCCAACAACGGCATCACCAGCCCGGACCAGATCGCCGCCGACCAGTCGGAAATGGACTCCGGGATCCAGACCCTGGAGCGGATTTCCAACGTCACCAAATTCTCCGATCAGTTCCTCCTGAACGGTTCCAAGGATCTCACCTACAACGTCAACACCACGATCAAGGGCACCCAGAACAACCAGCTGGTCAACACCGGCCTGACCAATTTCCAGCAGATCTTCAAGCGGGACGGCTACCAGGTCTCGATCGGCTTCACCGGGGCCATCGGGGCCAACTCCACCACCAACATCGGCAACGCCGCCATGAACCGCCAAGCGACCAAGGGCTACCTGGAAATCGACGCCTTCGCCGGCACCAAGTCGCAAATCACCGAACACGGCATTCTCACCAAGGGCCAGTCCTTCATCCTCACCGGCACCCTGGGCTCCCGGCAGTTCAAGTTTTCGGAGGGGGCCACCGTGGGGGAAATCGTCTCCGCCATCAAGAACGTGGCCGGCTCCACCGGGGTCGACGCCAGCCTCGTCTTCAACCGTACCCAGACCATCAACATGAGCTGCATGGCCGCCGCCGCCGGCTGCGTTTCCATGGTCTCCACCGCCTGCGCCGCCCGCATGTCCATTTACGACAATTACACCATCGGCGTCAACGGCGGCCGGTCCCTAATCGCCAACTCGGCGACCATCGCCTCCGGCTGCGTCGTCTACGGCAAGAACACCGACGGCCAGGGCAACATCTACGTCAAGGTGATCGGTTCCGGCGCCGACGCCTCCTACGAACTGTACAAGGATTTCAGCCTCTCGCGGGAATCGCTCATCGGCACCGGGGTCGGCGACGGCACCACCAGCGTCATCCGGAACAATTCCGGCCTCGAACTCCAGATTGACATAGCGAACTCCACCTACGGCGACGTTTTCCGCATATCCCTGGGCAACATTTCCCTGGGTACGGTCAACGCCTGCGTCTCCGGCTCGGGCGGCTGCATGTTCATCATGGGCAATTCCACCGCCTCCGGGGTGCGCTTGGGCGTGAACACCGACTCGGCCGGCAAGATCTATTTCAAGACGGTTTACGAGACCGACGGCTGCCATGCCCGGGTCTACGCCTACAACAACGCCCTGATGCGCCAGGAGGACATGGTGGCCATGACCATGGAATCGGTCGATCTGGCGGCGGGAGAGGAGGGCAACTCGATTTTGCTCGACTCCATCTGGAACGACGAGCGGACCGCCAACACCGGCCTGGGCCTCACCCTGGCCCTGGCGACGGGCGACAGCCTGACCGGCTCCCAGAAGAGCAACGCCATCGAAACCATGGAGGTTCAATTCCTGAACCTGGGCGCCAGGATAAGCACCGCCGAATACGGCAGCAACCAGTTCATCAAGGTTCAAACCTTCGAAGGCGGCATTTTCGTGGACTACGAGGATCCGGCCAACTACGACAGCACCCGCCTCCTGGAAAGAAACACCGTCTACGAGAAGCGGGGACAGGACGCCACCATCACCGTCAACGGCCAGCAGATGAAGACCAACGGCCTCACCCTGGATCTGGCCACTCCCGACATCATGGCCGACGTGGTCTTCTCCTCCGGGCACACCGGCACCACCACCCTGGCCCAGGTCGGCTACAACGAGGGATCGATTTTCTCCAAGGCCACTTCCCTCACCCTCGGCTTCGCCCTGAACGGCGCCGGCCTTCCCCATGCCGACACGGGGTCGAACAGTTCCTACAACCAGTATTTTTCCGCCCTGCTCAACAACGCCTGCCATGTGACCAACGAAACCATCATGAATTTCCAGGGCGGCATGCAATTGCAGCTGGGCGAGGGTTCGGGCGACCAGGAGCGGACGATCATCGCCCTGAAATCGATGGCGACGGCGCAATTGGGGCGGATAGAGGTGACCAAGCGGTTCGATCCGAACAAGGCGGTCATCGAAACCCGGACGCTTTCCATCCAGGACGCGATGGGGGGGCAGTTGGCGAGCCTTTCCACCGATCCGATCACCGCCCTGGCCATCATCGAAAAGGCCATCAAGGACGTGTCGGAGCAGCGGGCGACCATAGGCGCGGTGCAGGCCAACATGCTGCAGACCAACGAAAACAACCTGCGGGTGACGATCGAGAACATCACCAAGACCGAATCGAATATCCGCGACACCGACATGGCGGCGGAAATGACCGAGTTCACCCGGGATCAGGTGCTGTCCCAGGCCGGGATCAGCATGATGACCCAGGCCAACGCCCAGGCCCAGTCGGTTCTGAGCCTGCTCCAGGGGTGAACGGGGCCGGAAGCTCCGGCTGAATGATCGGGGGAACGGGCTCCCGCCGAACCCCCGGCGTCTTCCGGGCGCCGGCGGCCATTGCGGCCGAAGCGCCCGGAACGGCTATCCCGAAACCTTCTTGTCCGTCCCCGGCCCCTTGCCGCCCCGCCCCGTCCGCCGCCAAAGGGTGGTGCGGCTGATTCCCAGCAGATTGGCCAGGTCCGACTTGCCGATCCCCAGGAACTCCGCCAGGCGGAGCGTGTCCTCCGGGCCGGCCGGTTCGCCTTTTTCCGGCTCCGCCCGGACGGGGGCGGAAACGCGCCCGGAACGGCGGGCCGCCGCCGCAAGCATCTGGGTCACCTGTTCCCGGAGGATTGTCCCGTCCCGGGCGCCCAATACCGCCACCCTTTCGCAGACGTTTTTCAACTCCCTGACGTTGCCGGGCCAGTCGTGCCCGTTCAGCGCTTCCAGCGCCTCCAACGACCATTTCGGGACCTTGGTTCCGTATTTGCGGCAAAAGTGCCGGAGATAATGCTCGGCGACCAGGCCGATGTCCTCCCGGCGTTCCCGGAGCGGGGGGATGGTGAGGGAGAGGACGTCCAGACGGTAAAGAAGATCCGGGCGGAAACGGCCATCGGCCGCGTTTTCCCGCAAATCCCGGTTGCTGGCGGCGATTATGCGCACGTCTACCGGAATCATCCGGTCGTCGCCGATCCGGCGGATTTCCCCTTCCTGGACGGCCCGGAGCAGCGCGGCTTGGAGATTCAGGGGGATTTCCCCGATTTCGTCCAGAAACAGGGTGCCGCCGTGGGCCAGTTCGAACAGGCCGGTCCGCCCGCCCCTGGCCGCCCCCGAAAAGGATCCCTCCACGTAGCCGAACAGTTCGCTTTCCAGGAGATTGGCCGGGAAGGCTCCGCAATTCACCGCCACGAAGGGCCGTTCCCGGCGGGGGCTGGAGTTGTGGATGCTCTGGGCGAAAAGCTCCTTGCCGGTGCCGGTTTCCCCCACCAGGAGGACGTTGGCGCCGGCTTCCCCGTATTTGCCGGCGATGGCGATGCTTTCGGACATGACGGCGGAGGCGTGGACGAGGTCGGCGAAGGTATATTTCGCCACCAGGCCCTTTTTGTGAAGTTCCCGGCGGATGCGGCTTTCCGCCGCCTGGATTTCCCGCGCCCGCTGGAAGGTGCAGATAATCCCGATGGCCTGTTCCGCCACCCGCACCGGGACGAAGTCGCAGACGAGGGTCGCCTGGTTGACGGTTTTGATGAGGCCCCGGCCCTCCCGCCGGGTCCGGATCAGTTCCAGCATTTCCGGATCGGACACCAGTTCCTCCGCCGGCCGGCCGGCGAAGGAGCCGCCCGGAGGCGGCCCCAGCAGATCGCGGGCCCGGGGATTGAAAAGGGAAAGCCGGCCCGTCCGGTCGAAATAAAGGATCGCCTCCTTCGCGTTATTGAGAATGGAACGGGATATTTCCGCCTTGGCCCGTTCGTTCTGCATGACCGAGGCGACGTTCATGGCCTCCTTTATGGACTGCCGGAGCGTTTCGTCGCTGGTGCGAATGTGGACGGCGGGCCAGCCCGATTCCCTGGCCAGGGTGCTGGCGGTCAGGCCGCCGACCACCGAGGCGAACCCTTCCCGCTTCGCCTCCTCCAGGGCGGCGAAGATTTCCCTTTCGTTCCGGACCCGGAAAAATTTCAGATCGGCGTTGACGATTTCCTGGAGAACCTCGACATTGTGGAGAACCGCGTCGGCGGCGATGACCGCGATCCTTCGGGCGGCGTGGCGCTTCAGGCATTCCTGCACCGCCCGGATTATGTCGTAGGCGGTCACCCCCAGTTCCAGGACGGTCGCCTCCGCGCAGTGGCGGGCCAGGGCCTGCCGGGTGAGGCCGCGGGCAAGGACGATGTCGGAACCCCCGAAACGGAGATTTTCCACGGCGGTCCCGTAAGCGTGAATGATTTCATGCTCCACCCCGGGAAGGGCGTGGGATCGCAGGGCCTCCTCCGCCCGCCCGAGCAATTCCGGGTAGGGAATGATTACCGTGACTTTTACCACGCGCCTCCCCTCCCGGGGCCGGCCGGCCGGCAAGGTTTCCGGAATCCCCCGCTTCCAGGAATTGGTTGACAAATTACCGGATCGTCCGGGTTAGGCAAGGAAAAAGGCGCCGGCGGGATGATTTTTGCCGGCGGCCGGGGGCGAAAATCGTCCGGGAAGCGGCTCTTGGGGCGGTCGGAAACATCCTCTTGCTTTTCCGAAAAATCCCCCCTATAATGCCTCCCTCCGGATCGCCGGGATGGCGGAATGGCATACGCGCGGGTTTCAAAAACCCGTGGCCGCAAGGCCGTGTGGGTTCAAGTCCCACTCCCGGCACCAA
>JAISYL010000278.1 GCA_031269935.1 Planctomycetota bacterium
CAAGGAAAAAGTCGCCGGCGGGATGATTTTTGGCCGGCGGTCAGGGGTAAAAATCATCCGAGAAGCGGCTTTTGACGCAGTATAACCCGACGAGACGGCATTTAACAACACGCTCTAAAAGCCAACGGAAGGGTTTTCCGCCGGGAAGTTTCCGCTGAAATCGGATCGGGAGACGGCAAGTACTCGCCCCGCGTTTAAAAATCCCGCCGAAACCATTTTGCCATGGAGGCGGCGGAATTTTCGGAAAAATTTTGGAAACTGGTTTGCAATCCCTTTCCCGAGGCGTCGACCGGCCGGTTATTTTTACGGGCGCCCCGGGATTGATTATCCCTCCCGGGGAACCCTCCGCGAACAAACGCCATCCGGGGGCGAGCTTTCCCAACCTCCGCGGAGGACGGCCGTTCCGGAAAGGGGGAAGCCGAAAGGCGGCGATGGAAAGGCAAACATGGCGGAACCATGTCTGTTGAGCGTCCGGGGAATCAGCAAGACCTTTCCCGGCGTCAAGGCGTTGGAGGAAGTCGATTTCGACTTGGCCGCCGGCGAGGTGCACGCCCTGTTGGGGGAAAACGGGGCGGGGAAATCCACCCTGGTGAAAATCCTGACCGGCATCCATCGCAAGGACGCCGGCAGCATCGCCATCGGCGGGGTTGAAACGGAAATAACCGATTCCGCCGACGCCAGGAGGAAGGGAATAGCCGCCATTCACCAGGAATTCGCCCTTTCCCCCCACCTGGACGCGGGAACCAACATTTTCCTGGGGCGCATTCCCAACCACCTTTTTTTCCTGGCCAACCGGCGGCGGATTTACCGCGAATCCCAGGAAATACTGGATCGCCTGGCCACCGGCATCGACGCCAGGACCAGGGTGGCGGATCTGGGCGTCGGCAAGCGCCAGATGGTGGAAATAGCCAAGGCCCTGTCCATGAACACCCGGATGCTCATCATGGACGAACCCACCTCCGCCCTCAGTTCCGAGGAATGCCGGCATCTTTTCAAGATCATCGCCGAACTGAAGGGCCAGGGCATCGGGATTATTTACATTTCCCACAAGCTGGACGAAATCCACCGGATTTGCGATCGCATCTCGGTGATGCGGGACGGCCGGAAGGTATCCACCCGGGAGGCCGGAAACATAACGGTCGCGGAAATAATCCGCCAGATGGTGGGGAGGGAGATCGGCGAGCAATTCTACAAGGGCGAGGTGGAAAGGGGCGAACCCGTCCTGGAGGCGCGGAGGCTTAGCGACCGGACGTTCCTGCGCGACATTTCCTTTTCGGTCCGGCGGGGGGAGATCCTGGGGCTGGCCGGCCTGGTCGGGGCCGGACGCACCGAAACCGCGCGGTGCCTGTTTGGCGTTTCCCCCCTGGCGTCCGGCGACATCCTGGTGAACGGCCGGAAAGTGGACATCCGCTCGCCCCGCGACGCCGTGGCCAACGGCATCGTCATGCTTTCGGAGGATCGCAAGGGCTCCGGCCTGTTTTTGCCGCAGTCGCTGAATTTCAACATCACCATCGCGGCCCTGAACGCGGCCCGCTCCCGCCGGGAATACTTCCGGTTCGGCTGCCTCGATTCCGCCAACCAGCGCCGGCGCACCCGGGAATATTCCGAGCGCCTGCGCATCAAGACCCCCTCGATCGACCAGAGCATGCGCAACCTTTCCGGCGGCAACCAACAGAAAAGCATCCTGGCCAAATGGCTGCTCCTCAATCCCGGAGTGGTCATTTTCGACGAACCGACCCGAGGCATCGACGTGGGCGCCAAACAGGAGATCTACCGCCTGATGGAACAGCTTCTTTCCAAGGGCATGGCCATCATCATGATTTCCTCGGAATTGCCGGAAATCCTGGCGCTTTCGGATCGCATCCTGGTGCTTTCCCGCGGCCGGGCCGCCGGCGTATTGGAGCGGGGCGAGGCGACCCAGGAAAAAATCATGACCCTGGCGGTCAAATAATGGTCTTGTAAAGAAATAAAGTTTACCCGTTTAGACGAGGCGCGAGAATCGATGGGGTTTTTTCGCCGGCGGTTGGGCGAAAAAACCCCGAGAGAGCCGAGTAACGAAGTATAAACGGGTAAACTTTATTTCTTTACGAGACCCAAGCGGCCTTCCAAGGAGACGCGGCATGCCCTTTTTCCGGCGTTTCGGATCGATTCTGGGATCCCTGGTGGGATTTTTCCTGCTCTGCGCGATTTTTTCCTACCTCTCGCCCTATTTCCTCACCCTCGACAATTTCATTTCGGTCCTCCGCCAAGGCGCCGCCCTTTACCTGGTGGCCATAGCCATGACCTTTTGCATCATTTCCGGCGGGATCGATCTCTCGGTGGGCTCGGTCATGGCCCTGGCCGGCTGTTCGGCCGGCATTTTCATGTCGAACGGGCTGGACTGGCGGCTGGCCTGCCTGCTGGGGCTGGTTGAAGGCCTGATTCTCGGCTGCGTCATGGGACTCCTGGTGGCCCGGCTTCAGCTCCAGCCGTTCATCGTCACCCTGGTGGTGATGAGTTTCGCCCGCGGCCTCGCCCTGGTGTTCACCAACGGCCAGCCGGTCTCGGGTTTCCCCCGGGAATTTCGCTGGCTGGGAACCGCGGCCGTGCCCTGGCTCGATTTCCTTCCGGTGCCGGTTTTCATCGGGCTCGTCTCCTTCATCCTGGCCGCCTTCGTCCTGCGGGAGACCAATTTCGGCATCAACATCTACGCCATCGGCAGCAATTACGAGGCGGCCCTTTATTCCGGGATCAACGTCAAGCGCACCCTGACCCTGGTCTACACCCTTTCGGGCCTGCTTTCGGCGGCCGGCGGCATAATCCTCACCTCGCGGGTCAATTCCGGACAGCCGATCCTGGGCGAGGGAATCGAGCTTGACGGCATCGCGGCCGTCGTCATCGGGGGTACGGCCATGTCCGGGGGACAGGGCGGCATCCTCGGCACCGTCATCGGCACCATGATAATCCTGTACCTGCGAAACGGCCTCAACCTCATGGCGGTGTCCGCCTTCTGGCAAAAGGTGGTCATCGGAATCGTCATTCTGGTCGCCGTACTGGTGGACAAGTATCAGCAAAGCCTTCGCGCCCGGCGCTCGGCCATGGCCATGGGCGAATAGCGGACGCCCGGGAAACCGCTTTGTGCGGTCCGGATTTTTCGGTTTTTTTTGGGAGGAATCGGAAATGCGCAGATTACTGGTTCTCGGTTCGGCGGCGCTGTTATTGGGCTGCCTGACGGCGGCGTGGGGGGGCGAAAGGAAATACCGGCTCGCCCTGGTCCTGAAAAGCCTCACCAACCCGGCGATCAAGAACATCGCGGACGGAGCCCAGGCGGAGGCCGACAAGTACGGGGTGGAACTGACCATCCTTTCCAGCCAGGGTTTTTCCGCCCTGGAGGAGCAGATTAACCAGGTCGAGGACGTCATGCGCCGCCAGGTGGACGTAATCGGCATCCAGGCGGTCGACTCCAAGGGGATCATTCCCGTCATCGAGGAGGCCAACGCGAAAAACGTGCCGATCATCTCGGTGGACACCGGGGCCGACGGCGGCAAGGTCCTGACCTACATCTCCACGGACAACCGGGAAGCCGGCCAAGCCGCCGGCGAATGGCTCGTCCGCCAGGTCGGCGAGGGCAAGGTGGCCATGATCGAGGGGACCCCCGGCTCCCAGCAGGGGCGCGAACGCAAGGAAGGATTCCACGCCGCCATCCAGGCCCAGGCGAAAGTCCAACTGGTTTCCTCCATCGCCGCCAACTTCGAGCGGGTCAAGGGAATGGAAATCATGGAGGACATCCTCACCGCCAACCCCGACTTGAAGGGCGTTTTCTGCGCCAACGACGAAATGGCCCTGGGGGCGCTGGAAACCCTGCGCCAGAGGAACGCCATCGGCAAGGTGATCGTAATCGGCATGAACGGGGCGCCGGACGCGCTCCTGGCCGCCTACAACGGGGAAATCCAGGCGACCGTGGTCCAATACACCGACTTCATGGGAGCCAGCTTCGTCCGCCTGGCGGTCGAATACCTGGACAGCAAGGGGAGCCTGGCCTTCCCGCTCTTCTACAACACCGGCTACGGCATCGCCGACACCAAATTCCTGCGGAAAATGTTCGGCAGCTTCGGCCTGGTTCCGGCACTGAAATAGGGGACGCCCGCATGACCATACTGGAAGAGATAGCGATCAAGGAAAAGCGCCTGCGGGAAATCATGGATCAACGCGGGCTGGAGGCGATTCTGATCAAGCGCCAGGCCAATTTCACCTGGTTCACCGGGGGGCATTACAATATGGTCCTGGTGGCCGACGCGTTCGGGATGAACTCCATCCTCATCACCCGCGGGGGGGAACGTTTCCTCGTTTCCAACCAGGTGGAGATTCCCCGGATGGAGGAGGAGGAGGGGTTGCCGGAACTCGGCTTCAAGACCCTGGGCTTTCCCTGGAACGAGGATCTGGAGGCCGCCACGGTGGCCAAGGTGGTCCCCGACCAGTCCCGGATAGGCTGCGACGCGGCCCTCCGCGGCAACGACTACCGGGACGTGTCCGGGGAAATCCAGCGGGCCCGCTATTCCCTGACCCCAAATGAAATCGAGCGCTACGATTTCCTGGGCCGGCGCCTCTCCACCGCGGTGGAAAAGACGATCCTCGGGCTGCGCCCCGGCGACTCCGAGGGGGAAGCGGCCGGACGAATCGCCCGGGAGCTTTGGCGGGACCGCATCGACGTGGTCAATTTCATGATCGCCGCCGATGATCGCCCCTACCGCTTCCGGCACCCAATCGTGGTCAACCGGCTGATCAAGAAATACGTGATGGTCTGCTGCAACGGCAGGTACAAGGGCTTGATCACCACCATTACCCGCTTCGGGCACTTCGGGAAAATCGATCCCGGGCTCCATGAACAGTATGTCAAGAACGTGGAAATAGAAAACCGAATGATCGCCGCCTCCCGGCCGGGGGTCGCGGAGGGGGTCCCGGTCGGGATCGCCTTCGCCGCCTACCGGGAAATGGGTTACGCCGGAGAGGAGAAGCAACACCACCAGGGCGGGGCCATGGGCTACCGGCCCCGCGACAGCACCCCCGGACCCGAAAGCGGGGAACCCATCCGGGAAAACCAGGCGCTGTGCTGGAATCCCTCCATCTCCGGCACCAAGTCGGAGGACGGCTTCATCTGCTCGCCCGCCGGCCCGATCTTCATCACCCGGCCGATTGTTTTCCCCACCCTGACCTCGGAGACGGGCGGGATCAAGTTCGTCCGCCCCGACATGTATACGCTTGACTGAGGCGCGGTTGCGCCTCGGGAGGAACGCCCGCCCCGCCCCCCGGCGCCAGCGCCGGGGGGCGGCTTTCGTCCCGGATGGACGGCCGGCTATTGACAACCGGCGAAAAACGCTTATTCAGGGTTCGGGGCGCGGAGGATCGAGCAGACGCCGGAAGGGGGCGGATGGAAAACAATCCCCTGATACTTGTGGTCGACGACAACGAAAACGTCTACAAAAGCCTGCTCCTCAATTTCCGGCAGGAGGGCTTTTCCTGTCTTTGGGCCGCCGATTCCGGCCAGACCCTGGCGGCGGTGGGGAGCGGGCGGGTGTCGGCGGTCCTGATGGATTTGTCGCTGGGCCGCGAGGACGGCATCGAAATCATGCGGGAGGTCTTCCGGCTGCGGCCCGGGCTCCCGGTGATAATCATCACCGGCTACGGCACTTTCGAGGCGGCGGTGCGGGCCATAAAGTTGGGCGCCTTCGACTTCCTCGCCAAGCCCCTGGAATTCGACCGCCTCCTGGAGGTGATCGGAAAGGCCGTGCGGTTTTCCACCCCCTCCGGAGCCGACCCGGCCCGGGAGGGGGGGGATGAGCCGGACCCCCGCCTCTTCACCCGGGATCCGGCCATGCTGGAACTGTGCCGGAAAGCCCGCCGGCTGGCCGCCACCGACATCCCCGTCCTCGTCACCGGCGAAAGCGGCACCGGCAAGGAACTGCTGGCCGAATTGATCCATCGGCATTCCGGCCGCCGCGATCGGGCCTTCATCCGGGTCAACTGTTCGGCCATAGCCGAAACCCTCATCGACGACGAACTTTTCGGGCATGAAAGGGGAGCCTTCACCGGCGCCGTCCAGGCCAAGCCGGGCCTGTTCGAACAGGCGGACGGCGGCACCCTGCACCTGGACGAAATCGGCGACATGAATCCGGCCACCCAGGCCAAGATTCTCCGCACCCTGGAAAACGGCCGCCTGAGGCGGGTGGGGGGCATCCAGGACGTCCCGGTGGACGTACGCATAATCGCCTCCACCAACCGCAACCTGCACGAACTGATTGAGCGCGGCCGCTTCCGCCGGGATCTCTTCTACCGCCTCAATTCCGTCCTTCTCCACCTCCCCCCCCTGCGGGAGCGGACCGGCGACATCCTTCCCCTGGCCCGGCTTTTCCTGGACGAATTCATGGCCGGCGACTCCCCCAGGCGCCTGGCGCCGGAAACGGAGTCGCGGCTCGCCGCCCACGCCTGGCCGGGCAATGTGCGCGAACTCCGCAACGCCGTCAAGGTGGCGACGATAATCTCGGATTCCGACCCCATCGGCCCGGAGGCCCTGCCGGAGCAGTTCCAGGCCGGGGATCGAGCCCGGCCCGCCCCCGGCCGGCTGGACGCGGCCGAGGCGGAGCTTATCCGCCGGACCCTCCGCGATTCGCGCGGCAACAAGAGGAAGGCGTCGGAACGCCTCGGGATCAGCCGCCGAACCCTCTACAACAAGCTGGAGCGTTATGGCATCGACTGAGGGGGGAATCTCGCTCCGGGGGGTTTCGCTGGCGATCCGGGGGCGCGCCGTTCTCGACGGAGTCGACCTGGACATCCAACCCGGCGAAGCCCATGCCCTGGCGGCCGGGCCCGACGACGGCAAGACCGGCCTTTGCCAGGTCCTGGCCGGACTGCTCCGCCCCGACGCCGGACGGGCGTTCCTTCCCCCTCCCGGGGACATCGCCATGGCCTCGGGGAAACCCCGGGCCTTCCCCCAGCACTCGGTGGAGGACAACCTGATCTACAACGGCACCTGGCGGGAGGACGGCTGGTTCCTGGCCCGCAGCCGGCGTTCGGCCGTCCTCCGCAAATGGCTGGCCGCCAACCGGGTGGAACTCGATCTGGCCGCCCCGATGTACCAATTTCCCCGGGGCGAATGGATATTCGTCGAAATCGTCGGCCGGCTGGTCCAGGCTCCCCGGCTGCTGATCCTGGACGAGGCCCTGGACGGCCTGACCCCCGCCCGGAAGCGGGAGGCCTGGTCCCTCCTCGGCAAGGGGCTGTCCGGGGGGATGGCGCTTTTCTGGACCTCGGGGAAACCGGACGAGGTCCTGACCCGGGGGGGGCGGGTGTCGGTCATGCGCCGGGGGAGGATACTCCTGACCGACGCGGCCGGAAACCTGGACCGCTTCCACCTGGTCCGCCTGCTCCACGACCGGCTGGATTCGGGCGAAGCCCCCGGCGGCGCCGAGACGGCCCGGGAGAGCTTCCACAAGACGATGCGCTTCACCGAGGCAATCCTCCTCGACATCCCCAGCGGGATACTCGTCATCGATCCCGACCTGGACGTCCGCTTCGCCAACCGGAGCGCCTTCGAAATGTTCGGCCTCCCGGAAAATTCCGGACTCGGCCCCGGGCGGAGCCTGGAGGGCTTCCTGGGCGAGGCCAACCGCCGCCTCCTGGCGATCGTCCGCGAGGCGGTCGCCGCCGGCGCCGAGGACGACTGGCACGGCCTGCCGCTGACGACGGCGGGCCAGGGACGGCTGGTCGACCTGCGGCTGCGGGCGATCCGCGAGGGCCGGCTGACGGCCGGGCACATGCTGGTGCTCGACGACGTGTCCATGCGCGAGGAATTGCGCCGGCGCCTGGCCATGTCGGAGAATCTGGCCTCGGTGGGACTCCTGGCCGCCGGGGTGGCCCACGAGGTGAACAATCCCCTCGAAATCATCGGCAACTACCTGAGCTTCCTCAAGCGGGGCCGGCCCACCGGGGACGTGGGCGAGGCCATCGGCCAGATAGAGGCGGAAACCAGCCATATCAAGCGGATCGTCCGCAAGCTCGTCGCCTTTTCCGGCGGCGCCCCCCAACCAATCCCTTCCCGCACCGATCTGGTCGGGCTGGCCCGGGAGGTGTGTTCGCTCATGTCCTTCCAGGGGAAGAGCCGGGGGATCGACTTTCGTTTCGACGGCCCGGATTCGCCCTTGTGGGTGGCGGCCAATCCGGTCGACATCCGGCAAATGCTCCTGAATCTGCTGCTCAACTCCGTCGACGCCCTGGCGAAAGGGGGGCGGGTGGAGGTGAAGTTGCGCCGGGAGGGGGAAGGGGACGGGGGGATTCGCCTGACCGTGGAGGACAACGGCCCGGGCATAAAGCTGGAGCGGGTGGAGGACGTGTTCCTCCCCTTCGTGTCGACCAAGGCCCCGGACGGGCGGCACCAGGGCCTGGGCCTGTCCATCGTCTACGGCATCGTGGAAAGCTGCGGCGGCGCCGTGAGCGTGGAAAATCCCCCCGGGGGGGGATGCCGCTTCATTCTGCGCCTGCCGCCGGCGCGAATGCCGAAGGAGGACTGAAACATGCCGCCGGCGGCTTCCCCGATGATCCCAAAAGGATCCCCCGAGGTTTCATTGAAAGCCGGTTTTCCGCGATTTTCCCGGCCGGGAGCCGGAAACCCCGGTTTTCCCCGCCCGGCCGAGGATGGCGAATGATCGAGTCCGAAATTGAAATCGTGGAGCCGCCGGCGGTCCGGTCCGGAGGCGAACCCGACCCTTCCGAAACCTCCGATCCCGCCCCGGAGCCGGAATATCCGCCCGAAAGCGCCGCCATGGCCGAGGATCCGCCCGGAACCGGGACGGCCGAAGGCCGCGCCTCCTGGGAAGGGATGGGCCGCCACCTGGAGGAATTGCGCTTCCGGCTGGCGGCGTCCCTCGCGGTATTCGCGCCTTTTTTCGGGCTGGGGCTCTGGCTCTACCGGGAACTCTGGGCCCTGGTGATGCTGCCGCTGGAACGGGCCGCCCCCGGGCTGGCCCGCTTCCAGGCCCTGGATCCCTCCGCCGGCCTCGTCCTCACCCTGCGCCTCGCCTTCGCCTTCGCCCTGTTCCTGTCCCTGCCGGTATGGCTGTCCCAGCTTTGGCTTTTCGTCGCCCCCGGCCTGACCGGGCGGGAGCGGCGCTGGCTGTACCTGTCGCTGGGGGCGGGCGGCGTCCTCTTCGTCCTCGGGGCGATCCTCGCCTACCTGGCCGGGGTGCCCCTGGCCCTGGCCTGGCTCCTCCCCTTCAACCGAAGCCTGGAGGGCTGGGACAACGCCTTCACCGGCGAAGGCTACGTGGGATTCGTCATGAACTGCTGCCTCGGCTTCGGCCTGGCCTTCGAACTGCCGCTGCTGATGCTGGCCCTGGGCTGGTTCGGAATCCTCACCCCGGAAAACCTCCGGGCCGGCTGGCGGGGGGCGATTCTGGGCATTTTCGTCCTCGCGGCCGTCCTCACCCCCCCCGATCCCGTCACCCAGCTGCTCCTGGCCCTGCCCCTCCTGCTTCTTTTCGGAATCGGCTACCGGCTGGCCGTCTGGGGCGCCGCCCGGGGGGAGCGGGAGGGCTGATCGCCAAGGGAATGAACGGCCGGCCACGACCGGCCCTTGGCGGCCGGGGCTTCACCTCCAGCCTCCGGCGCGGCCATCCCCGTCCCTCGGCCAACGCCTCCCCCTTCATCCCGCCCGAGCCCCTGGATGGACGCCGCCCGGCGCCCAAGGAATCCAAAACAACTAGCTTGACACTATACCGGACAGTCGGTATACTATTGCGGCGGGTCGAAGGGGCGTGCGCCGTTTTTCGCGCATACCGATTTCCGGCGGGGAGGGGGCAATGGCGAAGAAGAGCCAGAGGGAAGCCATACTTGACGCGGTCGAGGCGGTCATCGCCAGGCGGGGTCTCTCCGGCACCACCATCGACGCGGTCGCCGCCGAGGCGGGGGTGAGCAAGGGCGGCCTCTTCTACCATTTCGCCAGCAAAGGGGAAATGCTTCGCCAATTGATCGACCGCTACGAGCGCCGCTTCAACGAGAGGCGCCAAGCCATCCGGGACCGCCTGTCCGGCGATCCCGGCGGGTTTCTCAAGGCCACCGTCCTCGCCGCCCTCGACATCCGCCCTCCCGGCCAGGCCAAGGCGTCAAACCTGGTCTCGCTCCTGGACGACCCGGTTCTCCGGAAAAGAGCGACCACCGTCAAAAGGAGGATCTTCAAGGAAGTCGTCCGCGGCTCGCCCCATCCGGAGCGGGCGGTCCTGGCCATGCTCGTCGTCGACGGACTGCGGGTGATGGAGCTGCTCGATCGGGCGGCGATGACCGACAGGTTCCGCCGCCGGATGGTTGAGGCGCTGATGGAATTGATCGACCATTTTTCGGAATCGGGAGGGGAAGCCGGCGGCGTCCCGGGCAAGGGCGGCCGAGGCGGGAAACGGGGTATCGGGAGGACCGGGAATGTCCGCGTTCATCGGAAATAGAAACCGCCGGGTCAAGGCGGCCGGGGCGGCCGTGGGCGCCGCGGTCGCGGCCCTATGCCTCGTGTTCGGCGGCGACCGGGAGAGGGAGGCCGCCGAAACCGCGCCCGCCGCCCCCGGGCGGCCCGAAACCATCGTCCAGCTCACCTCCGCCCGGGACATGGAATTCGTCGAAGCCGTTTCCTCGGACGGCACCTTCCGCGCCAAGTTCTCCTCCCTGGTCTCGCCCCGCATCGGCGGCGTCGTCGACCGCATTTTCGTCCGCGAGGGCGACCGGGTGGAACAGGGAAGGACGAAGCTTTTTCAGATCGACGACGAAAAGCTTCGGCAGGCCGTGGACAAGGCCGGACAATCCCTGGTCATCTCCAAGTCGACCCGGGACGAAAAGCGGGCCGTCCTGCTCAAGGCCAACGCCGATCTCCGTCAGGCGGAAAAGGATTTCGCCCGCGCCAAATCGCTGTACGAGCAGAAAGTGATCCCCCTCTCCGAATACGAGTTGGCCGAAACCAGGGTCGTCCAGTTGAGGGCCGAGGAAAAGGTCGCCGAAACCAACGTCACCCTGGCCGGACAGAACGTCGCCTTGGCGGAGATTTCGCTCCGCATGGCGGAAAAGGATCTCCGGGACTCGACCATGTTCTCGCCCATCGACGGGGTGGTCAGCGCCCGGTATTCGGAGCCGGGGGAAACAGGCGGCCCGGACGCGCCGATCCTGCGCATCGACGATGTGAAGAGTCTGAAGGCGCTGGCCTACCTGCCCGGCCAGTACTATCCCCGCATTTCAATCGGCTCCACCGCCGCCGTCGTCTCCGTCCACGGCAAGCATATCGGCGGCTTCCCCGTCGCCTACAAGGCCCCGGTCATCGACTCCGCCCTGCGCACCTTCGAAATCTGGGCCGATGTTTCCGGCGACGGCGCCTACTCGGTCCCCGGCGCCCAATGCGTGATCAAGGTGATTCTCCGCCGGACCCGGGGGGTCGGCGTGCCCCGCGACGCCGTGCAGCGCCGCGACGGCAAGGACTGGATTTTCGTGCCGGATGGCGGGGTGGCCAAAATGGTCGAGGTGAAAAAAGGCCTCGACACCGATGGCTGGACCGAACTCCTGGACGCCCCGATCAAGGGGGGAGATCCGGTTATAACCCAGGGCCAATTCCTCCTTGAGGACGGCTATCCCGTCCGCGAACGCGGCGAATCGGGGCCTATTAAAGAAATATTTTCCTTACCGCCCCCCAACCTCGAGATTCCCGGCGCACCCGCAACGCCTTAGGGACGGCAATTCACCAACCAGCCCTTAGGAGGCGAGCATGTTTCTTTCCAACGGTTCCGTATCCCGCCCGGTGGCGATGAGTTGCCTCATCATCGCCCTGACCCTCCTGGGCATGAACGCCTATCGCAAGCTTGGCCTCGAACTGATGCCGAAAATGGACATCCCCTTCGTCACCGTCACCGTGGCCTATCCCGGCGCCACCCCCGCCGATGTCGAGGTGGACGTCGTCAAGCGCATCGAGGACGCGGTCGCCTCGACCGACGGCCTCAAGCACATAACCTCGAGCTGCCTCGAAAATTTCGGCCAGGTCGTCATCGAGTTCACCCTGGAAACCGACGTCGACGTCGCCGCCTTCGACGTGCGGCAGAAGGTCGACGCCATCATCGACGACTTCCCCGGGGGAGTGGACACCCCGATAATTTTGAAGGTGGACATCAACGCCACCCCCATCGTCAATTTGGCCCTCACCGGCACCCTGCCCATAAGCGACCTCTACGACTTCGCCGACCAGGAGTTGTCGGATCGGCTCTCCTCCATCCCCGGCGTCGCCAACGTCGACATCCTGGGCGGCGCCGAACGGGAAATTCACGTCGTCCTCGACCGCGAGAAGGTGGCAGCGGCCGGGTTGTCCAGCCTGGACGCGGTTCAGGCCCTGGAAAACGGCATCCTGACCGTCCCCGCCGGCCGCGTGCGGGACGGCGGCAGCGAGTTCAACGTGCGCTTCGACGGCGAATACCGGGATTTCCGCGACATCGCCGGCCTCCAAGTGGCCGGCCGCGACGGCGCCCGGCGTTATATCCGCGATCTCGGCCGCGTCGAGGCGGCGTCGGAGGAAATCCGCCAGGCATCCTTCATCGACGGCCGCCCCTGCGTCGGCATCCAGGTGGTCAAGCGGGCCGACGCCAACGCCGTGGCGGTGGTGAACGCGGTGCGGGAACGCCTGCGGGAGATCGGCCGGTTCCTCCCCGGGGGTTCGGAACTGGTCTGGGTCTCGGACGACGGCGAATTCATCGAGGCCAACTTCTCCAGCACCATGGCGAACGTCCGGGACGGCGTCATCCTCACCGCCATCGTCCTTTTCCTTTTCCTGGTCAACCCGCGATCCACCGTCGTGGTGGCGATATCAATGCCCTTGACCATCGTGATCAGCATATTCCTGATGCAGCTTTCCGGCTTCACCTTCAACAGTTCCACCATGCTCGCCCTCGGGCTTTCCGTCGGCACCCTGGTCACCAACTCCATCGTGGTCATGGAAAGCGTCGCGGCTCGGCTGGAATCCGGGGCGAGCCCCTGGGACGCCTCCCGAAACGGCGCCAACGACGTGGCGGTGGCGGTTCTGGCCTCGGCCGGCACCAACATGGTCGTCCTCCTCCCCATCGGCCTCATGGGCAGCATGGTGGGCATGGTTTTCCGTCCCTTCGCCCTGACCACCCTGTATGCCAACCTGGCTTCGCTCTTCATCTCCTTCACTCTGGTGCCGATTCTCTGCGGGGTCGTCCTGCGCCCGCTCAATCCCGAGTCGTTCCTCGCCCGCCTCGGCAACCGCGCCAACGGCTTCGTCGCCCGCTGCGCCAGCGGGGTAGGCGCGGTCATGCGCCATCTCGGCCGCCGCCGCTGGGCGGCGGGCCTGCTTCTCCTCGCCTCGGCCGCGACGCTGGTCCAATCCCTGTCCATGATGGGCGACATAGGTTTCTCCATGTTTCCCGAGATCGACCGGGGCGATATCAACATAAAGCTCGAATACCCCACCCAGCAGAACTTGGAAAGCACCATCGAAAAAACGCGCGAGGTCGAGGGCTTGATCCGCGAACTGCCGGGCATCGTCCACGTCTATACCAACATCGGTAAAATCAAAGCGGTGGCCGGCAGCCCGTCCGAGGGCACCTTTTTGGCCAACATCGCCGCCAAGTTCGTCCCCAAGACCGATCGGGAAGAGAACATCTTCCAGTTGATGGGCATGATTAACGCCAAGCTGGCGAGCTATCCCGACTGCGCCGTCACCTCCTCCATCCCCAACATCACCGGCCAGGAGTCCATTCCCATCACCATGGCGGTGAGCGGCGCCGACCTGACCGTGCTCGAGGAGATCGTCGGCCAGACCAGGCGGCATCTCGAGAACAATCCCAACTACATCCGCCCCGGCACCTCCATCCGCCTGGCGCGCGATGAAATCCAGGTCATTCCCCGCCGCGCCCCGCTGGCCGACGCCGGCCTGGCCCCGGCCCAACTCGCGGCCATTCTCCGGACCAACCTGGACGGAAGCGAGTCCGCCCAGTACAAATCGGGGGCGCGCTCCTACGACATCCGGGTGAAATTCCGGCGGGAACCGGGCGTCGAACAGGTCCCGGAGTTCAAAATCCCCCTCGCCAACGGCCAGAGCGTTCTGCTCACCCAGTACGCGGAGGTCGCGGTATCCAAGGCCCCGGTCATCATCTCCCGCCACGACAAGACGCGGATGTCGGCCATGTACGCCTCCCTCGATCCCGGCTTCCCTCTCGGCAACGCCATCCGGGACATCACCCGGATTATCGGCGACAACGGCCTGCTGCCTTCCGGCTATTCTTTTACTTTCCTGGGCATGGCCGAACTCATGGACGAGGCGCTGGCCGAATTCGCCGAGGCCATCGCCACCGCCATCGTCCTCACCTACCTTGTGCTGGCCGCCTCGCTGGAGTCGTTCACCAAGCCGATCTACATCCTGATCGCCATTCCCCTGGCCCTCATCGGCATGCTCTGGGCCCTTCGCCTGGCCGGCATGTCGATCGGCGCCTTCGTGCTTCTGGGCGGGGTGCTGCTTATCGGCATCGTGGTCAATAACGCGGTGCTCCTCATCGACCACGCCCAGCAATTGGTGCGCGGCGGCCTGGACGAAGGCGAAGCCATGCTCCAGGCCATGATCCTGGAGTTCCGGCCCATCATCATGATAACCATCGCCGCCGCCTTCGGCATGTGGCCCCTGGCCGTCGCCATGGGCCTGGGCAGCGAAATGTCGGT
>JAISYL010000131.1 GCA_031269935.1 Planctomycetota bacterium
CGTTCGGGTTAGACAAGGAAAAAGGCGCCGGCGGGATGTTTTTTGACCGGCGGTCAGGGGCAAAAAACATCCGGGAAGCGGCTTTTGACGCCGTATAACCCGACGAGACGGTATTTAACGACACGCTCATAAAGTCTACCCGGAAAAAAGCGGCTTGCAATTCGGTAAAAAACGGTATCATACACGGTCGTGGGGAAGGGCGCGGCCATATTCCCGCCGCCGGCGCGTTTTCCGCAAATCCCGTCGAAGAACAACGGTGCCGGCTTATACCCCGTTCCGCCGATCTCCCGGTTTTTTTCGCCGCCCCGCCGGCGGGAAAAACCCGCCGCCCCGCCTGTCTCCATGGCCAAGAAGTTTCCGGCCGGCCCGGGCCGGCGGCATCGCCAAAAAACGGTCCTGAAACGAACACCCCGAAACAAAAGTCCGCCGGATCGACCCCAAGGTTGGGGTCTGTAAAGAGCCCTTATTGATTCCGCCGACCGGCGCCGGTCGGCTTTCCCGCCGCCGCCAAGGAGAAACAGATGAAAAGATTCGCCTTCGCCGTACTTTTCGCGGCCGCCCTCGCCGCCGCCGCCGCCGACGCCGGGCAGGTCACGCTCCGGCTCGGCAACAACCAACCCGAAACCCAGGTGTGGAATGTGGGGATCAGGCAGCTCCAGGACGCGGTCGCCAAGTATTCGGGCGGCCGCCTCGAAATCATCAATTATCCGAACGCCACCCTTGGCGCCGAGCCGGAACTGGCCGAAAGCTGCAAGGAGGGCACCCTCGACATGTTCATCGGCGACCCCACCGTCGGCACCACCTTTTGCAAGGAACTGGAGCTTTTCGCCCTGCCCTTCCTTTTCCGCGATTACGGCCACTGGCAAAAGGCGCTCGACGGCGCCCCCGGCAAGAAGTACGCCGCCCTCATCGAGGAAAGGACCGGCCTGAAAATACTCGGCTACTGGGGCGGTTCCGCCCGGCAGGTGATCTCGGTCAGGCGCGAGGTCAGGACCATCGACGATTTCAAGGGATTCAAGCTCCGCCTCGCCCCCTCCAAACTGAAGACCGACGTCTGGAAAGCCATCGGAACCCTGCCGGTCACCATCGCCTTCGGCGAGACCTATTCCGCCATGGCTTCCGGCCTCTGCGACGGCATGGAAAACGAATTGCCGGCGATTCTCGCCAACAAGCTTTACGAACCGGCCAAGAATCTAACCCTGACCGGACACGAGATCACGGTCAGGCCCATGTTCATCAACGCCGAAATTTTCAACGGCCTGGACAAGGATATCCGGGAAGCGCTGGTGAAGGCGATGGCCGAGGTGACTCCCGTCGCCCGCAAGCTGGAGAGCGAGGCCGGCGACACCGCCCGCGCCGAGATGACCGGCAAGTTCGAGGTCAAGGTGTTCGAAATCGACAAGAACCCCATTATCCGGGCCACGGCCGGGGTGTTCGGCGAATTTGGCGAAAGCACCGGCCTGACCGCCTTGATCAAGGAATTCCAGGATTTCCGGTAGTCGGCTTTCAAAGCTCCCCGCGCCCCGCGCCGCGGGGAGCTTGTTTTTCGCCGGCCCGGGGAAAACAGGCGGCCTCGCCGAAAATCGTTCGCGGGAACGGAAGCCCCGAAACTTTGGAAGTCCACAGGGAGAACATTCGTGAAAATGGCGTCCGCCCTTCTCGCCAAGGGCATCTCCTTTTTTTTGTTCGTTTTCATGAGCATCCTGATAATCGTGACTTTCCTCCAGGTGTTTTTCCGGTTCGTCGTTCATTTTCCGGCCGTATGGACGGAAGAGGTGGCCAGGATGAGTTTCGCCTGGCTCATTTTCCTCGGGTCCGCCGTCGCCGTGCGCGAGGGGACGCACCTTACCCTTGACATGCTGGCCGCGGCCCTGCCCCCGCGCCTCCGGTCCATTCCGCGGTATTGGGTTCTTTTCCTTGTTCTCGCGCTTTCCGGAGTGGTTTCCTATGCCGGCGCGAGTTACTGCGTCCGGAGCGCCGGCAAAACCGCCGTCACCCTCCCCATACCCTCCAACTGCGTGTATTTGGCGGTGCCGGTGTCGGGAACGATCATGATTTTCTTCGCCCTGGAAAAGTTGATCTCCTTCCGGGCCGGGAAGGGGGAGGCGGAGGCATGAGCGGGATCCCCGTCGCCATCCTGATCGGCGGAATGCTTCTTTTGATGTTGACCGGCCTGCCGCTCGCCTTTTCCATCTTCGCCGTCTCGACCCTGGTGATGATGGCATACACAAAACTCCCGTTGTGGCAGATCATGCAGCGCTTTTTCGCCGGGGTGGACAGCTTCGTCCTCACCGCCATCCCCTTCTTCCTGCTGGCCGGAAACCTGATGAACTCCGGGAAAATCACCGACAAGCTGATCCAGCTTTCCTCGACCATGGTCGGCCACATCCGGGGCGGCCTGGCCCACATCAACGTCCTGGTGAGCCTCCTGTTCGGGGGCGTCTCCGGCTCGGCGGTGGCGGACACCTCCGGCGTCGGAACCATTCTCATTCCCGCCATGGCGAGGAAGGGGTATTCCACGTCCTTCACGGTGGCGGTGACCGTCACCTCCTCCGTCCTCGGGCAAATCATCCCGCCCAGCCTCATCATGATCGTCTATGCCGCCACCGCCGGGACCAGCGTCCAGGCCATGTTCGTGGCCGGAATCATCCCGGGCGTCCTTCTGGCCGGCGCCATGATGCTGGTGTCCCATGTTTACGCGATCAAGTACGACTATCCCCGGGAGAAAAGGCATACCTTCCTTGATTTCCTCCGGGCCCTCCGCAAGTCGTTTCTGGTCCTGCTGATGCCCGTCATCATCATCGGGGGGGTGCTTTCCGGCGTTTGCACCGCCACCGAAAGCGCGGTAATCGCGGTGGTGTATACCCTGATCATCACCATTTTCATCGAGAAGACTTTGACGTTCGGCGAGCTGCCGCCCATTTTCATCCAGACCGCCAAGAGTACGGCGGTCACCCTCTTCTGCATCGGAGCGGCCACCGCCTTCGGCTATCTTCTCGCCTATTTCCGGACCAACGAATACATTTTCCAAGTCATGCGGGAGATGGAACTGACCCAAACCTCCTATATCATTTTCCTTGTGGTGCTCTTCACCATCCTCGGCATGTTCATGGACGCCACCCCGGCCATCTGCATCTTCGTTCCCTTCATAATTCCGGCCGGGATCGAACTCGGCATGCACCCGGTGCATGTGGGAATGATTATCTGCCTGGTGATCGCCTTCGGGCTGGTGACTCCGCCCTATGGGCTTTGCCTCCTCCTAGGGTGCCAAATCGCCGGCATCGCGCCGCAAAAGGTATTTCGGGACCTGCTTTTCATGATGCTCGCGGTCGCCGTCACCCTGTTGATCATCATTTTCATCCCGGATCTCATCCTTTGGCTGCCCCGTCTCGTGGTGCCGAAATATATGTGAGGGCGCGGCGAAAAAACAACGCTTTGTCCGTTGCCGCCGGCGAGCGGCCGGACCGGCCGGAACGACAGCCCCGCCGGCGCGTTTCGAATTACGGGGACACGTAATTTTTTATCCGTACCGCCGGATAAAAAACAACATGTCCCCGTAATCCTCCGTAAATCCTCAAATCCATAATCCGATAGGGAGAAGAACATGGCTCGATTGGCTCGGGTGGTTGTGCCGGATGTACCTCGCCACATCACGCAACGAGGCAATCGACGGCAAACCACATTTTTCCGCGATACCGACTATTCCTTCCATCTCCTGCTCCTCAAGGAATGGAGCCAACGATTCAACGTGAAAATCCTCGACTGCTGTGAATGGCACTGAAATAAGGTTATCGGCTTTATCCGAAAAGAGTTGAAATGGCGTTCCTCGATATGTAGAAGTGAATTTGCGAACTTGCTTCAAACGTACCGAGGAGGACGTCGATGCCAGCATATCAAACTCGTCGTGAAAGGCAAGCGAAACAAGCTGCTCTGGTCCACGCTCTTGCCGATCCCTTGCGCCGGTTGCCGCCCGAGGCCTGGATGGCTTCGGCTGGGGGTGTGGCGGCGCGGGTTGCCGCTTTCCCCCCTCTGGTCATGGTATGGTGCATGCTTCGGCGGGCGCTTTGCCCGGATCCGTCCTGTCGGGCCACATTGAGTTGGTCGCAGTCCGCCAGGACAAATGCCGGGCTGTTGCCGTTGGCGTCCGACACGGGCGCGTACCGCAAAGCCCGGCAGCGGCTGTCCGCCACTCCGCTCCCGGAGCTTGCCTTGCGGACGGCGGCCGAGTTAAGCGCACAGGCCGGAGTTGGGCATCTTTGGCATGGACATCGGGTTTTGGCGGTGGACGGCTCCGCTTTTTCCATGCCGGACACGGCGGCGAATCAGGCGAAGTACCCGCTGTGCATCGCCCCGGAAGGGTGGAACCGCGTGTGCGAAAAAGACGACCGAAGAACTACTCGCTCATGACAATTCCACGACAGGAACTCAAGAAGATGCTCCCAAAATATCATTACTGAAAACGAGAATGCAAATACCGAGGAAACAAGAAAATGACCTTATTTCAGTGCCATTCTATACCGTCCCCGGAATTTCTCAACGGCAGAAACATCACAACCTGTTAAGTATGCTATATTTATGGCGCGATCCGCCATAAATATGGCATTGTGGAAGTAATGATATTCTCCTTTCTTTTTGTCATTATGGCCTTAATTTATTTATATTGTCATTATGATAATAAATTTATCGCCAAGCAATATTTTTCCTTTTGCCGAAAACCCTTGTCATTTTCTCAATATATTGTAATTTCAGCAAGTATAATAAATTGAGCGCCATTTGATTGGAAATGGCACTTGTTTTGCAATATCAAAAAACAAAAGATTGCGGTCCGGTTCGCCGGGCCGAAATTACAGGAAAGGAGACGGATATGTTTTGGGCCAGAACCAAATCATTGTTGCCGAGTTATATGACCGGAGAGTTGGATCTCCTGGATCGCTGGCTGGACGGGGCGTTCACCCAGTCCGCCGACGCCTCGCGCCCCGGCTTCAACGTCTGGGCCGACGCCGACGGGGCTTTGCTGACCGGCGAGGTCCCGGGGGTGAAAATGGAGGATCTGGAAATCACCGCCAACGGCAACACCATAATCATCAAGGGCAAGCGCGGCGAAGAGGAGATGGAAAACCGCAATTATCTCCGGCGGGAAAGAAACAGCGGGGGGTTCGAGCGGGCCTTTGAATTGCCGTTCCGCCTCGATGCCTCCAAAGTGGAGGCCAGGCTCGGCAACGGCATCCTGGAATTGATCATTCCCCGGGCCGAAAGCGACAAGCCGAGGAAAATCACGGTGGCCGCCAATTAAAAACCGCTCCGAAATCAAGGCAAGGAGAAAAAGATGTTGAACAATTACGAAAAAGAGGGTACCGCCGTTACCGGCGGCCAGGCAATCGAAACCGAATGCAGCCAGATCAACCAAGCCATCCCCTCGGAGGCGGAGCGGGCCGAGCTTCGCCGGCCGGCGGTGGATATCGTGGCCTCCGATTCGGAAGTGCTCCTGATTCTGGACGTGCCGGGCGTGCGCGACAACGGGATTGACGTTTCGGTGGAGAAGAACGTCCTCTCGGTGAAGGCGGTCCCGGTGGCCAACGACACCTCGGGCCGGCGGCTGCTTTACGCCGAATACCGATCCGGCGAATACCGGCGCTCGTTTTCGCTTCCGGACGACGCCGATCGCGACAATATCACCGCCGCCCTGAAAGAAGGGGTGCTTCGGATCCGGCTGCCGAAAATCGCCCCCGCCAGCAAGAAAATCCAGGTCGCGAATGGTTGAGCCTCCCGGGGGGAAGCGATTGGCGACGCTTCGCCCCGGGTTTTCGCCTTTCCGAAATTCGCCCGAACCTAGGCCCCCGCCGCCGTCCATATTGACACAACTATGGACGGCGGATATGTTTGGGGAACCTCTGGAAATGCCTTTCCGTCCCCGGGCTTCGCCGCCGCCGGAGATCCCGGGTTTCCGGCGGGATAAACGGCCATCGTCCCTTGCCAAAACGCCGCCGGGCCGCCCCTCGTCCGCGAAGCGGAACATCCGTTTCCAGGGATTCCCGGCAGGCGCGACAGGCTGGATATGAGCGGTTACCTGGATCAGATACCCAAGCAACTGGCGGCGCGGCGCAAACTTTTGGCCGCCGCCCGGACCAACCCCGCCCTACTTCCCGGTTGCTGGACCGTGGTCAAATCCATAGCCAACAATCTGTATGACTACATGCGCAATATAGTGATCAGCGGCTGCACCTTCCCGGATCGGCCGATTTACATCTCCCCGGACGATACGGCCTTCCTCAACTTCGGAGCCAGTCCCCGCCTCCTGGCCCTGGACGCCCTCTGGCGGGAGGCGGAGGCGGCGGGAGGGCCGCCGCCCGAAGTCGAGGGCCCCCTTCCAGAACTGCCGGCTTCCGTCCGATCGGAGGTCGGCCGCCGGCTGGCGCAAATGGCCAGGGCCCGGAGCCCCGACCCCGAGGCGAGCCGCGTATACAATCTCGAGGCCTGGCTCCAGGACATGTACCGGGACAGGATGGACGCCGATTTCGCCGAGGATCTCCAGGCCAGGATCGACGCCATCGAAACCTACATGAACTCGGTTCCCGAATCCCTCAGGGCCACCGGCCTGACCGGCAAACTCCTCCAGGCGGTCATCGGCTCCTTCAACCTGTTCAAAACCATCACCGGATCCTCGCACCAGCTCGACCGGGAAAAGATGAGCCTGGCCGACCGCCGCAATTATGTCGACACCGTACAGAAAATCGAGGCCGTCATGAGCCGGGCCGAGGGAGCCCTGGGTTCGACCCGGGGCGGACGCTCGGTGGTAAGGGACCTTTACGAGATCTGGAAAAACGCCAATTACGAAATGGCATCCCTCACCCGCGAATTGCACGCCCTTTGGGCCGGCACCAGCCTGGACGAGCGCATAACCGAACTGGCCAATCTGCTGGCCGCCATCCAGAAAACCCTTAATCGCTGCCGGGAAGGCTCGATTCCTCCCCAGCCCCAGCTTCCGGCCCTGCCGGCCGATCCCGACCTCCCCGATCTGATCGCCGGGCGGGAGGTGGAGGAGGAGTTCGGAAAAATACTCCTTTATGAACAGCTAGGGGGTGGCGGGACGGCGGTTTCCCGGGAACTCCGCAAATTCGGCCCCCTGGTCGCGGTGTTGACTCCGGGTTACGGCCGACCCCGCTATTGCTCGGAAATCCGGAGGCTCGAATCGGGGGAGGACGAGGAGAAGCCCGCCCGAATCAAGCATGAAAAGGAGCGGGACATCGACGTCGACCGCCGGGTGCGCTATCCCCTGAACTGCCTGGTCATCCCGGTCGGATCGAAACGCGGCACCCTGGCCGACGATTTGGCCGACGCCTGGCTGGAATACCAGCAGGCCGCCTTTCCCACGACTTTCAAGGAATTCCTGGAGGAGGCCAAGGCGGCGGCGCCCGAGGCCTTCCCGCCGCCGCCCGGACAGGCGGCGAAGGATCCGCCCGCCGCCTACGCCCGGGAAAGGCTGGCCCGGCTGGTTTCCTCGTTTTCCCGCTGGGCCTGTTCCGGCCGGGAACCGGCCGGGGAGGAAAGCCAGGCCTTCAACGCCTTCCGCGGCCTGGTCCTGAAGCGGCTGGACAAGTCCGCCTTCTTCATCCCCCCGCGCCACCGGCCCTTCCTCACCCTCTTTTCCGAAGCCGGGCCGGCCAGAAGGATCGGGATGTGGAAGCGCTGCCTCGGCCCCCGCCTGGCCCTGGACCGCCAACTGACGGCGATCAACGTCGTCCGCAAGGATTGGAAAGCCCTGCGGGACAGCCTGAAGTACCTGCCCGTCGCCCTGGTCCAGGGCAACCACAACCTGGACAACGGTTTCGCCAAAATCAAGGACGCCGGCGATCCCTTTTCCGAAAACAAGGCGCTGGGATTCTTCCGCAGATTCCTGGAGGGATCCCCGGATCTCAAGGCGGCCCTGGGGGCGATGGAAAGCCAGATTGCCATCGAGGTGGAAACCCTGCGCGTCCAGTCGGAAAGCCTGGGTCAGGAGTTCCAGTTCGATCAGGCTTCGGACACCATAATGAAGCGCCAGGTTTCGCAAATCCAGGAAAAGCGCAACGCCGCCAACGCGCATATCGATCAATATCTCACCGGCCTGATGTACGCCCTCGACGGCAATTTCGAGGCGGCCGAGGGCGCCCTGGCCACGTGCCTGGTTCACTCCGGCAAACCGGGGGCGGACGAATCCCCTCCCCCGGAGATCCCCGGGGAAATCGGGGAGGATTGGTTCGCCTCGGCCTTCCCGCCCCGGGAGGGAAAATTTCCCAAACGCCTGGACGCCGGGGAAAACGGGCGGGGAACCGCCTGTTCGAGTTTCCTTTATTACAATCTGGGTATGGTTTACCTGCGGCGGAAGCGCCATATCGAGGCCGCGATGTGCTTCCGCGCCCAGATGGGGGAGCGGCGGGAGAACTGCTTCCTCCTGCGCCAATGGGCCGAAACCCTCCTGGCCGAGGCCAAGGCCAACATTACGCCGGAACAAACGGCCTGAACCGGAGCGGGCGGGCCGGCCGCCGCCTTCCCCCGCTCCGGCGGAAGGCCCCCGCCTCGGGAGACCCGGTTGATTTCAGTGGATCCTTCCCGAATGCCCGGATATACTGGGGATCCGAAGGTGGACTTTAAGGTCCACCGAAGGGAAGGCGCCGGAGGAAGCCGGCCCGCCCGACAGGAAGCTAGACGATGAACTCCGACGACTGCGCCACCGAACTGATTCGCCTGCTCCGGGCCCAGACCGGCGTTTGCCGCCAGATCCTGGACAAATCCGCCCGGCAGCGGGAACTGGTGGCCGGGGACGGGGAAAACGATTTGCTGGCGCTCCTGGCCGAAAAGCAGGAACTGCTGGATCGGCAGCGCCGGTTGGCGGCCGAGGCCGGCCCCCACCGGGAAAAATGGGAAAATTCCGCCCGCGCTCGCGCCCCCGCCCCCGTCCGGGCCGAAGTGGAGGGGGCCTGGAACGAACTCCGGGAGCTTTTCGACCGCATCGTGAAACTGGAGGACGAAAGCCAGGAGCGGCTGCGGGAGCGGCAGCGGCGGCTGTCCGTCGACATCGGCAACCTGCAGCGGGGAAAAATCGTCAACAAGGCCTACGGGGGCAACTTCCGCCCCCCCCCGCCGCCGCGCTTCGGCGACAAGCGGGGCTGAAAGCTCCGACACCGGGGGCGGCCGAAGCCGGAGGGGGCGGCGGAGATGGACGCGGAGGCGGGCGACGGGGGGGGGACGGGAACGGAACTGGCCGACGCCGAACTGGGGGACATCATCCTCCATTTCTCGGCCAAGGTGGACGCCTGGCGGCAAACCCACGAACTGCTCCTGGGCCAGGTGTCGTTTTTCAAGAACTACCTGGACGGCATCATCCGCTCCTCCACCGACGGCATCGTGGCCATCGATCCCGAACGCCGGATCCTGACCTGGAACCCCGCCGCCGACATCCTGTTCGACATCCTCGGGATCCCCCCGGAAAAACCGGCGGGGCGGCCGATTCTGGAGATCATGCGGGGCCCTTGCCGGGATTTCGCCCGGATGCTCGTCCGCTCGCTGGAGGAAAACCGCGGCTTCGCGGCGGTGGAGACCCGGCTGGTGGACCAATCCGGCCGGCAGCGGTATTTTTCCCTCTCGGCCAGCCCGATCCGGGGCCAGGACGAGAACGGCTCCGGCCGCATCGTGGGGGCGGTCCAGATTTTTTCCGATCTGACCGGCTTCCGCGAACTGGAGGAGCGGGCCAACCGCCAGGATCGCCTGGCCGCCCTCGGGGAAATGGCGGCCGGAGTGGCCCACGAAATCCGCAATCCCCTCGGCGGCATCGAGCTTTACGCCTCCAGCCTGCGCCGCAAATTCGCCGGGGACTCCCCGGAATACGCCACCTGCGGCAAGATCATCGCCGCCGCCGCCAGCCTGAACCGGATTGTCGGCGACATGCTGACCTTCACCCGCTCCCGCCCCGTCCAATCGCGGAAAGCCCGGGCCGGACAGGTGCTGAGATCCGCCCTGGATCTGGCGGCGCGGGAACTGGAAGCCAGGGGGGTGGCCGCCAGGCTGGAACTTCCGGACCCCGACCCGCCCCGGCTCTGGGATCCGGAGCAAATCGTCCAGGCGTCCCTCAACGTCATCCTCAACGCCGCCCAGGCCATGCCGCCGGGCGGGGTCGTCACCATCACCGCGGGTCCCCTCCCCCCCGGCTCCGACTTCGGCATCCGCTTCGCCGACCAGGGATCCGGCATCCCCGATCCGGCCAAAACCCGGATTTTCGATCCCTTTTTCACCCTCCGGAAGGACGGCACCGGCCTAGGCTTGGCCATTGTCCACAAGATTATCCAGGAACACGGCGGCTCGGTCGAGGTGTCCGACAACCAGCCCCGGGGGACGGTGATAACCTTCCGCCTGCCCGGCAATCAGGTTCCCGATCCGGGGGAAAGGGAGGGAGGCGGAGT
>JAISYL010000226.1 GCA_031269935.1 Planctomycetota bacterium
CCGCTCCCGGCAGCGAAGCCGCCATTTGCGCCATGCCATACAGGGCCGAGGTCAAAACGGCCGGCTCCAAATCCGCTCCCAACGCTTTCGCCAGCGAGGCGAAAACGGTTTCCCGGACACCCCACCCTCCCAGGGAGACGGGAAGCATGGAAAACAGGATCGCGAGCGGGACAACCAGAAAGCACCGCCCGAACGACAAGCCAAGCCCGACATCCCGGCCGATAAGCCAGAAAATGACGATTAACCCCGTCTGGTTGGCGATGGAGACCGCCATAATCGTCAGGAAACGCCGCCGATCGCGGAAACTCGAGGCGGCGACAACATTCAGCCGCCGGACAAACGCCATCTTCCCCGGCCGGAACCCCTTCCGCCCGGTCAAGCGGCGGATCGCGAAAAACACCCCAAAAAAACAGAAAGGGCCGGTGGCGGCCAGACAGACAAGGAAATTCAGGGAAGCCTCGCCGGACGCCTGGACGAAAAAGGGGGCGGCCGCGGTGATGAAGAGGGAAAGCCAGAAAAGCCCGGCGAGGCGATCCGCGAGAACCGAGATCGCCACTTCGCCTCCGGGAAGGCCGCCCGTCCGGTGCAGCAGCCATCCCTTGACGGCGTCGCCGCCCAGGCCGGTGGGCAGCAGTTGGTTAAAAAAGAAACCGATGAGGTTGAGCCGGATTAGGAGGAGCGCCGGCGCCGGGATGGACATGGTTTCCAGGAAAACGCGCCAACGCAAAAAGCAAGCCGCGTTCAGCAGGAACAGGAGAAGCGGGGAGACGGCAATCACGGCCGGAGTCAGGTTGCCCAGCGGCGCAATCAGCAGCGCCCCGTCCAGCCGCCGCGACAGGAAAACCAGGATGGCGATCGTGACGGCGGCCTGGCCGATGTTCAGCCAGATTCTCCGGCGTCGGCCGGCCGGGTCCGCGCCGCCGCCCTTTTCGCGGGAAGCTTCATTCATGCTCAAAGCGAATCCGCTCCGGCAACCCCCTGTCCAACAACGCCTCGTATTCCCGCTGGCGATCCGGAGACGCCAGGAGATAGTCGGAAAAGGATTCCTCCCAGGCTTTCCGGTCCTCGGCGGCGACGGCGGGATGGAAGCACGCCTCCGCCTCCCGGAATCGTCCGGGGACGCATATCCGCCGCAGATTCCGTCCAAACAGCCGGGTGGTGTGGATGACGCTGTAAAAATAGACGTCGCCGCCGCCTCGGTTGAGGCGGGAAAAGGTTTTCAACACCGCGTACTTCGCCACCCCGCCGTTCAGCAGGGCCGGAAGGATCGGGGAAGCGCGCCAGGTCGAGAAAAAATCCTCGTTCACGTTCCTGACGCGGGTTATGCCGTAATCGGCGGAGAGGCGCCGAAGCGTTCCGAACAACGCCGGAATCATGTGGACATGCCGGTGCGAATCAAGGTGATCCGGGCGGATGCCGGAGGCGAGGGCCTTTTCCACCTGCGCCCGCATCTCTATTTCGGCTTGCCGCCGCAGCTCGCCGCCCCGAAGGAGGGAAAGCAGGAAAAGCCCCGAAAAGCCGCGGCGCAACCGCCCTCCGCCTTCGGCCAAAAGCGGTATGGCCTCCGGATCGGCGAGCGCCTTCTGGCCCCGCTGGCGGGTGAGATTGAGGTGGACGCCGATCCGGAGGCCGGGATTCTCCTTCGCCAGCCGGATCGCCTCCTCCGTGCGGGAAGCGTTCATGATCAGGCTGGCCGAGTTCAGGACGCCGTCCCGGAAAGCGGATATCACGGCCCGGTTTATTCCCGGGCTGGCGCCGAAATCGTCGGCGTTGAAGATCACCCGGGGCATGGCGGACCTTCCCGATTGCCGGGCGCCTCCGGCGGAACCGGCGTTTCTGGAATATCCGCCGGCCCGGCCGCCGGCGGGATGAATTCCGCCAGGTAAATCGGCCGTTTCTTCGTCTCCAGGTGGATCTTGGCGACATAGGCGCCGATGATGGCGAGTACGACGAGGTTGATGCTTCCCATGATCAGCGTGGTCAGGACGATGGTGGCGTAGCCGGGCGTGGGATTCTCGAGCACGTAGCGTTCGATGAACACATTCGCGCCGAGGCCGGCGGCGAACAGCGCGGTCAGCCCGGCCAGGATCAGCGACAGGTACAACGGCTTGACGGAAAATTGAATGATGCTGTTGACGCCCAGTTTCAGGCTGGTCAGCGAATTGTATTTGCTCTCGCCGGAACGGCGGCCCGGCGCGGCGAATTCCATGACCGGCATCCTGTCCATGTCCACTCCCCAGGCCAAAAGCCCGCGGAACAGCGAGTCCCTCTCGTTGAACCGCTTGAGGATATCCACGTATTTCCGGTCAAGCAGCCGGAAATCCGGGGTGTCGGCCGGAATGTTCGTGTCCGACAGGACGCGCAGGATCCGGTGGAACAGGCGGGCGGAAAATCGGTATAAGGCCGAGGCGTCGGCGTTGGCGGTCCGGCGGGTGAGGATAATGTCGTTCCCTTCCCGCCATCGCCTCACCATTTCTCCCACCAGTTCCGGCGGATGCTGGAAATCCGCGTCCATGAAGACCACCCCGTCGCCCGAGGCGTGTTCCATGCCCGCCGTCATGGCGGCCTCGTGGCCGAAATTCCGCAGCAGGCGGACGATCTTGACGTTCGGATCGTCCCGCTGAACCTGGCGGCAGCGTTCCAGGGTGCCGTCGGTCGAGCCGTCGTCGACGAACAGATATTCCACCGAGGCGAGCGGCAGGCTGGAGACGGCCTCCTTCAGCCGGCGGTGGAGGGGAACGATGTTGCTTTCCTCGTTGAAGGCGGAAATCACCACGCTCAACCTGTCGCGCATGTCATTTCTCCGGTTCCTCCGGCGGCAGAACGCCGAGATACAGGTCGAACATCCGTTCCCCCCCGAACCGGGAGCGCATGGGGACTGACAGGAGGCGCGGTTCCGGCAGGCCGGGATAGTTCCGGCGGTAGCGGGCGTATTCGTCCGGGCTGTAAGCCAAAACCAGGACGCCATCCCTCCGCACCGCCTCCATGTCCTCCCATACCGCGACGCGCGGATCCATCAGGAAGAACGGCCTTGGCCTGCCGGGCGCATAGGCGGCGGCGCGATGAACGAGGTGGACGGCCCCGCCGACGCGGCGGAGGGGCGCGACGACGGCCGCCCGCCACTCCCCGGCGACCGCGGCGGCGAAGGCGCGGCCGTCGAAATTGGCGCTGACGCTGGTAAAGCACGTGACTTTTATCAGGTAGGCGAGGGCGGTGAGCGCCATCGCCGCGTAGGTGAGCGCGACCAGCCGCCGGCGTACCCGGGGCGGCGGGGAAAGGGGAAACAGGGAAAACAGCAAAAGGGGGAAGTAGCCGACAAAAGCGAAGGCCCACATGGTGCGGGCATGCATGCCCCCCACCGCCACCATGCCGGACAGCAGGACCAGGGGCAGGAATCCGGCGCAGATTACAAAGGGATGGATACGCGGCTGAAAACGCCGGCGCCGCTCCCCCGGGGTCGCGAAATGGAGATAGGCGAAAAGCCCCAGCCCCGGAAGGAAATTTAGCCATTGTCCCAAAAAAATGTCGAGGGTCTCGACGAGGCGGCTCCCCTCCCGCGCGATAACGCCGCTTTCCATCTGGACCTGTGAATAAACCAGCGGTTGGAAGTCGTGGTGGAGCAGCCACAGAAGATGCGGCAGAAACAGCGACAGGGCCGCAACCGCGGCCGCGTATGGCCCGGGCCGCCGCAAGAGCCTCCGGTTGGCCGGAACGCAAAGAAAATACGCCGCCAGCGAGAGAAGAAAAAGGGCGTTCGAATATTTGGCGAGCAGCGCCAGGCCGGCCAGGACTCCCGTCCCCAGCCAATGCCGCCACTTGTCGGTTGCCGCCGCCCGGAAGCAACACCAGGCCAGGACGGGCAATATGGCTAGGGAAAGCACGTTGACGTTGTACTGCGTCGAATAGAACGTGTAATAGACGCACCCTTCCAAAAACATCGCCGAAAAAAGGGAGTTCACGGGCGGGAGGAACTCCCTCGCCAGCCGGCGGATGAAAATAAGGGCAATCAAGACGCAAATTTGCCCCGTCGCATAGATCGCCAAGTCCGGATCGCCGAGAAGGCGGAAGACCCCCTCGACCACCCAGCCGGAGAGGGGAGGATGCTTGTTGGTTCCCCATTCCAGAGTCATGCCCCAGGCCAGGGCCTCGGTGCTGTCGTAATGCGGAATCGCGCGGGCAAGCGGGACGATTGTCCACACAAGAAAATGAACCAGGAGAAATATCCGGAATTGCCGTCCGGCGATTTTTTTCTCGTCGTCCCCGGGTGAAAGGCTTGTGGCTTCGCCGCCGGCGGCGGTCATAATTCGCCCCGTTCAATCCCGCTGCGCCATATTTGCGGGAATAGCTTCGCAACTACGGCAAGGATAAGGGATTGGCAACAGTACGGCTGTTTTTGCCAATCAACGGCTTGAACATCACAACCTATTGCATATAAAGAATATATTATAACCTTGGCCGCCATGTCAAACTCTTTTCCGGTTGAGCGGTTCCCGAACCGGAGCCGACGCGTGAAAATGGATGGAATGGCTGAGGGAATGGTTGTTTCACCCTCGCCGTCATTCGCGGGATCGAGCGCCGGACGGAAACCCGGGGTTGGCTTTTCCAATGTGAAGGGGAATTCATTTCCCCCGAGGCGGAAGCCGGCCCAACCGGCTCGCCTTCCCCGGGAACCGTCCGCCGCCGCCAAGGCGGGGCGGTCCCGCGGGATTGGTTCGCCGGCCCCGCTTCCTCGGGTTGGCATAAATTCAAGCCGGTAAAAGTATAACGCTTGACAGCCCTCCGGGCTTGTGTTAAAGTGGGCCGGCGTCGGCGGCGATTTCCGCCGCCCCCATTTTTATTCATTTTTTTGGGATCCTCGGGCGCGGGAGACCTGCCGCCGTCGAAGGGAACGGGCGGTTCAAAGGCTCCCCGGGCGCCGGGATTCGGAAAGGGAAGAGAATCCATGCCAATCGCGTCGTTGAAGGAAATGGTGGAGGCGGGGGTGCATTTCGGCAGCGCGGCCTCGCGCTGGAACCCCCGGATGAAGCCCTTCATTTTTTCCAAGCAGAACAAGATTCACATCATCGACCTCCGGGAAACCCTCAAGGGCCTGATTCGGGCCTGGCACTTCCTTGCCCAGACCGCCGGAAACGGCAAGCAGGCGCTCTTCGTCGGGACCAAGCGCCAGGCGGCCGACATCATACGCCAGGAGGCCCGGCGCTGCGAGGCGTTCTTCGTCTCCAATCGCTGGCTGGGCGGAACCCTCACCAACATGAACACCATGCGCCGGCGGATCACCCGGCTGCAGGAACTCGAGGAACTGGAGAACAGCGGGCGGCTCCAGGAATTTTCCAAGAAAATGATCGCTTCCCTCACCCGGGAGAAAAAGAAGATATTCCGCAATTTCGAGGGCATCCGCGACATGAAGGAACTGCCGGGCGCCCTGGTCATCGTCGACCCCGCCTCCGAGCATATCGCCGTGGCCGAGGGGATGAAGCTGGGCATCCCCCTGGTGGGCCTGATCGACACCGACGACGATCCGACCAACCTCGATTTCGCCATCCCCGGCAACGACGACGCCTTCTGCTCCATCCAATACGTCGTCTCCCGCCTGGCCAACGCGGTAATCGAGGGCCGAAAGCGCTTCACCCTCCAGGGCACGGTCAAGCAGCGGGCCGAGGGCCGCGAAGCCGGGGAGGCCGGAGGGGAGGCCAAGCCCCCCGCCCCGCCGGTGGAAATAGAAACCCCCGGCGATTTCAGCAAGGTGGGAGGCTTTTCCTACGGCGGCAAGGATTGATCGCGCCCCGCCCCCGGGCTCCGGCCCGGCCGGGAGGGAATCCGAAGCCGCATCCGCTTGATTCGGCATGACCCGGCGAAACGACTATTTTTCACCTTCACGGTCCTTCAAGGACATCGGCATCACGGGAGAACAGGATTATGGCCATCGACGCCGCGCGGATAAAGGAGTTGCGGGAAAAAACCGGCATGGGGATCAGCCAATGCAAGAAAGCCCTTGAGGAAACCGGGGGGGACCTCGACAAGGCGGAGCTGCTCCTCCGCAAGCAAGGCATCGACAAGGCAGCCAAAAAAGCCGACCGCCCCACCGGCCAGGGAGTGATCGCCATCCGGCGGGAAGGCTCCCGGGCCGCGATGATTGAACTGGCCTGCGAACAGGAGCCCACCGCCGGCAATGAACGCTTTCTCGGTCTGGCGCGGCTGGCCCTCGACCTTTGCCTGGAGGGAAAGCTCCCCGATTCCGAAGCCCTTTCCCGGGCCGCGACCCCGGAAGGCGGTTTCGGCGAATCGCTGAAGGCGCTCATCGGGGTGGTGGGGGAGAACATCCAGCTTAAGAAAGCCGTTTATCTCGAGGCGCCTCCCGGGGGACTCCTGGGCAGCTACCTCCATTTCAACAAGAAGGCGGGCGCCCTGGTCGCCCTGGCCCTGGCCGGCGGCGATCCCGCCAACCCCGGCCTGGCGGCGGTCGCCAACGACCTCGCCATGCACGCGGTGGCGGCCCGTCCCCTGGCCGCGAGCCGGGAAAGCCTTCCCCCCGCCGCCCTGGCCCGGGAAAGGGAGGTTTTCGGGGAGGAGGTGAAAAAAATGCCGGAGGCGATTCGGGAAAAAGTCCTTGACGGCAAGCTCCAGAAATTTTACACCGAAAAGGTGTTCCCGGAGCAGATTTTCGTCAAGGATCCGGATCGCAAGGCAACGGTGCGGCAGGTTCTGGATCAAGCCGCCAAGGCGGCGGAGGGTAAGGCGGAGATTGCCGGCTTCGCCCGGTTCGAACTGGGCCTATAAGCGGATTTTTAAGGAAAATCGAGCCAACCATAGCTAGATTTTCCTTAAAGTTTCTCACGCCCGCATCGCAAGGCGATAGATAAAATATTCGTGGTGGGCAGGAAGGAGGAACGGAATGATTCTTGATTTGTTTTCCCTGAAGGGGAAGACGGCCGCGGTCACCGGGGCCAATACCGGTTTGGGACAGGGGATAGCTCTGGCGCTGGCCGAGGCCGGGGCCAGGACGGCGCTGGTGGGCAGGTCACCCATGGACGAAACGCTGGAGAAAATCAAGGCCGCCGGGGGGGAGGCCTTTCCCGTCAAGGCGGACCTGGCCGACGTTTCGGTCTGCCAGGGGATTGTCGACCAGACGGTGGCCAAATACGGCGGCTTGGACATCCTGGTCAACAACGCCGGCATCATCCGGCGCGCCGACTCCATCGAATTCACCGAAAAGGACTGGGACGACGTGCTCAACGTCAATCTCAAGTCGCTTTTCTTCCTCTCCCAAGCCGCCGCCAAGCTGTTTCTGAAGCAGGGCCGGGGCGGCAAAATCATCAACATCGCCTCGCTCCTCTCCTATCAGGGCGGCATCCGAGTCCCCAGTTACACCTCCTCCAAAAGCGGGGTCATCGGGCTTACCCGCCTCCTGGCCAACGAATGGGCCCGGCACGGCATCTGCGTGAACGGCATCGCCCCCGGGTACATGGTCACCAACAACACCGAGGCCCTCCGCCGGGATCCCGTACGTCACCAGGCCATCCTGGAGCGCATTCCGGCCGGACGCTGGGGGCTGCCCTCCGATCTGGGCGGGACGGCGGTGTTCCTGGCCTCCCCCGCCTCGGATTATCTGCACGGATTCACCATTGCGGTGGACGGCGGCTGGCTGGGCCGCTGACCGCTTTCCGCCGTACCGGCGGGGAACGCCCCGAAGGGGCCTCTTCCCCGGAATTGGGGGGGTCGCGGTTTCCGGGTCATTGGGAAGAATACAAGGGAGGAAGCATATGCCGAAGCTTGACATGGTGCAGGAGATCGCCAAAAAAACCGGCCTGCGCCAATTGGAGGTGAAGCAAATCGTCCAGTTGACCCTGGACGGCATCATCGAAACGCTGATAGCCGATCGCCGCCTGGAGCTTCGCAATTTCGGGGTTTTCACCGTCAAGTCGCGTCAGGCCAAAATGGCCAGGAACCCCAAGACCGGCGAACCCGTCATGGCCCCGGCCCGGCAGGCGGTGACTTTCAAACCGGGCAAAATCATGCTGGATCGAGTGAACGGCAAAATCGGCGCCCCCCAGTCCGCCTCCCCGGCCGATTCCGGGAAATCGTAAAGGAGATTCGCCATGCTGTCTGACACGCTTAGCCAAAGATTCAAAAAAGGGGAGGTGCTTTACGGACCCTTCGCCGAACTCGACAACTGCGACGTGGTGGAGATGTTCGGGGTGGCCGGATTCGACTTCGTCATCATCGACTGCGAGCACGGCCCGGGCGGTCCCCGGCGGGCGTTGGATCTGCTCCGGGCCGCCGACTCCCGGAACCTGCCGTCCATCACCCGGGTTCCCAACGCCCTGCCTTCGACCATCCTCAAGTTCCTGGACATCGGTTCCGGGGGGATCATGGTTCCCCTGGTCCATACCCCCGCCCTGGCCAAGCAGGCGGCCGAGGCGGCCCGCTACTGTCCCCGGGGCAAACGCGGCTTCGCCACCATGCGAGCGGCGGACTGGGGCTTCCTGGACGTCCCTTCCCATGTCGCCAGGACCAATTCCCGGGTTTTCGTCATGGTCCAGGCCGAATCGGTGGAATCCATCGACAATATCGACGCCATCGCCGGGACCGACGGGATTGATTCGGTGTTCATCGGCACCTTCGACCTGTCGCAGAGCATGGGGATACCCGGCCAGGTGAACGATCCCCGGATGGCGGCGGCCATTGACAAGGCGCTGGCCGCCATCCGCAAGGCCGGAAAGGTGGCCGGCATCTATGCCGGGACGGTGGAAAACGCCAAGCGTTACGTCGCCCTGGGGTTCCAGTTCATCGCCTACGCCAGCGACGTCGGCCTGATGGTTAACGCGGCCAGGGAAACCGTCAAGGCCTTGAAGGGATAAGGGCTGGTTGACAATTTGTCAACAGTCCCCAAGGGTGCGGAAGCCGCAAAATTCGAGGCTTTCCGCCTTAGGCGCGGTTGGGGCGGCGATCGGCGGCGCCGGAAGGCGCTTGCCGGCGCCCAAAACCGGGGCGGGCGGACTTTTTTAAGGAGGAGGAACGCCGATGTTTCGCAATTCATTCCTGTGTTTGGCGCTGGCGGCGCTTTTGCCTGGCCGGGTTCTGGCCGGAACGACCGTCCTCAAATGGGGCGACACCCAGGGGCCAACCCATATAGCGGTGCAAATGATTGATCGCATAGCCAAGGACGTCTCCGAAAAAAGCGGGGGCGCCCTGGTTATCCAAAGCTATCCGGGCGGCCAATTGGGCGGCTCCATCCAGATGATCGAGGGCGTCCAACTGGGATCGCAGGATATCGTCACCGAAGGGGCGGCCAATGTCGGGCAGTTCCTGCCCGCCATCGGGGTCATGGAATCCCCCTATGTCTGGCGCGGGGCCGAGCACCTGGAAAAGGTCATGTCCGGCCCGATCGGCGAGGAATACAACCAGAAGCTGATTTCGACCGCCGGCATGCGCATCCTCGGGACCACCTATTACGGAGCCCGGCAGTTGACCACCACCTCCCGGGAGGTCAGAGGGATCAAGGACATGGCCGAACTGAAAGTCCGGGTGCCGGAGAACGAGGTGTTCCTGGCCATGGCCGATTCCTGGGGCGCCAAGCCCACCCCCATGAATTTCAACGAGCTTTACCTGGCCCTGAAGCAGAATGTGGTCGACGCCCAGGAAAACCCCCTCCCCACCATCGACGCCGCCAAGTTCTACGAAGTCCAGAAATACCTGGTCAAGACCTTCCATATCGTCACCCCCCGGCTGTGCCTGATTAACGAGGACACCTTCCGGAAACTGGGCGACGCCAACCAAAGGATCCTGCTCGCCGGCGTGGCCGAGGGCATTCGCTGGAACAACCGGGAGATCCTCCGGAAGGAGGCGGAACTGGAGGCGGTCTTCAAGAACCAAGGCATGACCATTGTCGAGGTGGATATCGACGAGTTCCGCCGCCCCGTCCTGGAACGAGTGGTGCCGAAATTCGAGGGCAAGTGGGGCAAGGGCGCCTGGGAAAGAATCCTGTCGGTCAACTGATCCCGGACGGACGAAAGCGCCGCCGGGGACGGCGGACGGAGAAACGGAATGCGGGCCCTGGCGGGGGTTAAGCGGGCGGTCGATTGGCTGGTGAACGTCTTCATGGCGGGCGTTTTCACCCTGGTGTTCCTGGTGGTGCTGGTCCAGATATTCTATCGCTATGTCCTGAACTCTCCCCTGGTCTGGAGCGAGGAGCTTTCGCGGTTCATCTTCATCTGGATTTGCCTGGTCGGCTGGGCGCAGGCGGTCCGAAGCGGCACCCATATCCGGATAACCTTTATCGAGGAGCGCCTGCCGGCTTGGCTGCGCCGGGCCGTCAACCTGTCGTTTCAACTGATCATGATGGCGTTTTTCGTGGTTTTGATTTGGCTGGGCTGCCTCATGGTTTCCCGCACCGTGAACCGTTCCCTGGTGACCCTGCCGGAGGTGTCGGTGGGCCTGCTTTACGCTTCCCTGCCGATAAGCGCCCTTATTTGCCTCTTTTATTCGCTGTACAACCTTCTGCTTCCGGACAAGGGGCCCGCGGGAGCGACGAATGACCCGGCCTGACGGGGAGGCGCCGTCTTCCCTCCCGGAATCGGCGACCTTCCCGGAAGCCGATCCCGGGAGGTTCGGCGCAAAGGCGAATCCATGAGCATGGATGTGATTTTTTTCCTCTGGCTTTTCTGCATTCTCCTCGGAATGCCGGTGTTCGCCGCCCTGGGACTGGCCAGCATGCTCCATGTCTTCTCCAACGAGTTGAATTTCTTCATCATCCCCCAGCGCCTGACCACCTCGGCCGACTCCTTTCCCCTCCTGGCCGCCCCCTTCTTCATCCTGATGGGCAACATCATGAACTCGGCCGGGGTGACCAGGCGCATCTTCAATTTCGCCAACACGCTGGTGGGCTGGATGCGGGGCGGCCTCGGCCACGCCCACGTGGTGGCCGCGGTCATCTTCGCCGGAATGAGCGGTTCGGCCGTGGCCGACGCCGGGGGCCTGGGCACCCTGGAAATAGCCGCCATGCGCGAGGCCGGCTACGACGACGATTTCACCTGCGCCATCACCGCGGCCAGTTCCACCATCGGCCCCATAATCCCCCCCAGCCTGCCGATGGTCATTTACGGGGTCCTGGCCGAGACCTCGGTGGGGGGCCTGTTCATCGGGGGAATTGTTCCCGGCCTCCTCATGGCCGCGGCCCTGATGCTGATGGTGCGCTTTTACGCCACCCGCCACAACTACCCCCGCGAGCGGTTTCCCGGTCTGTTCGACATCTGGCGATCCTTCGTCGACGCCTTTTGGGCGCTCCTGACCCCCGCCCTTCTCCTGGGCGGCATTCTCACGGGAGCGTTCACCCCCACCGAATCGGCGGTTTTCGCCGCTTTTTTCGCCCTGTTCCTCGGCCTTTTCATTTACCGCGAACTAAACTGGCGGGATCTTCCCCGGACCATCCTCGGGACCACCGAGACCAACGGGGTGGTCCTGGCCCTGGTGATGACCGCGGTGCTCTTTTCCTGGAACCTGTCGGTGGACCAGGTTCCCCAGCGGCTCGGCGCCTACCTTTCCTCCATCAGCGACAGCCCCCTGGCGGTGCTTTTCATCATCAACGTCTTCCTCCTCTTCGTCGGCTGTTTCATGGAGGCCACGGCGGCGCAGATGATCCTGGTTCCCATCCTTTTCCCGGTGGCCCAGAGCCTGGGAATACCCTCCATCCAGTTCGGGATCATCGTTGTCCTCAATCTGATGATCGGCACCATCACCCCCCCCATCGGGGTGGTGCTGTTCGTGGTCGCGAACGTGGCCAAGATCCCCTTTGAAAGGGTGACCCGGGCCACCATCCCCTTTATCATCCCCCTGGCCGCGGTCCTTATCCTGATAACGGTTTTCCCTCCGCTCACCACCTACCTCCCCTGGATCCTGATGGGGGTGCGCTGAGGGACGGCGGCTGTCCCGTCTAGTTCCATCGCGACAAAAACCGGACCCCAGTTGCTTCACTGTCCGGGAAAACGGATAAGGGCTCGTCCATAAATAACTTATACATGTTTATACTGCGTCATCAACGTCGCTCTCGTAAATTTTTGCCCAACCACGGGCGAAAATTTGCCGCCGCGACTCGGTTCCTTGTCTAAACATGCATAAGTTATTTATGGACAGATCCAAACCGGAGGATCCGCGGGGATTGCCGGTTTTTCCTTTCGCGCGAACCGGTTCCGGATATAATTTCTGGTTCGGCGTCCCTTTCGGAAAGGGGACGGGGGTTTGGAATCGCCGTTCCGGGAGGCGTCGCCGCCTTTACCGGAAAGGTTTTTTATTGGGCGCCCTTCAGCCTCGGGGGCTGTTCGGCGCGGGGAGAAAATCGGCATGGTCAGACCTGGAAGATACGCGCTGGTGAACGGCGTCATTTCCGAGGAGGATCTTCGGAACGAACTTTCCGCCGCCATGGACGGCATGTCGCAGTTGGACGAGGGCTTCGCGGTCCGCAGCCTTGAGCCGGGCTCCATTGTCAAGGGCAAGGTCACCCGGGTGACCCGCGAGGACGTGGTGGTCGACATCAACTATAAGGCCGAGGGAATCGTGCCCATCCTGGAATTCGGCCAGGCCGAAATACCGGAGGTCGGCAGCGAAATAGAGGTGCTGCTGGAGGAAATCGACGATGAAAGCGGCGACATCGTGCTCTCCAAGCGCAAGGCCGATCGCATCCGCAACTGGGAGCGGATCATGGAGCGCCATGACATCGGCGACGTGGTCAAGGGAAGGGCGCTCCGGAAAATAAAGGGCGGCTTGCTGGTGGACATCGGGGTGCCGGTTTTCCTGCCGGCCTCCCAGGTCGATATCCGCCGTTCCGCCGACGTGGGGGAATATATCGGCCGGGAACTTGAATGCAAGATAATCAAAATCGATCGCGATCGCCGCAACATCGTTCTTTCCCGGCGCAAGGTTCTGGAGGAGGATCGCGAGCGCCGCAAATCCGAGGTGCTGAAATCCCTGGTCAAGGGCGAACTGCGCCGGGGCGTGGTCAAGAACATCACCGATTTCGGCGCCTTCGTGGATCTCGGCGGCATCGACGGGCTTCTCCACATAACCGACATGAGTTGGGGCCGGATTTCCCACCCGAGCGAGGTGCTGAAGCTTGATCAGCAGATCGAGGTCAAGGTGCTGGACTTCGATCTCCAGCGGGAGCGCATTTCCCTTGGCTTGAAGCAGGCCAAGGAATCCCCCTGGGAAAACATCGGCGAGCGCTTCCCGGTCGGCAGCCGCCATGCCGGGACGGTGGTCAACATCATGCCCTACGGCTGCTTCGTCAAGCTGGCCGACGGCATCGAGGGACTGGTGCACATCAGCGAGATGAGCTGGACCCGCCAAGTCAGCCATCCCTCGGAACTGGTGAACATGGGCGACTCCGTCGAGGTCCTGATCCTCGACATCAACAAGGACAAGCACGAACTGTCGCTGGGCATGAAGCAGACCGAGGAAAATCCCTGGGCCCAGGTGGAGGCCAAGTATCCCGTCGGGACCATTATCGAGGGCAAGGTCCGCAACATGACCAACTACGGCGCCTTCATCGAATTGGAGGAGGGAATCGACGGGTTGCTGCATGTCAACGACATGAGCTGGACCAAGAAGTTCGCCCATCCCTCGGCCCTGTTGAAAAAGGGGGATTCGGTCCGGGCCGTGGTGCTGGCGGTGGATCAGGAAAGGAAGCGCGTCACCCTCGGCATCAAGCAGTTGGAGGAGGACCCCTGGGTTTCGCGCATACCGGAAAAATACCACCCCTCCGACATTGTCAAGGGGACGGTTACCAAATTGACCAATTTCGGCGCCTTCGTCGAAATCGAGCCGGATTTGGAGGGACTTCTCCACATTTCCGAAATGGCCGACCGCAAGATTGAAAAACCCGAGGAGGTGGTGAAGGTTTCCGATGTCGTCACCGTCATGATCATCAACATCGACCTGACGGAGAGAAAAATCGGCTTGTCCCTTCGGGCCGCCGAGGGGGTGGCGGCCGGAGGATCGGCCACCGAGCAATTGGCCAAGCGCAAGGATTCGCAGGCGGGCGAATCCAACGAGGCCAGCCGCGAAGACATTGCCCGCTATCTGAAACGGGATTAGTGTTCCGTAAAATCTAAATCTTTGATTTAGACTTTACGGGGTGTGACCCCGGTTCAGCCGAATCCCGCCTCCGGGGAAGTGAATTCCCCTTCGGCGGCGGAAGCGGAACGCCCCGTGCTTTTCCGGGCGGTTAGCTCAGTCGGTTGGAGCGCTTGCCTTACAAGCAAGAGGCCATTGGTTCGAGTCCAATACCGCCCACCA
>JAISYL010000262.1 GCA_031269935.1 Planctomycetota bacterium
ACAAGGAAAAAGTCGCTGGCAGGATGATTTTTGACCGGCGGTCAGGGGTAAAAATCATCCGAGAAGCGGCTTTTGACGCAGTATAACCCGACGAGACGGCATTTAACAACACGCTCTTATAGAGCGTTTTAGGTTAAAAACAGTCGTTTGTTGTCAAAGCCTTTGAAGAATTACCGTTTCCGGAGGAAAGACATGATCAACTTCGTTTATTATTCTCCAACCAAGGTTATTTTCGGACGAGACACGGAAAGCCAGGCCGGAAATGAAATCAAAGTTCTTGGCCACAAGAAGGTTTTGCTGCACTACGGCGGGGGCAGCGCCAAGCAATCGGGCCTGCTGGATCGGGTGATCGCTTCGCTCAATTCGGCCGGCATCGCCCACGTGGCCTTGGGAGGGGTGAAGCCGAATCCCCGGCTTTCCCTGGTCCGGGAAGGCATCGCCCTGGCCAAAAAGGAAAAAATCGACTTTCTGCTGGCGGTCGGCGGCGGCAGCGTCATCGACTCGGCCAAGGCCATAGCCTACGGGATCACCAACGAAGGCGACGTCTGGGACCTGTATCTGGCCAAAAAGAAGGCGGTGGCCTGCGCCCCGGTGGGCTGCATCCTGACCATAGCGGCCGCCGGGAGCGAAACATCCTATTCGTCGGTAATCACCGACGAAAACGGCAACCACAAGCGATCCTACAACGACGACATCTCCCGGCCCAAATTCGCCATAATGAACCCCGAATTGACCTATACCCTCCCGGAATACCAGACCATGAGCGGGGTGGTGGACATTCTCATGCACACCCTGGAGCGCTACTTCACCAATGACCGGCAGGTGGAATTGATTGATCGCATGGCCGAGGGGCTGATGCTGTCCGTAATCGAGAACGCCCCCAAGCTGTTGAAGAATCCCCGCGATTACGACGCCCGGGCCGAGATTATGTGGGCCGGCAGCCTTTCCCACAACGGGCTTACCGGTACCGGGCGCACCGGCGATTTCGCCAGCCACCAGCTTGAGCACGAACTCTCCGCCATGTTCGACGTGGCGCACGGCGCCGGCCTTTCCGCCGTTTGGCCCAGTTGGGCGAGATATGTCCTCAAGCACGACATCGCCCGCTTCGCCCAGTTCGCCGTCCGGGTGATGGGGGTGGAGATGAATTATTTCCAGCCCGAGGAGACCGCCTCGCGGGGCATCGACAAGCTGGAGGATTTCTTCCGCTCCCTCCGGATGCCGGTAACCATCACCGAGCTTGGGATCAAGGATCTCACGGAAAAGCAGCTTGACGAAATGGTGGAAAAGTGTTCATGGGGGGGCAAGCGCGTCATCGGCCAGTTCGTCAAGCTCGACCCGCTTGACATGAAGAAAATCTATCAGATGGCCAGATAGTCGACTTTATCGCAAAGGGGATTGGCATGGCGAAAAAACAGGTCTTCATTCATGACGATTTTCTCCTGACCGGCAAATCGGCCCGGCGCCTATACCATGAATATGCCGAAAACCTGCCGATTATCGACTACCATTCGCACCTGCCCATTGCCCAAATCCGGGAAGACGTCAATTTCCAAAGCCTGACCCAGGTGTGGCTTTACGGCGATCACTACAAATGGCGAGCCTTGCGGACCATGGGCTTTCCCGAACCGCTGATTTCCGGCTGGCCGGAACCGGCCCCGGATCGGGATCGCTTCCTGGCCTGGGCTCAAACCCTTCCCCGCCTGATCGGCAACCCGCTCTATCACTGGACCCACCTGGAATTGAAGCGCTATTTCGGCGTCGACGAGCTGCTTTCCCCCGCCACGGCGGATCGGATTTACACTGTCTGCAACCAAAAACTGGCCGAACCCGGCTTTTCCGTCCGTTCGCTCATGGAAAAAAGCCGGGTCGAATGCGCCTGTACCACCGACGATCCGGCCGACAGCCTGGAACACCACCTGAAATTGGCGGAGACCGGCTGGAAGGTGGGGGTGTTTCCGGCCTGGCGCCCGGACAAGGCTCTGGCCGCCCAGGAGGCCGGATCGCTTAACCCCTGGCTGGATCGCCTGGGAAAGGCCGCCGGGGAACGGATCCGGAGCTACGACGATCAGTTGGCCGCCCTGCGAAAGCGGCACGACTTTTTCCATCGGGCCGGCTGCCGGGTTTCCGACTACGGTCTGGAGCGGCCCTACGCCATCCCCTACAAGCGCTCGCAGATTAAAACCGCCTTCAAGAAATTGCGGGACGGCAAATCCTTGGAAGGGGAGGAGTTGGAACGCTATCGATCGTCCCTGCTTTACGATCTTCTGGTTATGGACGCCGAGAGCGACTGGACGCAACAGTTGCACTTGGGGGCCAAGCGCCGGAACAACCTAGCCGGCTTCCAGGCCTTGGGTCCGGACACCGGATTCGATTCCATAGGCGATTTCCCGCTTGGCGACGCCCTAGTGGCCCTTCTTAATCGCCTGGACGGGGAAGGGAAGCTGGGCCGAACCATCATTTATGATTTGAATCCCCGGGACGATGACCTGATTGCCTCCATCATCGGATCCTTCCAGCGCGATTTCCGTGCCGGAGCCACCGGAGGCGGCCCCATTCCCGGAAAGATTCAGTTCGGCACCGCCTGGTGGCACAACGACCATCGGGACGGCATGCTCAAACAGATGGGCGCCCTGGCCAACCTGGGGCTGCTTTCCGTCTTTGTCGGCATGCTCACCGATTCCCGAAGCTTCCTGTCCTATCCCCGGCATGAATACTTCCGCCGGATCCTTTGCCAAAGGCTGGGAACCGGCATGGACGAGGGGGAGATCCCGGACGATTTCGAATTGACGGGAGAGATGGTCAAAAACATCTGTTATGAAAACGCCAAACGCTATTTTCAGTTTCCGGCGCAACCGCCCGGATAAAATTTCGGAATCGGCCGG
>JAISYL010000267.1 GCA_031269935.1 Planctomycetota bacterium
ACAAGGAAAAAGTCGCCGGCGGGATGATTTTTGGCCGGCGGTCAGGGGTAAAAATCATCCGAGAAGCGGCTTTTGACGCGGTATAACCCGACGAGACGGCATTTAACAACACGCTCTAAGGGAAATCGGGCGGCGGCCGGCTCCATTTTCCTTGAAAGCCGGCTTTTGGGCGAGCGGGGAGCGAGCCATGCAAGAACATGATCTGTTGGGCATGCTCCAGGTGGTTTTGAAAAGCATCGAGCGCAGAAACACCAATCCCTCCGAGACCTTCAAGGCGGTTGAACCGCTGTGCCGGGAATTGGGATTGGAAAGCATGGTCGTGTATTTCGACGACGAATATCCCGAACGGATGCGTCAGGTGTTTTCCTATGGGGAAACCTCGGGGTTTCCCATGTCTGTCTCGAAACAGGGGGATTTGTCGCTTCTGGATACCCTGCGGAGCCAGCTTGGGCGAACGCCGGGCATTGTCTCGGCCCGCCTGCGCAACCATAACCGCGAAGTCGGCGTTTTCGCCGGCCGCGTGAGGGATGGCCTGGACGAACCGGACAATTTCGGCATTCTGGTTCATTTCCTTTCCCTCATCGCCTTTGTGGAATGGTGCCGGCGCAACTGCCTGCGCGAACGGGAGGAACGGGAAGTGTTCTTCGCCCAATCGCTCACGGAGCGCCTGCTCACCCGCAACGTGCCGGAAGTTAAGGGATTGCGCCTGGATTTCCGGTTAATCCGTTCCCTGGAGGCGGGCGGGGATTTTTTCGAATTCATTCCCAACAACCGGGGCGGACTCTTCGGCATGATCGGCAGTTCAAACGGCCGGGGCCTCAGAACCGTTCTCGCGGTGACCTCCATCATGCGGGAAGTCCACCGGTCGCACTTCGCATCCAACACCCTTTCCGAAGTGCTGGTCCGGGTGAACAATTTCCTGCTTCGGAAACACCGCCGGCACCAGGCGAGCATCTGCCTGTTCGAGATCGACGTCGGCGGCAGGAGGTTAAGCCTGGCGAAGGCCGGCAGCCTGGGAATAGTGCTTGGCGATCCCGCCGAGGGGATAAAAAACATTTCCGCCAGCGGCGGAATGTTTCTCGGGCTGATGGAGAATCCCCGCATCCAGGACGAGCATTTCGATTTCAAGCCCGGCCAGGAATTGCTTTGCGTAACCGAGGACTTTTATTCGTCCCGCCGTCCCGACGTGCGGCCGCAACTTCGCTGGTTCCTCCAGACGGCGGAAAACGTCGTCAGGTTCAAGGACGCGGATTGTCCCCTGGCCAAGGCGATGGTCGCCGATCTTGAAAGCTCGACGCCGCACCAGCCGGAATCGATGTTGGCCCTGTCGGTGGAGTTCTTGAAGGAAAATTGACCCTCCCGCTGGAGGGACGGGCTTGTCGGGGGAACCGGAATGAACGAGGTGATCAAGGCCATTCTCGAACGCCGGAGCGTCCGCGCCTATCGGGACGATCCGGTCGAACGGGCGCATTTGGAGGAAATAGTCCGGGCCGGTCTTTACGCGCCGAGCGCCAGAAACACCCAGGCTTGGCACGTGTCGGTCGTCCGCGATCGCGCCAAAATCGAGGAGCTCGGGCGCGAACTGAAGGCCGCCATCATCCGGGGCCGGGTGGAACAATACCTGGCCTTGGCGAACAGCCCGGAATATCGGATGGGGTTCGGCGCCCCGGTTTTCATGATCGTGTCCGCCGATCCGGACGATTCCCCCTGCCCTAAGCAGGATTCGGCCCTGGTGCTAGGCAACATGTTCCTGGCCGCGCATTCCCTGGGCGTCGGCAGTTGCTGGGTCAATCAACTCTGCCCCGTTACCGACGATCCCGCTTTTCGCCAAAAGCTGGACGGACTCGGCGTCCCCCCTTCCCACAAGGTTTACGGCGCCGCCGCCTTCGGCTACAACGCCGGGGCGCATCCCCGGCCGCCAATCCGCCGGGAAAACACGGTTTCCTGGATCGGCTGATTTCCCGGCCCGGATCGATTCGCGTTTTTTCGCCGGCGTTTCCCCCTATCGACTTTTAAGGGGAAATAAAACCTACCGCCGTTTGATTTCCTTCAACAACACGCTCCAAGGGAGTTCGCCTTTACCATGTTGGCCGTAGACATCGGCAATACCACCACCAGGCTCGCCGCCTTTTCCGGGGGAAACGTCGGCGAACGCAGGGTTTTCCCCACCCGCGGCCTCCGGGAAGGGGAAATTCGGAAGGCCCTGCGGGATTTGCTGGGCCGGACGGACGGGCGGGAGGCTTGGATTGCCTCGGTGGCGCCGGGAGCCAATCCCATTCTGGAAAAGGCGGCGGCGGCGCTTGGGCTGAGGCCGCGTTTCATCGTTCCGGGCGGGGATTTCATCATCGGGCACTCCCTGGAAAATCCCCGCGCCGCCGGGGTGGATCGCTTGCTGGCGGCCATGGCCGCCGGAGTTCGGCATTTTCCGGGCGGAGACGGTTTCGCCGGTTATGCGGTGATCCAGTGCGGCAGCGCCGCCACCGTGGATTGGGTGGACGGAGAGCGGATTTTCCGCGGCGGCTATATTTTGCCGGGGCCGGAAATGTGGCTGTCCGGCTTGGCCCGGGCGGAGCAAATTCCCGACTACTCCGGGGAGCCGCCGGATTGGGAACGTCTTGGCCCCGGGGCCGATACCAGGGCCGCGGTTCGGAACGGCTTGGCCGCGGGCCTGCCCGCCGCGGTGGCGGCCGTCTGTTCGAGGCTGGCTTGCCTTGGGGATGGTTCGCCCCGGCCCAATCCCCAATCCCCGGCCCGAACGCCGGTCGTCATAACCGGAGGCTGGGCCCGGGCGGTGGCGGGATTGCTGCCCCGGGCCGTCGAGGACGCGGATCTGCTTTTGTACGGCATCCATCTTTTCGCCGGCCGTTCCGGGGGAATCAGTCATGGCTAAGCGCCTCCATCCGGCCCGCTTCTGGATTCACCGGGATTTTCCTTATGCCGAGGGGGTTCTCCGGCAAAAAAATCTCCTCGCCGAAATGGCGAAAAATCCCGATTCGCCGGCCGGCGTCATCCTGGCCGAACATCGCCCCACCGTGACCTGCGGCCGTTCCGGGGACGGGGGCAACCTCAGGATGGGCTTGGAAGGGTTGGCGGCCGGGGGGGTGGAGTTCCACCGGGCCGGGCGGGGCGGCGACGTCACCTATCACGGTCCCGGCCAATGGACGGTTTATCCCGTCCTCCGGCTGGAATGGTATGGGCGGGATCTTCACCGGTATCTCCGCCTGCTGGAGGAATGCGCCATCCGCTTTCTCGCCTTATACCGGATCAAGGCTGTCCGGCGTCCGGGTTTGACCGGCGCCTGGGTTGGGCGGGATAAGGCGGCGGCGGTCGGGGTGTCGGTCAGCCGCTGGATAACCTGGCACGGTTTCGCCTTGAACATCCACCCGGATTTGTCGCGATTCACCGATTTAATATGTCCTTGCGGCATTCCGGAGAGCGAAGGAGGGGTGACGGATCTCGACAGTCTAACCGGAAGGCGGCATGCGATGGAGGAAACCCTGCCGGCGTTGCGGAGGGCCTTGGCCGAGGTACTTGAATTGGAACCGGCGGCGGGGGAGGATAATCGGGATTTCCGGGATTGCTGTTGCAACCGGCCGCCGGCTGGATAGACTTAATGGACGCGGGTCCGGCGAAGCCGCCGGAACATCGAAACCGGAGGGGGAGGCCAAATCTTCTTTCCCGTTTCGGTTTTTTGACGCCTATTGCAGACGAGGAGATTTCGTGGGAAAATTTACCTTGCCCATCCTGCCCATCCTGGCCTCGGTTATGATTGCCGCGAACGCGCTGGCGTTGGATCTTGGCGATCCGGCTCCGGAAATCGCCGCCGAGGTCTGGATCACGGGGGAGCCGGCGGATCCGACCAAGATCGACGACAAGACCATTTATCTGGTGGAGGTGTGGTCCACCACCTGCCCCCCCTGCGTCCGCACCATTCCCCTGCTGGGGAGCATTCAGAAGCGCTATGCCGATCAGGGCTTGAAGATAATTTCCTTTACCAGCGATCCCGTGGAGAATGTCGAAAGTTTCCTGACCGAGCATCCGATGGAATATTCCTCGTTTATAGACAAGGACGGCCTGAGCACCGTCAATTACATGGCGGCCGACAACCGCGACACCATTCCCCACGCCTTTCTGTTTGATCGTTCGGGAGCCCTGGTTTGGATAGGCAATCCCCTGGACAACCTGGAATCGCGCATCCGCAAGGTGATTGACGGAAAACTTAACCGCGAAACCGCCCTGACCCTGCGCCAGGCCTTCGCCAACCTGGAGGAGGCCTTCGGCGAGCAGGACGTTGACGCCATGGTCGAGTCCCTCCAACGCTTGGAAACCCTGGAGCCCGACAACGCCAGGTATTACGAAATACATTACCGAATCATCACCCAGCTTGGCTTTGGGGATCGGGAGGATCTGGATTCCCTTTTCCGAAATTGGTTTAACGGCTGTTCGGACAATCCCGGCGGCCTGGCCGCCCTTTCATCCCTGGCCATTTCCCAGGCCGAACCCGGACAACGCAATCCCGGCCTGGCCCTGGCGGCCGGGAAGCGGGCCTTCGCCATCGGAGGGGAAACCCGTTTCGAGGCGGGCCTGAACTTGGCCGATATCTACAAGGATATCGGCCGGACGGATCTCGCCCTGAAACTCCTGGATGAATTGGGCCGCGACGCCGATCCGGAACAAATGGAGATAATCGCCTCCTATCGCGAATTCTATGACGCCCTGGTTGAATTGGGGAAAAACCCGGACGCCGAATACCAACCATAGAGCCCTCCGGGGCCGCCGGCCAAGGGGACAATCCATGAAGGGAATCATCCTGGCGGGCGGGGCGGGGACTAGGCTGCATCCGGTCACCCTAGCGATCTCCAAGCAACTGCTTCCGGTTTACGACAAGCCGATGATTTATTATCCCATGTCGGTTCTTATGCTGGCCGGAATCAGGGACATCCTGCTGATTTCCCTGCCCCGCGATCTGCCCGCCTACCGTTCCCTGTTCGGGGACGGATCCAGGTGGGGCATCCGGATGTCCTACGCCGAACAGCCCAGGCCGGAGGGTTTGGTCCAGGCCTTCACCATCGGGGAATCATTTATTCGGGGCGGGTCCTGCTGCCTCATTCTCGGCGACAACGTTTTTTACGGCCAAGGGTTGACCGATACCCTGCGCCAGTCGGCGGCGATCCAGGGCGGGGCGAGGATTTTCGCCTATCCGGTGACGGATCCCGAACGTTACGGCATTGTCGAATTCGGCCCCGACCGGATTGCCCGGTCGCTCGAGGAAAAGCCGAGGAACCCAAAAAGTTGTTTCGCCGTTCCCGGCCTTTACTTTTACGGTCCCGGGGTGGCCGAAATGGCCAAAACCGTCAAGCCCGGCCCCCGGGGCGAATTGGAAATTACCGATCTCAATCGCATCTATCTGGAACGGGGTGATTTGGAGGTGGTGCGGCTTGGGCGCGGGGTGGCCTGGCTGGACACCGGTACGCCCCGGAGCCTCATGGACGCCTCCCAATTCATCCAGGCCATAGAGGAGCGCCAGGGGCTGAAAGTGGCCTGCCTGGAGGAAATCGCCTATGACAGCGGCTGGATAAACGGCAAGCAAGTGGCCGAAATAGCCGCCGGCATGGGGAACAGTTCCTACGGCGGCTATCTGAAAAGATTCATGGCATGAACCCGTCCGTCCCGCTTCGCCGTCCCGCCCGGCTGCTGGTTTGCGGGGGGGCCGGCTTCATCGGGACCAATTTCATCCGGCTGGTGTTGGCGGAACATCCGGAAACCATAATCTTCAATCTCGACGCCCTCACCTATGCCGGGGGGCTGGACAATCTGGCCGGCCTGGACGAACTTCATCCGGGGCGGCATGTTCTTGTCCGGACCGACATTCGGGACAGGAAAGGGGTGGCCGGGGCCTTTGCCCTGGCCGAACCCGACACGGTGGTCAATTTCGCCGCCGAAAGCCATGTGGATCGTTCGATCGACGACCCCATCCTTTTTGTCGAAACCAATGTGTTGGGAACCGCGGTTTTGCTGGAGGCCGCCCGCCGGGCCTGGGGCGGGCGCAGCGATGTCCGCTTCCATCAGGTTTCCACCGACGAGGTTTACGGTTCGCTGGGACCCGACGGGCTGTTCCGCGAGGATACGCCCTACGACCCCTCCTCTCCCTACAGCGCCTCCAAGGCGGGGGCGGATCACCTGGTTCGGGCCTGGAGCCGCACCTACGGCCTCCCCGTCAGTTCCAGCAATTGTTCGAACAACTACGGCCCCTGGCAGTTTCCGGAAAAGCTGATTCCCCTCATGCTGGTGAACGCCCTGGAAGAAAAACCCCTGCCGGTGTATGGCGAGGGGGGCAACATCCGCGATTGGCTGCATGTCGAGGATCATTGCCGGGCCGTCTGGGACATCCTGACCCTGGCTCCGGCCGGTTCCTCCTACAACATAGGGGGGGGGAACGAATGGACGAACCTGGAACTGGTGCGCCTGCTTTGTTCCCGCCTGGATCGACTCCGTCCCCGCCGGGCCGGCGGTTACGCCGATTTGATAACCTTTGTCGCGGATCGTCCCGGCCATGACGCCCGCTACGCCGTTGACGGTTCTCGCCTCCGGCGGGAATTGGGCTGGCGTCCCCGGTTCGATTTCGATCGCGGCCTCGATTGCACCATCGCCTGGTATCTGGGGCATGGGGACTGGCTTCGCGCCATCCGGGAAAAAAAATACGCCGGCGGACGCTTGGGAAGGCTTGACCGGGAGGCGGAAGGCGGCGGACGGGGTTGACGTCCGCCGGATCCCGCTTCCCCAACCTCGACCTTTCCCGGTTCCAGTGTTAGGGCTCGTCCATAAATAACTTATACATGTTTAGACAAGGAACCGAGTCGCGGCGGTAAATTTTCGCCCGTGGTCAGGCAAAAATTTACGAGAACGACGTTGGTGACGCGGTATAAACTTGTATAAGTCATTTATGGACGAGCCCTAAGCGTCACTTTGCGCCGGGTCCCGAGGGACGATTCGATTCCGGCCCCCGCTTCCACGCATGCCATCCCGCCGCCATTTGATTCCCTTTAAGAGCGTGTTGTTAAATACCGTCTCATCGGGTTATACTGCGTCAAAAGTCGCTTCCCGGATGATTTTTGCCCTTGACCTCCGGCCAAAAATCATCCCGCCGGCGCCTTTTTCCTTGTCTAACCCGGACGATCCGGCATTTAACAAC
>JAISYL010000269.1 GCA_031269935.1 Planctomycetota bacterium
ACAAGGAAAAAGTCGCCGGCGGGATGATTTTTGGCCGGCGGTCAGGGGTAAAAATCATCCGAGAAGCGGCTTTTGACGCGGTATAACCCGACGAGACGGCATTTAACAACACGCTCTAAAAGTCGACCCTTGGGATCCAGCGAAAAATTTGCCAACGGTCTTTAAAAGTCCCCGGGACAGGAGCGAACCATGCCGCGACGAACCTCTTCCGTTCAACGGGAAACGGCCGAGACCAGGATTAAATTGGCTTTGGATCTGGACGGTTCGGGGAGGCGCCGGATAACGACCGGGGCGGAATTCTTCGATCACATGCTGGCCCTCATGGTCCGGCACGCCCTGGTGGACCTGGAATTGGAGGCGGCGGGGGATCTGGGGGTGGATGCCCACCATTTGGTGGAGGACGTCGGCATTTGCCTGGGCCAGGCCCTGGCCGAGGCTTTGGGGGACAAGGCCGGAATTGCCCGCTACGGGCACATTCTCCTGCCGATGGACGAGGCGCTGGCCCAGGTGGCCCTGGATCTGTCGGGCCGCCCCCACCTGGAATGGCGGGCGGCGATTCCCGCCGCCAAATGCGGGGAATTCGATACCTGCCTGGGCCGGGAATTCGCCCGCGCCTTCGCCTCCCGCGGCGGCTTCACCCTCCATGTCGCCCTTCTGGCCGGAGAGGATCCGCATCATTCGCTGGAAGCCATTTTCAAGGGGCTGGGACGGGCCCTCCGCCAGGCGGTGGCCCGCGACCCCGGGGAAAGGGGCGTTCCCTCCACCAAGGGCGTGCTCTAGGATTTTTAAAGGAAATCGGGCCAACCACCGCCCGATTTCCTTTAAAGTTTCTAACGCCTTGCGTCGCAAGGAGATTATTTTTCGGTGGCTCGGTAAAAACAAGCGACCTTGCCGAAAAACGTTCGCGGGAACAGAAACCCCGAAACTTCAAGGGAAATCAAACGGCGGTTTGTTTGATTTCCCTTGAAAGTCCCCTTGGGGTCTGTCCATAAATAATTTATGCGAATTTATACCGCGCCACCAACGCCGCTCTCGTAAATTTTTGCCCAACCACGGGCGAAAATTTACCGCCGCGACTCGGTTCCTTGCCTAAACATGTATAAGTTATTTATGGACAAACCCCAAGGGGGAAAGGGCGGAAAATTTTCCCGATTCGGCTGGCGCCGGGCGGCCGGCCGGAATATAATGCGGTCGGGGTGGGTTTTACCCGGACTTTTAAGGAAAATCGAGCCAACCGCCGCTCGATTTCCCTTAAGGTTTCAAGCGCCTTTGTTTCACCGGGCCGGTTTTCGTCAAGCCGGGTGGAAACCATGAATTGGTCATGATTCATGGCGCCAAGTCAAAACGGAAACTTCAAGGGAAGGCGGAACGGCCCGCGAAAACCGCGGGGAAGGGAGATCGGGATGAAGCATATCTGCGACATTTGCGGTTGGGTATACGATCCGGCGGAGGGTTATCCGGCCAGCGGGATCAAGGCCGGCATCCCCTTCGCCGAGTTGCCGGACGATTTCGTTTGCCCCGAATGCGGCGCCGGCAAGGACAGCTTTTCCCCGGAATGAACCCGGCGGCGGGGCTTTTCGGCGTTCGGATTCCCGGTTCCGGGACTGCTGGAGGAGGAGGAGGCGCATGCTGGTCGACAATGTGAATCCCGCGCGGGAAAAACTCAAATCCGGGGGCAAGCTTTCGGCCTGCTGGCTCCAGGCGGGAAGCAACGTGACCGCGGAAATCGTGGCCGAATCCGGGATCGACGTCGGCGTCGTCGACCTGGAGCACGGGCCGGGCGACATCGCGGCCCTGACTTCGCAAATCCAGGCCATGAAGAACTGCCCGGCCGTCCCCTTCGTCCGGGCGCCCTGGAACGACATGGTGATGATCAAGCGCATTCTCGACGCCGGCGCCTACGGCCTTATCGTCCCCTACGTCAACACCAGGGAGGAGGCCCTCCGGGCGGTGGCGGCCGCCCAATATCCCCCGGCCGGCGTCCGGGGCATCGCCGGCAGCCCCCGGGCGGCGCATTACGCCAACCAGTCGATCGAATACTTCAAGCGGGCCAACGATTCGATATTCGTTTTCACCCAGGTGGAAACGGTGGAATCAATCCGCAACCTGGACGGGATACTGTCGGTGGAGCGCTTGGACGGCATTTTCATCGGGCCGATGGATCTTTCCACCAGCATGGGCCATTTCGCCAGCCCCGGGGCGCCGGAGGTCAAGGAGGCCATTCTCGGGATCGAGAAAAAGGTCCTGGCGGCCGGCAAGGTCCTGGCCACCGTGGGAGGAAGCTGGGAGGACGCCAAGGAAAAGTATGATCGCGGCTACGGCCTGGTCATTTACCTGTCCGACACCACGACCCTGGGCCAGGCGGTCCGCGAGCGGGTGGCTCCCTTCAGGAAGGCTTTTGGCGGGCTTTGACCATCGCCGCCGGGAATGAACGCGGCTCCGACATGGCATCACGGTCAACACGCCCTTAGAGCGTGTTGTTAAATACCGTCTCATCGGGTTATACTGCGTCAAAAGTCGCTTCTCGGATGATTTTTGCCCTTGACCTCCGGCCAAAAATCATCCTGCCAGCGCCTTTTTCCTTGTCT
>JAISYL010000290.1 GCA_031269935.1 Planctomycetota bacterium
GATGGCGAAGCATTCCAGGGCGTTGCAGACGGTCGGGCCGTCGAATTGCCCGATTGCGTCGAGTTGCTCTTGCGTCAAACGTTCCATGGCGAGTGTCCTTTTTCTGTCGGGTTGGCCGATCCGCCGGCGCCAGGCGACGCGCCCGGCGGATCGGCCCAGGTGCATTGTCATCTTTACCTCTCGCGGACGGGAATTGTGAAGCCTTAAAATCCCTGCTGCAACTCTTCGGAAACCGCCATGTATTCCGCTTGCTGCCTGGCGAGAAGCGCGTTTGTGTCCGCCGTGTTCAGATAGTACGGCTGCTGATTGTAGGCTTGCTTGATCTCAACCGCGTAAGCCGGGTTTTCCAAAATGATTTTTCTTACCGCTTCCGACAGCTTGGAGATGATGGCCGGGTCGGTTCCCTTGACGGCGAACAGCGTGTAGGAGATATCGTAGGCGACGTCAACGCCCTCTTCGAGACAGATGGGAATTTCGGGATAGGTGGGATAGCGCTTGGTGGCGGTGTTGGCGAGAATCTTGAATTCACCGATTTCGACGAAATCCTTGACCGTGGGTATGGCGTTGAGGATAACGTCGAGATGGCCCCCCTTGAGGCCGACGGTACGCTCGGAAGAGGATCCGGAGGTGACGTAGTTGAGGTCGGCGCCGGCCAATTTGAGGCGGACGGCGGCGTAATGGGTGGTTGCGCCCGTGTTGTAGCCGAATTTGTACTGCCCGGGATTCTTCTTGCTGAGCGCGATAAGCTCTTTCACGTTGTTGGCGGGGAAATCGGCGCGGACGACCAACACTTCGCCGGTTCCCAGTCCGAAAACGCACACGGGATCGAATCCCTCGTAGCCGTATTCGCTGATGCCGAAAGCCTTGGTGGTGTGGATGGGCGCGTGGTTGGCGAGGAAGCGATAACCGTCGGGATTGGAGTTGTGCACTTCGTCCATTCCAACGGAGCTGCCGCCGCCGGCGATGTTGGTTACGACAACGGATTGCCCCAATTCCTTCGGCAGATACTTGGCGAGCAGCCGGCCGTTTATGTCGGTGTCGCCCCCCGCCGAGAAGGGCACGATGATTTCGACCGCCTTGACGGGCCAGGCCGTTTCACCGGCGCTGGCCGCCGCGGCAAGAAGAAGCGCGGAAACAAAAAACATGGCGATGCGGTTTCTCATGATTGTCTCCTAAAAAATCCGGACCTTATGCGCCCGCCAGCGGACGCGTCGACGAACTATGGCGAACCCGCCTGTTTCTGGAATCCCTTTCACGCCCGGGGACGCGCGCCCATGATCTTTCGAATGGAAATGGCGATAAAAAGCAAGGTTAATGCAATTATGGTTCCAGAAATGGGACGGGTGAAAAATTCGCCGAAATCTCCTTTCGAGTAGGACAGGCCCCGGCGGAAGTTAACCTCCAGGGCGCCGCCGAGAATGAATCCGAGCACCAGGGGAGGGAGCGGATATTTCCACTTGGACAAGGCGAATCCCATAATGCCGAACAACAGCATCGCCCACATGTCGAAAAGGCGGTTGTTGAGCCCGAAGGCGCCGATGCCGCACAGGATTATGATAAGCGGAAGGAGATAGTACTTCGGCACCTTCAGCACCTTGATGAAGGCTTTGAGACAGAGGAACTCCAGGGCAAGCATGGCGATGCTCGAAAGAACGAGAAGGATGAAGATTGCGTACATCATGTCGCCGGAATTCTGGAAAATCAGCGGGCCGGGCGATATACCGTGGATGGCGAGACCGCCGAGCATCATGGATGTCACAACGTCTCCCGGGATTCCCAGGGTCAAAAGAGGGATCATGGCTCCGCCGATCGTGGCGTTGTTGGCGGATTCGGGGGCGACGACTCCGTCGAGGATGCCGGTGCCGAAACGTTCCGGGGTTTTGGAGCGGTTTTTCGCGACGGAATAGGCGACAAGATTGGACGTGCCCCCGCCGATGCCGGGCAGGATGCCGATGGCTAGGCCGATAAGGGAGGAGCGGAGGAAATTGACGAGTTGCCCGGCGAATTCCGCCATTGTTATGCCAAAGCCGCGCATGGACACGCTTTGAACCTGCAAATTATCGGTGTCGTCGACGTGTTCCGCGGTGGCCAGCACCTCGGCGATGGCGTAGAGGCCGACGAGTACGGGGAGAATGCTGAAGCCGGAACGCATGGCGGACATGTCGAAAGTGAAACGCGGGCTACCTTCTATCTGATCCAGGCCAACCGTCGAGAGCATGACGCCGAGGATGCCCGACATAAGGCCTTTCCTCAGGGAGGACGAGGATAGGGTGATGATGAGCGAGAGGGAGAAAAAGGTTACCGCGAAATATTCGTGCGGGCCGAACTTGATCGCGGCGCTGGCCAGCCAGGGCGCGATTGTCACCAGGGCGGCGATGCTGAACATCGTGCCCCAGAAGGAGAACACGATGCCCGCGCCCAACGCCTTGTCCGCCTGCCCCTTTTCAACCATTGGATGGCCGTCGAAACAGGTGGCGACGGATGAGGGCGTACCGGGAATCTTAAGGAGAATGGCGGAAATCAGGCCGCCGGAAATGCCGCCGATATAGAGGCTGACGATGGTCGCCATGCCCTCGACGGCGGTGAGGCCGAAAGTGATGGGAAGAAAAATGGCGATGCCCATGGCGGCGGAAAGGCCGGGAATGGCCCCGAAGACGATGCCGACCGCCGTGCCTATGATCATCCAGCCGAAAGACATGGGATGGGCGAGAAGAAGATCGATGCCGGATTGCAGCATGAAAAATCCTCCGTCAGAAATTCAGAATGCCCCGCGGCAGCATCAGTTGAAACCCGTGGACGAAAATCGCGTATACCGCGCCCGGGAAAACGGTGGCGAGAACAAGGGCGATGGGCAGGCTCAGCTTCCCCTTGGGCGTAAGGATGAGAATCTGGATAAGGACATAGAAGCAGGTCATGATTAGGAAACCGAGGTCGCGCAAGCCGAGCAAATAAATGAAAAGGGCCGCCAGCGTGAGAACAACGCGAAAGATCCCCGGGGTTCCGGGCCTTGCCGCCTCGGCGTCCTTCCGATTGGACCCGGCGAAAATATTCCTGGCCGCATAGCCGATTTGCGCCAGGCTGAGAATTATGAGGGCAATGCCGAGAATCATGGGAAACATGGACGCGTTGAAGAATGCCTTGGAAAACTTTTTGATAAAGAACGCATAGTAAAAATAGAATCCGCCCACGCCCAGCATGAACAGTCCCGAGACGATATCCCGATACCTTGCCATAAGTTGCATCATATACATTCCTCCGCGCGCCCCGTGTATACCGGCGTTGCGCACCCACCGCTTCCAGGAAACCGTTTCGCGGTCGTGTCCGTCGGCGAACCGCTATCCGGACTTATAACGGCATATCCGGTTTCCCACAACCATGTTATCCCCCCGGCGTATGGGATAATCTTGGTTAGAAAGCGGAATGTCCCGAGTTATCAATACCTTAAGCCGCATGAAAAATTACCGAAGGCGGCTCGTTTTTACGATTGCGGTGCAATACCGGTTCGCCGCTGTCAGCTTTGTTTTATGGAGGACCGCGCTTCCGGGTGAGAGTCCGGAACTTCCGGACTCGGACGACGTTTGCTGTAAGGCTACGGCATAAGGGCTCGTCCAAAAATAACTTATACATGTTTAGACAAGGAACCTAGTCGCGGCGGTAAATTTTCGCCCGTGGTTGGGCGAAAATTTACGAGAGCGACGTTGGTGACGCGGTATAAAC
>JAISYL010000005.1 GCA_031269935.1 Planctomycetota bacterium
CCCCCGAAACGCGACCGCCGGAAAGGAAGGGCGGGAAATCGCTGGCGGCGAAGGCCGAGGGCGTCGCCGGCCTCGAGGCGCGGGCCGCGCTGGAAATGCTCGGCGGCAACGCCGATTTATACGGGAAGCTTCTCGCCCTGGCGCGGGACGACCTGGCGAAAATCATGGGGAATCTCGACAACGGGCTCGCCAATGGGGACTGGAGCCGCCTCCGCATCGAAACGCACGGCGTCAAGAGCGCCCTGGCTAGCATCGGGGCGGCCGAATTGTCGAAGGCCGCCGCGGATCTGGAAGGCGCACTTGCGCGCGGCGACACGGAATGGTACCGGGCGCATATCGCCGGGTTCAAGGACGGTCTGGGCGCGTTGGAGCGCGAATTGTCCTCCATCCTCCGGGCGGATGGAAAAACGGACGCCAGAAACTCGAACGTCCGCAAGTCGTAATGTTTCGGCGGCGTTTGCCAGTCTGTTTCGCGGAATGCTAGCGATTTTCCGGGGGCTTCGGGAGCCTGCCCCTGAGCAGAAGATCGTTGCGTTCCACATCGTCAAGCTGCAATTCGGCCCGCGAGCCGTCCCGCAGCCTCCGGATCACCAGGATCAACTGTTCCCCCCCCTTGCGGAAACGCAGTTCCCGGAAATCGCCCCCCCGCTCGATCGAAACCTGGTTCCAGCCGGCCTCCGGAAGCCGCCGGCGAAAAAAATCCGCCGCGTCCAGCCAATCGAGCCGGCCCCGGTAATGAAACACCCCGCTGCGCGAGCGCCGGCCCTGGAAGGAGTGCGATTCGCCCTCGATAAGCCGATAGGCTTCGGGAACGGGAAGGTCGGGGAAGCTCGCATCGCGGTACAACGCCGCGGATTCGCCCCCGGGATCGTCGGGGGCCGGGCTCCAATTGTAGCCGGCGGCCTCCCGGCCGCAGCCGGCCAGGGCCGCCAGGGCCGCCGCCAGGATCGCATAAGCCTTCCGCGCCGGTTTCATCGATTGTTCTCCTGTTCCCATGCCCCCGGTTCAGCCGGCTTCCGCCTCCGGGGAAGCGAATTCCCCTTCGGCGGCGGAGGTCGATTCCGGAGCGAACGGACCTCGATCCCGAAAGGCGGGGGCCGGAACCGCCCCGGCGGACCGATCCTGGATTGAAAAGCCGCCTTTGGCATATATATCGGCAAAAGGCGCCGTCCCGGCGAATCGATTTTCGCCCGGCCCCGGAAATATTCCTTCGCCCCGGGCCGCCGCCGGCCGGGCGATCCGGCAAAAAACGCCCGATCCGGACAAATCCTGTTGTCTTTTCGCAAAACCGTGTTATGCTGAAGGCGCTTGAGGGATTCTTCCCCGCCCCGCGGGCCGCCGGAACCGTCCCCGCACCCGGGTGTTCCCGGGGCGCCGCCGAAAACGGGGCCGGCCCCCGATCCCGCAAGCCGGCTTCTGGAAGCGGATTTTTTCGGGAGGCGCCCTTGGCTTCAGCCCGTTGGCTACTTAAGCCCGACCCCGCCGGCTTGGTGGCGGAAACGGCCGAACGCTTCGGCCTTTCGCGAATCATGGCCGGGGTGGTGCTCCGCCGGGTCAACCCGCCCACCCCGGACAATATCCGCGCCTATCTCAAGCCCTCCCTCAACGCCCTGATCCCGCCCTGGCGCATGGACGGCATGGACAAGGCGGCCGAGCGCCTGGCCCGGGCGGTCGAATCGCGCCAGCCCGCCGTCGTCTACGGCGATTACGACACCGACGGGGTGACCGCCTGCGCCCTCATGATCCGGGCCTGCCGGGCGGTGGGCTATTCCCTGGGCTATCGCCTGCCCTCCCGGTTCGACGACGGCTACGGCATTTCCCCCGATTTCCCCGGCCAAGCCGCGGCGGAGGGGGTGAAACTGGTGCTGACCGTCGATTGCGGCACCTCCGAACACGAGAACATCGGCAGGCTGGCGGAAAACGGGATAGACGTGATTGTCACCGACCACCATGAACCGGGCGATCGCGAACTCCCCCGGGCCGCCCATGCCATCCTCAATCCCAAGCGGAACGACTCCTCCTATCCCTTCCGGGATCTCACCGGGGTCGGGGTGGCCTTCAAACTGGCCTGGGCCCTTTACGAAAAATTGTCCGGCTCGGCCAGGATCGAAAGCCGCTTGCGGGAAACCCTGCTGTCCCTGCTTCCCCTGGCCGCCATCGGCACCATCGCCGACGTGGCCCCGCTGGTGAACGAAAACCGGGCCATCGTGGCCTGGGGATTGCGGGCCATCCGGGACGCCCTCCCCGGCATCGCCGCGCTTATCGGGGTGAGCCGGCTGGAAAACGCGGAACTCAACGCCCGGGACGTGGCTTTTTCCCTCTCCCCCCGGCTGAACGCCGCCGGGCGGATGGGCAGCGCCGACTTGTCGCTCAAACTGCTGATCGAGGACGATCCGGCCGCGGCCAGGCTTTTCGCCGAGGAGTTGGATCGGCACAACACCGACCGCCAGGAAAAATGCCGGGACATCCTGGAGGAGGCCTCCAGCCAGGCGGAAAAAAACCACGATCCCGCCTTGGACGCCGCCATCCTGGTGGCCAACGACGGCTGGCACGAGGGGGTGATCGGCATCGTCGCCGGACGCCTGTCCGAGAAATTCGCCAAGCCGGCGGCGGTGGTCTCCTTCCCGGCGGAGCAGGAGCGCGGCCGGGGCTCGGCCCGTTCGGTCGACGGGTTCAATCTCTACCGGATTCTGGCCAATTCGAGTTCGCACCTGCTCGCCTTCGGGGGGCATGAACTGGCGGCCGGCTTCACCGTGGCCCGGGATCGCCTGGAGGCTTTCCGCCAAGCCTTCCTCGAGGAATGCCGGATCCTGGCCGAGCGGGACAACCTTCTTCCCACCCTCAACCTGGACGCCGAGATCAGCCTTTCCGACTTGAACCACCGGCTGCTGGAGGAACTGGAACTGTTGCGGCCGGTGGGACAGGGCAATCCCGAGCCGGCGTTCCTGATCCGCCGGGTCCGCCTGGCCGGTTCCGCCAGGTTGATGGGCAAGGACCAGCGGCATTTCCAGTTCAACGTCAGCCAGGCCGGAATTTGCTACCGGGCCGTGGTTTTCAACCGCTTGGAGCTGTTGCCCCTTATCGAGGACCTGGCGGCCGGCCGAAAGCCCCTTGACATAGTCTGCACTCCGACCCTGAACCGCTTCTTCTCGCCGCCCCGGCTTGAATTGCAGGTGGGGGACGCCAAGGCCGCCGGGGCGGATTGAACCCCGCTCGTTGCGCCTCCCCCCGTCGGCGCTATAATTTCCATGCTCCCCGATTATTCCCAATCCCGCGTTTCGGCGGGCCGGAGGCGGGGCGATTCCAAAGGATTCACCAGCCATGGACACGATCGACGGAGCCGGCGTTTCGGCGATTCTCGCGGAAATAGCCGGGTTGATGGAACGGAACCGCGAGCGGCTGCGGGAATTGGATCGGATCATCGGCGACGGCGATCTGGGGGTAACCATGTCCAAGGGCTTCGCCGCCGCCGCCGCCGAGGCCGAAAACTCCCCCGAACCCGATCCCGGCAAATTGTTCGCCAAGGCTGGATTGGCCATAAACAGGCACGCCCCTTCCACCATGGGGACCCTGATGGCGACCGGATTCATGCGCGGCGGCAAGGCCGCCGCCAACCGGGGGCCCCTGGCCGCCCGGGATTTCGCCGATTTTCTCCGGGCCTTTTTGGAGGGGGTCATGGAAAGAGGGAAGGCCAAGCCGGGCGACAAGACCGTGGTGGACGCGATAAAACCGGCCGCCGAGGCGGCCGGGCGGGCGGCGGAAGCCGGGCGGAGCCTGGGCGAAACCGTCGCCGAGGCGGTCGCCGGGGCCGAAGCCGGGCTGGCGGCGGCCAGGCCATGGATGAGCCAGCACGGCAAATCGGCCGTGTTCAGGGAGAAAACCATCGGCCTGGAAGACCCCGGGGCGGTCGCTTTCTGCCTGGTCATGCGGGGATTCGCCGAGGCGGTTTCCGCCTGAGAGGGTGTTGTTAACAACATGCTCCGAGAGGGCGCAAGTGGACTTTTAGAGCGTGTTGTTAAATACCGGATCGCCCGGG
>JAISYL010000063.1 GCA_031269935.1 Planctomycetota bacterium
CATCGCCAATCCGGCCCGCGCCACCTGCTCCCTCAGGTATTCGAGATGCGGGCAGCGCGGGCCGTGATGGCTGGGACGGACTATGCAAGTGGAAAGATGGACAACGACCGATTCCATCCCCAGCCCGTCCCGTTTCTTAAGATTTTTCGTCAGGTTGACGAGTTTGCGCAAAACCGCCCGGCCGGGACAGCCGCCGCAGGAGATCGCGTTATACCTGATCCTTTGTTCCGCCGGGTAACCGGCGAAGGCGTCCAGCCGGGAATTGAAGGCGTGTTCGCATAAAAAACCGGAACATACCTTGCCCGTCGCCTCTCCGCACTGCACCACCACGACATACCCGGGCTCCCGGGTCATCATCTCACTTCCCGATCCAGGATGCCCTGGAAGCGCTCATTGGCGATCCGAGCCGCCCGCGCATAGTCGCCGCCCTGCATGGCGGTCACCACGGCTTCGCCCAAAATATCCCTGGCCTCCTGAACTCCGGTGATGGTGGGACGGTCATAGCCCACCGCCGTTTTGCCCTCCTCGGCGATGGCGGCGGCCAAATCCTTGGGGAAGTTGCGGATGCCGTCCGGATTTTCGAAGGCCGATTGCCTGGCGCACTGGTAGCCGAATTCGCCCTGGGCGTAATTGGTGCGCGGCTTGTCGGTCATGTAACGAATGAATTTCCAGGCCGCGTCCTTGTGCTTGCTGCCGGAATACATGGCGATGGCCATGGCGGTCACCATGTAGGGCTTGGACCCGGCCGGGCCGGCCGGAAACAAGGATACGGCGGTCCGATCCGCCAGATCCGTCTTGGAGGGATCGGTAAGCATGGGATAGTGGGCGCTGGCGTCGATATACATGGCGCCCTTGCCCTGCTGGTAGATGGCCTGCATTTGCGGCCAGTTCATGTTGGGGGATCCGTCCGGACCGTATTCGCGCAACAGCATGCCGTAGAAATCAATGGCCTTGAGCGCCTCGGGGGTGTCGAAGGTGGCCTTCATGGTCTTCCGGTCGAACCAGTCGCCGCCGAAGCTGTAGAGGAAACTGGAAAACTGGGTGACCAGGGGACTGCGTTGCCCGCGCATGAGAACCCCGTAGAAGCCGGCGGCGCGATCGGTGACCTTGGCCGCGACTTCCTTCAATTCGTCCATGGTCCGGGGCGGCTTGAGGCCCTTGGCCTCGAAAATGTCCTTGCGATAATAAAGGACTTGGCATTCGTTGGAGGTGGGAATGCAGATCTGGACGCCGTTGATGTTGGTGCAATCGCGGGCGGCCTGGGTGAAATCCATGAAGTCGTATTCGGCGTCGCCCGTCGCATAGGGGGCGAGATCCTCATACCAGCCGTTCCGGGCGAACATCCGCCCCTCGTTCAGTGGCCGGGTGACGAAAACATCCATTTCGGTGCCGGCGGTGAATTCCACCGACAGCTTTTGGCTGAGCTGCTCTTCGTGATAGGTGTCCAGGTTGACCTTGATCCCGGACTCCCTCTCAAAATCGGGAATCAGCTTTTTGACGATCTCGGTCCAGACATTCTGGGCCATGACCACCCGGATCGCCTCGCCGGAATTGGCGGAGGCGACCCAGGCCAGCGCCAGGAACACGCAACACGCTTTCCTCAACATTCCTTCTCCTTTCTTCCACATATAAGGGTCCATAAAACCCGGGAACCGTCTCCCGTCACGAATCGTTCAGTCCGGCCACCGGAGCATGGCTTCCGTCCGGCGGCGGTTTCTCTCGTCCAGGCAGGAGCGAACCGGCTCGGAAGCGGCCCGGGCGCATTCCTCCCCGATGCGGTCGGCCACCAAACGTTCCTCGCCTGGATGCAGATTGCAGGGATCGAGGAAAAAATAGCCGAGTTCGACCTCGTGGTCGCGGACAATCACCGGGGGGTCGCCCCCGGCCAGGCGATCCGCCAAATCCCAGGCGGTTATTCCGGCCCGATCCGGGTCGACCCGCACCCGCAATCGGGAAAGGGGGTTTCCGGTCGGATCCGGACAGATGACCGGAGTCAGGCCCGGCAGCCCGGAGAGGCGCCCGCGCCACAACTCGAGATAACCGTTCTCTCGGGCGCGTACATCCGCGTGATCGCGGTTTTTCCAGGCGCGCAGGGCCGCCATGACTCCGATTACCCCCTCCTTCCCGACCTTCATGCCTCGCCCCAGGGCATGGCTCTGCAAATACACGGCCCGAATTATTTCCCGGGGACCGGCCACGATGCCGGCGGTCGGCCCTCCCAGGAATTTGTGGCCGCTGTAAATGGCCACGTCCGCCCCGGCGGCGAGAAAGCCGCGGAGATCGTATTCCGAAGCGGCGTCCACAATCACCGGCACTCCCCGGGAATGGCAAACCCGGGCAAAGGCCGGCAGGGAAAGCTGCCCGTAATTGACGACATGGTGGGAAACCACATAAAGCCCCGCCGCCGTCCGGTCGGTCAGGGAGCCGGCCAATTGATATTCGCCCGTCTCGGTCGCGGTCCCGCATAGCCGGAGCCGGGCTCCGGTCAAGCGCACCGATTGATCGATGGGAGCCCCGTAATTGACCAGATGCCCAAGCTGCATGATCACTTCGTCCCGGGGCAATCCGGAAACGTCGGGCAGGCGCTCCGCCGCCGCCAGATCCGTCCCAACCATCAATGCCGCCACCGTTTGGCTGACTCCGGCCGAGGCCGAGGCGGTCACCACTCCCGCCTCCCCCCCGGTGGCCCCGGCGATTACGGCCGAAGCCTTCCTCTGCAAATCTGCCATCTCCACAAAATGGGGAAGAAATTCGCGGACAGCCCGGATCGCCTCGGGCACGACCATGGAGGCGCCCAGACTGGTCATGGTGCCTGAAACGTTGATAACCGGCCGCAATCCCTCGGCCGGGCGGGGATCCCTGATTTCCGGCATGGTCAAGCCTCCTATCCGTCAACCCGCATGATGGCCTCGATTTCCACGCTGATGTTCCCGGGCAGGGACGAGAGCCCGACGGCGGTGCGGGCATGGGCGCCGCGCTCCCGGCCCAGCACCTCGACGAACAGGTCGGAACAGCCGTTGATTACCAGCGGGTGCTCGGTGAAATCGGGCGCCGCGTTCACCATGCCCAGCAGCTTCACCACTTCGAGGATTCCGTCCAACCCGCCCAAGGCCTCCCGGGCCACGGCCAACAGGTTGAGACCAACTTGGCGGGCGTGGCGGTAGCCGTCCTCGACCGTCAGATCGCGGCCAAGCTTGCCCCGGTGGAGGGTTCCGTCGCTTTCCCGCGGTCCCTGGCCGGAAAGGTAAAGAATTTCACCGACCCGGCGATAGTTGACGAAATTGGCGATGGGGGCCGCCACGCTCGGCAATTCCAGTCCAAGTTGCCGCAGTTTTTCCTCCGGGAGCATGATTATCCTCCTATCGTCCGAATTAGGTTTTCAATTCAGCAGGCAAGCCGTGAAGCGTCCCGGGCGTTTTTCCAGCAGGCCGGGCGCCTCCCCGGCGCATTCCGGCCTCGCCTCGGGACAACGGGTGCGGAAAACGCAGCCCGAGGGCAGGTTGACGGGACTGGGGATATCCCCCTTGAGGATAATCCTCCGGCTGACCGTTTCCGGCCGCGGCGAGGGTATGGCCGACAACAGGGCCCGGGTGTAGGGATGAAGCGGATTGGAGCACACGGATTCGGTCGCGCCCGCCTCCATGATGCGGCCGAGATACATCACCGCCAATTCGTCGCAGAGGAAGCGCATGACGGCGAGGTCGTGGGTAATGAAAAGCATGGCCAGCCCCAACCGTTCCTGCAATTCGAGAAGCAGGTTCAGCACCTGCGCCTGCACCGACACGTCCAGGGCCGACACCGGTTCGTCGGCCACGATGAATTCGGGCTCGGCCGCCAAGGCGCGGGCTATGCCGATGCGCTGGCGCTGGCCGCCGGAAAATTCATGGGGGAAGCGCCGGAGATGGCCGGAATTGAGCCCCACCATTTCCAGCCGTTCCGCCACCAACTCCCGCCTGGCCGCGGCCGGGCCGACGCCCCCGGCCAAAAGCGCCTCCCCCACGATGTCCTCCACCCGGCGGCGCGGGTCCAGGCTGGAGAAGGGATCCTGGAAAACCATTTGCACCCGGCGCCGGTAATCCCTGAGCCGGCTTCCCTCCAGCCGGGAGATGTCCTCGCCCCGGTAATGCACCGTTCCCCCGGTCGGCTGGATCAACTTCACCAGGATCCGGCCCACCGTGGTCTTCCCGGAACCGGACTCCCCCACCAGGCCGACAATGCGCCTTTCCGGTATCGACAGGGACACCCCCTCCACCGCCTTGATCAGCCGTCCGCCGCCGAACCAGCCGCCGCCGACGGGGAAATGCTTGCGAAGCCCCGCGATCCGGACCAAGGGACGGGGAGCCGGCTCATTACCGGACGCCACGCCTACACCTCCTTCCAGCGGCGGCAACGGGAAAAACGGTCGCCGCCAATTCCGGCCAATTCCGGTTCCGCGCCGGCGCAGCCAGGCTCAGCCAATCGGCAGCGCGGGGCAAAAACGCAGCCGTCCGGAAGCCGGGAGGCGTCCGGCATGCCGCCGGGGATGGAATAGAGCCGCCGGGAGGCCGTCCCTTCCCGAATCAATCCCGGAATGCAATCCATCAACCCCCTGGTATAGGGATGCCGGGGAGCGGAGAAAACGTCCCTGGTCGTTCCGGTTTCCACTATCCGACCGGCATACATCACCGCCACTCGATCCGCCATTTCCGCCACCACTCCAAGGTTGTGGGTGATGAAGAGGATGCTCATGCCCAATTCCCGCTGCAACGACCGCATCAGATCGAGAATCTGGGCTTGAATGGTAACGTCGAGGGCGGTGGTCGGCTCGTCGGCGATGACCAGCGACGGTTGGCAGGACAGGGCCATGGCGATCATCACCCGCTGGCGCATGCCCCCCGACAACTGGTGGGGAAAATCCCACAGCCGCTCGCCCGGATCGGGAATGTCGACCAGGCCTAGCAGCCTTTCCGCCTCCCTCAGCGCCTCCCGGCGCCCCAGGCCGCGGTGCAGACGGATTGCCTCGGAGATCTGGAATCCCACCCGGAACAGGGGATTGAGCGAAGTCATGGGTTCCTGGAAAATCATGGCTATTTCGCCCCCTCGCACCCGGCGCATGCTCCGAAGGGGCAGCCGGGCCAGATCCTCCACCGCGCCGGAACGGGATCGGAAAAAGATCCCGCCTCCGGCTATCCGCCCGGGCGGATTGGGGACGAGGCGCATTATTGAGAGGCTGGTGACCGATTTGCCCGAACCCGACTCGCCGACCAAGGCCAGGGTTTCCCCCTTCCGGATGGCGAAGGACACCCCGTCAACGGCGGAGAAAAGCCGTCCGCCGGAAACGAAGACGGTCCTAAGATCGATTACCTCCAGAAGCGAATCGCCGTTCATCGGAAAAATTCACCTCCCGGCGTCCCGGCCTCGGGCCGGCGGCTGGACGCCTCGGACAGTTCGCCTCGCCAGAACACCGCCTTGGGAACGAAACGTTTCCTGATTTCCACCGACTCGCCCTGGGAATCCGGCAAATTCAATTCGGTTTCAGCCAGATCGAATATGGTGAAGGCGGCTTCCGTGCCCGGCGCCAAATCGGCTTCCGGCAACCGCAGGGCGCGGCGGGGCGCTCGGGTCACTCCGTCCAGCACCCGGGAAAAGTCCATGCCCAGGGCGAGCATCTTGGACATGACGAGGGAAAGATCCCAAACCGGTCCGTTCAGGTTGCCAGCGTAGAGATCGCTTCCCAGGGTGTCGGGAGCGAAGCCCCGGGTCAGGCAATGGAGTCCCACCCGGCGGGAGAAGGAGGCGGAGCCGTGCCCCAGATCGAAAAACACTCCCCTGGCCCGGGCCCGCTCGGCCGCCGCGAAGGCGATGGGATCGTCGCTCAGCGATCCCGCCGGCTTGCCGTGATAACAGTGGGTGAGAATGTCGCCCTCCTCCAGGAGATCCAGCACTTCCTCAATCAAGGGGGGCGGCAGGCCGATATGGACCATCAGCGGCAGCCCAAGAACCCGGGAAAGCTTTTTCGCCAGCTTCAGGGGAAGGATATCGGTCTCGGAGTTGATGATGCCGCAAAGCCTCACCTTCAGGCCGCGGATGAGATCGCCTTCGGACTCCAGCGTCCGGATTATCCGGGCGGGATCGATATCGGAAAGCAGGCGCACCTCCGGCACCCGGTTGGTGGCCACCAAGCCAATCGAACCGACATTGAGAAAGGGGATCACCCGTTCCCGGGCCGGTTTGATGATGAATTCCCGGAAACCGGGGAAATTCCCCTCCCCCGCGGATCCGGCGTCCACCAGGATGGGCGTACCGGTCGCGGCCCCGATATCCCGGGGCCGGGCGGCGATGTCGCAGCTTCCCCAGTAAACGTGGGTGTGCATGTCGATCCAAGCCGGAGAAACCAAGGCTCCCTGGAAATCGGCCGTGCGCATGGAATTTCCGGCCGGGAGTTCCCGGCCGATCCCGGCCACCCGCCCCTCCTTGACGGCGATGTCGAGGGAGACCGTGCCGTCCATGCCGGGAAAAGCGGCCGGGCGGAGATTTTTCAGGACATAGCCTTCGGACATGCGCGATTCCTTGATTCCAGGGTACGCCTTCTAACGGTTACGACGCTTCCCGGCGCAAGCGCGGATCCATGACGTCGCGAAGCGCGTCGCCGGCGAGTTGCAGGGAAAACACCGAAACCGCGATAAACAGGCCGGGAAACCACATCAGCCAGGGAGCCCGCCCGATATACTGCTGGCCGGCGTTGATAATGCCGCCCCAGGTGGGAATCTCGGGGGAGACGCCGGCGCCGAGATAGGACAGGCCGGCTTCGGCCAGAATGGCGTAGGCGTAGATGAAAGTCCCCTGCACAATCAGGGGCGAAGAGATATTGGGCAGCACGTGGGACAGGAGAATGCGCCAAGTCGGAACCCCAAGCACGCGGGCGGCGTCGATGAAGGCGAGTTCCCGTACCACCAGGGTGGAAGCCCGGGCCACCCGGGCCACCCTCGGGGTATAGACAATCCCTAGGGCGACGACCACGCTGGAAGCCGAGGGGCGCAACACCGAAATCAAGGTGATGGCCAACAAAATGTCGGGGAAAGCCATCATGGCGTCGATCACCCGATTCACCAGCATGTCGACCCGGCGGAAATAGCCGCCGATCATTCCCAGAATGGTTCCAAAAAAACAGGAAAATAAAACGGTCAAGGCGCCGATCAGCAGGCTGGTCCTTCCCCCGAGAATCACCCGGGTGAAAAGATCCCGGCCATATTCGTCGGTACCGAACCAATTGACCGTGGAAGGTGGACGCAGACGCCGGGCGGCCCTGATGGCGGTCGGGCTATGGGGCGACACCCAGTCGGCAAAAACCGCCAGGAACGCCATAAGCAACAGAATGGCCAAGCTCGCGGTCACCACCTTCCGGCGCCAGACAACCGCCAAGACCGCCCGCCAACCTCCTCTCGCCCCTTCCTCGGTCCCCGACAAGTCAGCTCTCCCTCAATTAATATTTAACCCTTGGATCAATAAGGAGATATGCCAGATCAACCGCCAGATTGACCAGCACATAAACCCCGGCGATAACTAATAGCGAACCGCCAATCACCGGGTAATCGCGGCGCAACACCGAGGACACCACCAGATTCCCGACTCCGGGAATATTGAAAACCGTTTCGGTCACCACGGCCCCCCCCAGGAGCAGCGCCAAGGTCAACCCAACCACCGTAAGGATGGGGACCAGGGCGTTGCGGAAGGCGTGGCGCATGATTACCGGCCATTCCCCCAGGCCCTTGGCCCGGGCGGTGCGGATGTAATCGTCCGAAAGAATGTCGAGCAGGGTGGTGCGGGTGAAACGGGTGATCAGGGCGGAATTCACCAGGCCGAGAACCAGGCCGGGCAACGCCAAATGCCGCATCCTCTCCAGGAATTCCGCCCCGGGATCGCCGTATCCGGAGGTGGGAAACCAGCCTAGGCGCACGGAGAAAAACTGCATGAAGGCCAGGCCCAGCCAAAAACTGGGAGCGCTGGCCAAGCCCATGGCGACTGAAACCGTGGCCTGGTCGGCCAGGCTGCCCCGGCGGCTGGCTGATATTATTCCGGAAGGAATGCCGACGGCCATGGCGACGACTATGGCGATCAGGGTGAGGCAGACGGTGGGTTCGGCCCGATCCGCCAGAATCCGGAGTACCGGCCGGCCGCCCAGGAAAATGGAATTGCCCAGATCCCCCCGCAAAAGGTCGGAAAGAAAGGTCAAGTATTGCGTAGCCAGGGAAAGGTCGAGCCCAAGCCGGCTCCGCAAGGCCTCAATATCGACGGCGGTGGCCTCGGGACCCAGCATAAGGGCGGCCGGATCCCCGGGAATGACCCGGATTACGACAAAGGTAACGGTCGCCACCATGAACATCACCGCCACCATGCCGACGAATCGCTTGCCAAGATAGCTCTTCATACCGTCACTTTACCATATCGTTCAGCCGTCGTCCAGGACCAGAATCGCGCCATTTATATAAACCGCGGGCTGCTGAGCATAAGCACAAGCTTCAACCGTAAAGAAAATCAAACATGCCGCCGTTTGGTTTCTTTTACGGTTTTCGGTTTGGATTGAAGCCTTAAATTATGACAACCTCATGGCCCCAACCCGGCTTGACGAAAATCAACCAATTGAAACAAAAGCGTTTAAAAAATTTAAGGGAAATCGAAAGGCGGTTTTGAATTACCTTTGAAAGTCGACTTTACCATATCGTATAGCCGCCGTCCAGAACCAGAACCGCGCCGTTCATATAATCGCTGGCGGAGGAGCATAAAAAAACCATTACTCCGGCGATTTCATCCGGAGTGGGGATTTTCCCCACCGGGATGGCGGCGATGGCCTGGCGGGTGAACTCGGGATGCGAGGCGAAAAATTCGCTGTTCCGCTTGGTGGCGATATATCCCGGGGCGAGGGCGTTCACGGTGACGCCATGCGCACACCATTCGGAGGCGAGCGAACGGGTGAGCGCCACAATGCCCAGCTTGGACACCTCGTAGGGACCGCAATGCACTCCCTTGTTGGCGATAAGTCCCGACATGGAGGCCAGGTTGACTATCTTGCCCCGTTTCCGCCGGATCATTTCCAGGCCAAAATATTTGGAGCATATGAAAGTTCCGGTGACATTGTTATCGACGGTCCGCCGCCATTCCGCGGTGGTTATCTCCTCGAAAGGCTTGTTGACCCGTCCGAGTCCGGCGTTGTTGACCAAGGCGTCCGGCGGTCCGAATCGATCCAGGCAGCGGGCGACCGCCTTCTGGATGGCGGATTCGTCAAGGATGTCGGCGGCGAAGGGTTCGAACACTCCGCCCGCGGCGGCAATCTCGTCCTTCGCGCCGTCCAATTCGCCCTGATCGCGGGAAAGGCCGAAAACCGAAGCCCCGGCGGCGGCGAGCGCCTTGGCGAAGGCCCGGCCCAAACCCTTGCTGGCGCCGGTCACCACCGCCGTCCTCCCGGTCAGGTCAAAAAAATTTGCCATAATTAACCCTCCAGAAGCCCGCCCCGGGCGAGGAAGTTCCGCCCGGGGCGAAGTGAAATCCCGTCGATTGAAGACCGGCGGCTGTTCCCGGCAAGGGACGGCCGAAGGAAACGGCTTTGGATCACGTAAAGAAATAACGTTTACGTTGGGCCGCGGGATTCAACGCCCGAGGGGCTTTTTCATGCCGAAGTTGTAAACATTATTTATTTCCACGCCCTTATGCCTATTCCACCGCCACGTTCCAGAAGCTGGGCCAGGAAGACGGGATGTAGCCTTTGACGTTCTTGGCCAGGGCGCCAAGAAGGTTGAAATTTCCGATCTTGATATTGGCCGCCTCTTCATACCAAAGTTGCTGGATATCCTCGAGAATCAGGGCGCGCTTTCGTAAATCCGGCTCGGAATTGAATTTATTGGCCAACTCGGTTTTGCGGGAATCAACCCACCAGCCGGGATAGCCGTCATTGAAGAAGTTGTTCAGATAGGGATCGGGAACGAAAGGGCTATGGGTAAAATAGATGTCCCACAATTTCGGGTCATTTCTTTGCTGGGTGAGCGTGGCCCAGTCGACCACGTTCATGTCGACGTTGAAACCGGCCTCCCGCAGGTTTTCCGCCGCCACCTGGGCCATCTTGAAATGGAATTCGTATTGCATGGACGTCAGAATCCGGAGGGTGCCTCCGGTATAGCCGGCCTCGCCCAAAAGCTCCCGCGCCTTGACCGGATCGGCCTGGTTGTAAAGTTCCAACCCCCTCTCGTTATGGTAGAAATAACCTTTGGGATACATGCTGCCGTCAACCTGGTAATATTCCGGCTCTCCGAAAGCCACCGCCAACATGTCCTCCTGGGAAAGGGCCGCCTGGACCGCCTGGCGGATCTTCAGGTTGGCCATCATGCCTTCCCGGCAGTTGAGGAAAATCATCGGCCAGCCGTAAGGCGCGGTCATGACCGGCTGGACATTGGCTTGGCCGAGCAGGCGGGAATAATTCTCTATCGGGAGTTGATCCGCATACTGATACTGGCCGGAAAGCCCCCCTTCCAGCCGGGTATTGGGGCTGGGGACGGGGATGAACCGAATTTCGTCGGCATAGGCCGTCCGTTTGCCGGCATAGAGATCGGCCGGGTCCGGATGCGGCTGATAGGCGTCGTTCCTAACCACCCGTACATAGCGATCCGGTTGGTGCTCGACAAACTTATAGACCCCGGTGCCGACATATTCCTTGAGGTCCCCCTCGGTCAATTCCTCCGGGATGATTATCGCCATGCTGGTGGGCATGGCAAGGAGAGCCAAAAGAGGGGTATAAGGGGTGGCAAGGGTTATCCTGACCGTGTATTTTCCCTCCGCCGCCACCTCCTTCACGGAATCGGCGATTTGTTTGCCGCGGACCGCCACCTTGAGCCATCGCCGGACGGACGCCGCCGCGTCGGCGGCGGTCATTTCCTTGCCGTTATGGAATTTCACGCCCTGGCGAAGCTGAATGGCGTAGTTAAGGCCGTCGGGGGTGATGGACGGCATCTTCTCGGCCAACAAGGGCTTTACCGAGAATCCTTCACCGAAAGCGAACAGGGTCTCGAAGAAATGTTGGGAAATGACCGCCACCACGTCGGCGGTGGAGACGGAGGGATCAAGCGTCGGCGGCTCGCCGATGGTGGCGACATTGATAATCCCGCCAGCCTTCCACTCCCCGGCGGCGGCTTTCGTCAATGGAGACAACCAAGCCAGGGACAGGAATAGAACCAACAGCAACGTTTTAATCTTCATATATTCGCCTCCATTCTTAAGCGCCCAGGGCGCGATTATCCGACCGCACCGGCCGGAAAAATACCCGAATCCCCTTGAAAGCGGAAAGATTGCGGGCGTCAAGGGGAATAGACTCAAGGGGACGGCTTGGAAATGGACATTAGATTGCATATTCAGTAATTATAACAGACAAATTTTTGTTGGCAATGGCTGTAAAATTATTTTGCCGAATCCGCGAAGCGACATATACTCTTAACCGGGGCGAGGGAGAAACCGAACGCCTTTTCCCTTGATCGTCAAGGCGATCCGGCAATTTATCCGCCAATTCCCAAGGAGCCTTCATGCTGGCATTAGTTCTTGAATCGAGCACCAGCGCCGCCAAGGCGCTTCTTTACGACGACAAGCTGGGCGTCGTCGCGGAGGAATCCGAACCCTACTCGCCGGATTTCGATTCCGGCGGCCGCCAAGACGCCGACAAGGTCTACCAAGTCACCTTGGAGGCCGGACGAAAGGCGGCGGCTGGCCGGCGGGTGGAAGCCATCGGCCTGGGAGGGGTATGGCATTCCATAGTTCCCTGCGATCAGGACATGAATCCGGTCGAACGTTCCTGCATCTGGTCGTTCACCGAACCGGGCGAAATTTGCCGCGAGTTACGCGCCGATCAAAAAATCGCCGGCGGCATCTACCGCCGGACCGGCTGCATGCCCAACATCACCTACCAGCCATACGCCATCCTCCACCTGACCCGAAACGGATTCGATCCGACCAACCGTCTCTTCGCCAGCCAAGCCGGATTCAATTTCTTCCATCTCGCCGGCGAACGGCTGGAAACCAAAAATATAGTTTCGGGCATGGGATTGCTGAATACCCACGACCTGATCTACGACCGCGGGGTATTGGAGATGATCGGTTGCCGGCCGGAACAGTTTGGCCCCTTGGCCGATTATCGCGAAGTCCGCCCCCTGAAAAAGAAGGCCGCCGTTCTGCTTGGCCTTTCCCCCGGCATTCCCGTGGTCCCGCCCCATTCGGACGGCGCCCTCAACCAGGTGGGCAACGGTTGCATGCGTGCCGGGGCGATGACCTTCTCGGTCGGAACCTCCGCCGCCATCCGCCTTTCGACCAACCGGCCGGTTCTTTCGGATCCGCCCGGAACCTGGTGCTACGTCGGAGTGGAGGACTGGCTGTGCGGCGCCGCCACCAACGGGGCCTGCAACTGCGTCAACTGGTTCAAGGAAACCGTCCTGGAAAACCGCTGGTCCTTTTCCGAACTGGAGTCCGAGCCGTCCGTCAAGGGGCGTACGCCGGTCTTTCTCCCTTTCCTCTTCGGCGAGCGTTGCCCGGGCTGGAACGACAATCGCCGGGGCGGATTCATGGAATTGCGGCCGGGCGACACCGCCGTTTCCCTTTTCCAGGGCCTGTTGGAAGGGGTTGTCTTCAATATTTTCCATTGCTATAACATATTGACCGGACTGGCCGGGGAACCGGACGAAATCGTCATGTCGGGAGGGATCATCAATTCGCCGCTCTGGCTGCAAATGGCCGCCGACATTTTCCAGCGGGAGATTTCGCTCTCCCCGGCGGCCCAAGCCTCGACCCTGGGAGGCGCGGCGGTGGCCCTGCACGCGGCCGGCCGTCTTGACGACGTACGATCCTTCCGCCAAACCGATCTTCGGAAAGCCGTCCCGCGAAAGGATCGGGCCGGCGAGTACGCAGACAAATTCTCCCGCTATCTCGAACATTATGCCCGGGGGGATCTATAACACAGTCCTCCCCCGGCGGATGCGTCCGGGCGTGGGATGAATTTGGGCACCGTAATTTCACTATTCTATATCAGGCCGAAAAACCTCGGAAGCGCCAATATGGCCTGCGGAAACAGGATAAGGATCACGATCAGCAGAAAATCCATGAGGATGAACGGAAAAGTGCCGCGGAGAAGGCTTTGCAAACTGATTTTTCCGACGGACTGGGTAGTGAAAAGGGCCATGCCGAACGGCGGCGTCAACAATCCGACCATGAGATTGAAAACCACTATTACGCCGAAATGGACAGGATGGATGTTAAGAGTCTGGGTTATCGGATACAGGATCGGCAACAAGATGAGAATCGAGGGCGCGGTGTCCATCCACATGCCCCAAAACAGCAGAAGAAGGTTGATGACGATAAGTCCCTGCAGCGGCGTCGAAGCGTAGGTCGAGACAAGCTCGCTTAATACGTTGGGAATGTTTTCGATGGCCAGCACCCAGGAGAAAGTGGTGGCGAAGCCGATAATCATGTAGATTTTGCCGGACTGGATGATGGTGGAGCAAAGAATCTTGTATATTTCGCTTAGCGACGGGGTGTTGTAACCGATGCAGGTGACCAGGCTGGCGTAGACGACGGCAACCACCGCCGCCTCGGTCGGCGTGAACAATCCGGAAACCATGCCGCCCAGAATGATGAATGTGGTCATCAGCGGGAAAAAGGAGCCGACCGCGATACGCACGGCCCGCGGGAACGGGATCTTTTCGCTCCGCTTGGGAAAATGGCGCCTCCTGCCGATGAAATAGGTGATGACGGCGCAGCCGAGGCCAAGCATGAGACCCGGCACGGCGCTGCCCAGGAAAAGGGCACCGGTCGACATGCCGGTGGCCGAGGCGACCAGCACGGCCGGAATGCTCGGCGGAATCAGCGGGCCCTGAAGGGCCGAGGCCGCGGTGACGGAGCAGGAGAATTCCCGATCATACCCCTGTTCCTCCATGGCCGGAATGAGAATCGTGCCGAGGGAGGCGATGTCGGACAAGGCGGAACCGGTGATGCCGGCGAAAAAGGTGCTGGCCAGGATGTTCACGTAGGCAAGGCCGCCGCGGATGCGGCCGACAAGCAGATCGGCGAAACGCACCAGACTGTTGGTTATGCCGCCGCGGTTCATGATTTCCCCGGTGAGGATGAACAGGGGGATGGCGAGGAGGACGAAATTGTCCATTCCCCGAAAAACCTTTTCCGCCACCATGAACAAGAATTCGGGTTGGCCGGTCGCCACGCAATAGAGCACGGAACTGATGCCGAGCACAAAGGAAATGGGAAGCCCTATCGCCAGCAGCACGAAAAAAGCGGCGAGGGGAATGGCGATATTGCTCATGCCGGGCCCTCCTTTCCGCCGCCGTCGAGAAAAACGATTTTCCGGTGGTTTCGTATCGCCATGGCGGGAATTTGGAAAAGCATATTCACCCCGCCGATGAAAACCGAGGCGAAGGGAATGGCCCAGGGAATGCGAATGGACGAGCACATGGTTCGCCACGAAGTCGCCGAAAGCTGCCAGCCGTAATAGCACAGCACGACCAGGAAGGCGAAAATCAGCGCGGCATAGAGATAATTGAGGCGAAGGCGCATCTTTCGGGGCAGGCAGTCGGCGAGTATTTCCACCTTGGGGTGCTCGTCGCCGGCGAGAAGCGTTCCCGACGCGAAAAACACCATGTAGATGACGATGTAGCGGGTAAGTTCCTCTCCCCAGCGGAAGGAGTAGTTGATTGTCGTTCTGGTGACGACCTGGATAAAACATATCGCCACCGTGGCGACAAGGAAAAGAACGGAAAGGAACATCGCCGTCCTGTTCACCCAATCGCTGAATCGAAGATACCGGTTCATCTAGACTCCTTTGGCTATGGCATGGCGGGCAATCCCGACACCGACAGGCGTTGGCCGCATTCCCCCGCCCGCGGCGACCGATTTCGGGGGGGCCGGGCCGGGAATTGCCGAAACCACCATGCATCCCGCGGAGGGATGCGGCGACCGGCCGGGACGGAACAATGAATCATCCCGGCCGGCCGCGGCATGGGATCCCTACTTTTCGACCAGCCCGAGAACCTCTTCGATTAGTTCCGGCCGCTTCATCTTGCTTTTTAGATAGGGAATGACCTTGGCCCGGGTGATGGTCTTGAACGCCTCGATCTCCTCGGGGGTTGGCTGGTAGATTTGCATTCCGTTTTCCTTGAGAAGCGCCAGGTTGGATTCGCTTTTGTCCGAGGTAAATTTGAACTGGTTGGTCGCGGCGGCGCGGGCGGCGGCCTCGATCGCCTTCTTTTGCTCGTCCGTCAGGCCGTCATAAAATTTCTTGTTCAACAGTGTCATGCCGCAGAGGGTGATGTGGCCGTCGAGGGTCACATATTTCTGCACCTCCCAAGCGTTGATGTAGACCAGGTTGAAAATCGGGTTTTCCTGCCCGTCGACGACGCCGGTCTGCAACGCGGTGTAGAGCTCGGTCCAGGCCACGGGAGTGGGGGACGCGCCCAAAGCCTCGAACATGGTCATATGAGCCGGCACCTCCATGGTCCGGATTTTAAGTCCCTTCATGTCGTTGGGAACGCGGACCTCGCGCTTGCTGTTGGTGAGATGGCGTCCACCCTCGACCACGAAAAACAGCGGTCGCATCGAGGTGTTCGCGGCCACGTCGTCGGCAAGGCTCTTGAAAAAGGGGCTGGTGGGGAAAAGAAGATCGAAAGCGACCCGGTCGTCCTTGAAGAGGAAGGGAATGTCGAGAAAATTCAGGTCGTCATAGTAACTGGAGGAAAACATGCCGCTGGAAATGCTGGCGCAGGCCTGGATGATGCCGCGATCGACCTGTTGCAGCAGCGAGGTGGCGTTGCCGAGCTGGGCGGCGGGGAAGAGATCGACCTGCAGGCCGCCGCCGGATTCCTTCTCCAGGACTTCCTTGAAGGTGTAGGCCGCCTCGGACACCGGATGCCCCTTGCGGTCGGCCGTTTCGGCCCAGCCGTATTTGATCCTCTTGATCTGCCCGGCTTGAAGAGGGGCGGCGGCGAGGAACGCGGCCAGGAGCGGCGCAATGAAAAGCATTCGTTTGTTCATGTTCATACCATCTCCTTTGACTAAAAATACCTTCGGCACGATGCCCCGGACGGCCCGGAAACGTTACCGGGGGCGAGGCAATCGCCTCTTGCCTTCTTGCTCGCGGCGACGCCTCGGCCGGACTCCCGGCCGGGGCGCTTACAATACGCCTAGTTCGTCCAGGCGGCGGCGAATAATCGCCTTCTCCTCGCCGCTCGCCGGGATGAAGGGGCTGCGGGGATAACAAGCGACGATGCCCCGGATTTCCAGCATGGCGTAGATCGCCAGTTGGGTGGACCGGGCGACATACATGATCTCCCGCATGACATTGACCTTGAATTGGGTTTCGCGGCAGGCGGCGAAGTCTCCGGCGGCGCCTTGGCGGTACATTTCGCCGCATATCTCGGGGAAGGCGTTGCCGAGTCCGGGAATGTAGGCGTCGCAGCCAAGGGCGCAGGCCGACAACCACATCGCCTCGGTGCCCAGCGCGACATCGAAGTTTTCATCCTTCAGCGCCCGCATGTAGTTGGCGTGCTGGATGATGTCGAAAGTCGCGTCCTTGAGGCCCAGCACCCCGACCGATTCCTTGAGGGCGCGTATCGTCCCCAGTTCCATCGGGTAACCCTGGAACTGGGGATTGTTGTAGACATAGACCGGCAAGCGTCCCCGGCAGGCCTTGACAATCGCGTCGTAGAAGGCGCGAATTCCGTCCGCCGCGTGCTTGTAATAGAAGGGGCCGACGGCGGACACCGCCGCCGCCCCCGCCCGGACGGCGTGATCGGCCAAGCGCGCCGCGGACAGGCTGTCGGCGGTGCCGACGTGGACGATCACCGGGATTTTGCCGCCGGCTTCGTGGATGGTCGTCTCGGCCACCAGCCGGCGTTCCTCTTCGGACATGAGGGCGCCGCCGCCGTAGGATCCGGTTATGAACAGGCCGTCAACCCGGTCCCGAAGATAACGGACCAGGGTGCGGAGGGCTTCGGCGTCGACATCGCCGGACGCGTCGAAGGGGGTAATCATGGGCGGAACGACGCCTTTCATCTTGAACATGAATTTCTCCTATCGGTTGTCGCCTCCCGCAAGCGCGCCCGCGGCGGAGCGGCGGGCGGAGGCCTATCCATGACGCCGCCATTTCCCGATTTTCACTTCTCCGCGGCAAGAATGTCGCCGGCGACCAAAACCGCGCCGCGCACCGTAAGCATGCCAAGCTCGGCCTTGTCCGAAATGACGTCAATCCGGAGATCCGCGCCGAAGCGCTTCCTCAGCATGTAATCGTACATTTCGCACCGGGCCCGCTTGCCGTAGAGGATGTACCTTTCGCTCGCCAAGCCGAAGTCGCGCATTTCCTTGAAAGCCTTGAGATCGTCGGCGGCGATGGCGGCGTTGACGAAGATGTTGCGCTCCTCGCCGTTGCTCTTCATCAGGACCTGCATGAACCTGGGCATGAGCAGGGTGCGGCCGAGGCCGGCGTGTTCGACGCACCGCATCGCCGTTTCGACCAACTCCTCGTAGCCGTAGCCCCCGGCCGCCTCGCCTTCGGTGGGGACGATGCTCTTGCCGATGTTGGTGGAGCCCACCAGGGCCTCATAGAGCTGGCCGCTGATCGTGGTGTTGCTGGCGGCGATGCGGCGTTCGGAGTCGATGTACATAATCTTGGTGTGCGAACTCAGCGCGACGATGCTGCAGGGGGGGCGAATCGTTTCGTCGGCCAGAATGCCAACGCATTGCACCTCCTCCCCGCGCATGAAATCGACTTTGCGAAGATCGCAAATGCCCGCGTCGGCCGCATAATTGTTGTGGACGCCGCGAATGAAATACACCGGCCGTTCGATGGGCAGGATTTCCGGATCCTCGACCTTGACGACGCTATGCGACAATTCGGCGAGGCCGACCGGGGCCACGAGATGGGGAAGTTCGATTAGGCCGATTTCCGAGGTGATCATGCCCGAGGCGATGGCGAAGCTCACCGTTTCGTCCCCGATGCCGTTCTCCCGCAATACGGCATGGAACAACTGGCCGACTCCTTGGCGGAGCGCATCGCGGGAACCGGTGATGGAGGTATCGCGGACGCCGACCTTCCTTTCGCCGAAGGCCGCGATGGCCCCCTTGTCGTCAATGATGAAAATCCTGGTGTTGGTGGTGCCGCAGTCAATCACGGCGAACATGGGCGAGTCTCCTTCCTTTCGGGGCGGCGCCTAGGCCCGCGATGCCGGGAGGGGGTCGGGAAACATCCGGGATTTCCGATCATTTCGTCGCGTTGACGGGATTGAGCGGCGCTTTTCCCGACAGCACCCGGACGACCTCCTCGGCCACTTTCAGTTGCAGGCTGGCGATGGCTTCGACGGAATACCAGGCCAAATGGGGAGTCACGATGACGTTGTCCATGCCAAGAAGCGGGTTGTCCGGCGCCATGGGCTCCTTCTCCGCCACATCGACGGCGGCGCCGGCGATCTCGCCTTCGCGCAGGGCCCGGATCAAGTCCGGTTCGGCGACGACCCCGCCCCTGGCCGTGTTGACGAAAAAGGCGGTCTTTTTCATCATGCGGAACTGTTCAAAGCCGAACAGGTGGCGGGTGGAGTCGTTGAGGGGACAGTGAACCGAAACCAGGTCGCTTGTTTTCAGGAGCGTTTCGAAATCCACCCGCTTCACGCCCAACCTCCTCGCCCTTTCCGGATCGGCGTAGGGGTCGTACGCTATGACGTTCAGACCGAATCCAGCCGTCTTGGCCGCCACCAGCGAGGGAATGCGGCCCAGGCCGATTAGGCCGAGGGTTTGTCCGGCGAGACGGTACACCGGCTTGGCGACGGTGTAGTCCCAAACTCCCCTTCGGGTGCCGGCGGCGGCCTGTACCAGTTTGCGCGAGCAGGCGAGGAGCAGGAGAACGGCGTGATTCGACACCTCGTCGACGCCGTAGTCGGGCACGTTGCAGACGATGATTCCGCGTTCGGTGGCGGCGGCGACGTCGATATTGTCCACCCCGATGGCGTAGCGGACGATCACCCTGCAACGTTCCAGGCTTTCAATCACCCGCCTGGTGACGGGGGCGAACTGGACGATGACGGCGTCGGCGTCCCGCGCCGCATCGATCACCTCGTCCTCGGTCCCGCATTGGTGATCCGACAAAACGGCGTCCAGCCGGGCGATCTCCTTCCGTTCCAATTCGATATGCTCATAAACATAGTCGGTGATGACCACTTTGTATTTGCCCATTCCTATCTCCATCCCGTTTCCGCCCGGTTTCCCGATATCCGATCCGCCGGGAAATGTCCGCGGCGGCATCCACGACCAACCGCTTGTACCGATCTTGATCGGGGCCATGGACCACCTCGCTGACGCCGCCAACGCTTATTCCCGCCACCATCGTCCCCGAGTAATCGTAGATGGGGGCGCAAATGCTTGAAATGTAAGGCTCGTTTTCGGCGTAGCAGTAAGCGACCTTCTCCCGCCTCGCCTTCACGACCAATTCGAGAATGGCATCCTTGTCGACGATGGTATCCGGGGTGAGCTTCGCGAATTCCACCCGATCAAGATAGGCCGCCACCCGCTCATCCGGCATATGGGCGAGGAAAAGTCTGCCGATGCCGGTGGAATACAGGGGGAGGTTGCCGCCGGCCGGAGTCATCAGCTGCGCCCAGGTCGGAACCATTTTAGGAAAAACTTTCTCCAGCATGAGAAGCGTGTCGTCCCAATTGACGCCGAGATAGCAAATGCACCCGGTCTTGTCCGCCAACGCCCAAAGTTGGGGGATGGCGGTTCGGTGAAAATCCATCGCCTGATATTTGCGCATGCCCAACTCGAACAGGACGAGTCCGAGGCTGTAGACCTTGCGCACCTCGTCATAGGCGACAAACCCTTCCTTGTGCAGCGTATACAGGAAGCGGAGGGTTGTACTTTTTCCAATGCCGGAGAGCTTGCTGATCCGGCTCAGGGACATTTCATCCTCGCCCTCGAACAACTTGAGAATGCGCAATGCCTTCTGCACCGCGTTGATTGTGTAGTCGTTTCCCGCCATGGGAATTCATCCGTCGCCGTCGATCAAGGCGTCCGGCCGGCGTTAAAACCCGACCCACCCCTTGAACGCGTCTTCCCCGCCGCCATCCTCGGCGCCGGCCCGAGGCGCCGAACAAGCTATTTCGTCAAATACCCGCCGTCGACGGGAATGGTCGCCCCGTTGATGTAGTTGCCGGCATCGCTGGCGAGAAGAACCGCCACCCCCTTGAAATCGGAGGGGACTCCCCAATCCCCCATGGGGATGCGGGCGCGAACGGCCTGATCGCGTTGCGCGTCCCGGCGCAGGGGTTCGGAAAGCCGGGTCTTTATCCATCCCGGGGCCAGCGCGTTGACATTGATGCCCAAGCTTCCCCACTCGCTCGCCATAACCCGGGTCAATCCCATGACCGCATGCTTGGACGCGGTGTAGGCGGCGGTGTTGAAGCCGCCAAGATAGGAAAGCATGGAGGCGATATTGATTATCTTCCCCCCGCTCCTTTGCCTAACGAACTGCCTGGCGACAACCTGGGAGAGGAAAAACACCGCCTTCTGGTTGAGTTGGATGGTATCGTCCCAAGTTTTCTCCGAATATTCCAACGCCGGTTCGCGAGGACACATCCCCGAGTTGTTGACCAGGATGTCGATTTTTCCAAAATGCCCGACCACCGTCTTTACAATCCCATCGATACTTTCCATGCGTGAAAGATTGGCTTTAACCGGAAGAAAGCGCACGCCAAGCGCGGATGCGGCCTTTTCCAACTCGGCGGGATAAGTGGCGTTATAGACGCAGGCCATGTCCGCCCCCGCCTCGATCAGACCGCTGGCGATACCGAAACCGATCCCGGTTCCGCCTCCGGTGACAATGGCGGTCCGCCCTCTCAGATTGAAATCGTCAAGAATCACGGCATCCCCTCTTCGGGCGGTGGCCCGGCCACAATCTCCGAGCTCGCTAAAACGGTACGCCCGCTTTTTGGCTGGAAAACGCGGTCACACATTACAACGTTTCCGCATCGGCGCAAATCGGCGGTCAGGCAATTCCCCATTCCGTTGGTTTTATTCTATAAAACTCAGTTTTATAATATTACGGGCGCAATTTTTTTTGTCAAGCAAAATTTGTTCATTTTTTACCACTCCGCGAATCCCGGTCCGCGGGAAAAAACGATCAGTCGCATTTCATGATTGTTGCGGATTTTATGGACGAGCCCTTAGTTGTAATTGCCGAAGGGCGGGAAGGTGGTGCCGGAGACTGGAAGGGAGAGAGGTTTCGATTGAAGCCATGAATTATGACAAACCAATGGCTTCAATCCGGCTTGACGAGAATCAACCGATTGAAACAAAAGCGCTTAAAATTTTAAAGGAAATCGAGCGGCGATTGACTCGATTTCCTTTAAAAGTCAACAACCCCGGAGCAACGCGTTACTTTTTCCCCTTGTCATCGTCAACCACCGTATAATCGGCGTCCATCACCTCCTCGTCCCCGCGTTTCGCGGCTTCGCCGTCGGGCGGAGGGGGCGAAGCCGACGAATCCGGTTTAACCTCGCGTTGCGCCTGCTCGTACATTTTCTGGGCCATGGTATGGGACACCGCCTCCACCTCCTTGATGGCGGCCTCTATTTCGTCCGTCTTGTCCGAACCCTTGACTTCCTCGAGCTTTTTCAGGGACGCCTCGATTTTCTCCCTGTCGGCGGCGTCAATCTTGTCGGCGTTGTCCTTGAGGGTTTTGTTCATTTGGTAAACGGTCTGATCCGCCTGATTCTGCAATTGTACAAGCTTTTCGCGCTCCTCGTCCTCCTTGGCGTGATCCGAAGCGTCTTTCACCATCCGCTTTATTTCCTCTTCCGACAGTCCAGAGGCGGATTTGATGGTGATGGTCTGTTCCTTCTTGGTGGCCTTGTCGCGCGCCGACACCGACAAAATGCCGTTATTGTCGATGGAGAAGGTCACTTCCACCTGGGGCACCCCCCGGGGCGCCGGCGGAATGCCGTCCAACTGGAATTTGCCCAGCGTCCGGTTTCCGCTGGCCAGCTTTCGTTCGCCCTGGAGAACATGGATGTCAACCGCCGGCTGATTGTCCGCCGCGGTGGAGAACGTCTCGGATTTCGAGACGGGGATGGTGGTGTTCCTCGGAATCAAGGGGGTCATGACCCCACCCAGCGTTTCTATGCCCAGGGTCAACGGAGTGACATCCAACAAAAGGATGTCCCTGACCTCGCCGGCAATCACGCCGCCCTGGATGGAGGCGCCCACCGCCACCACCTCGTCGGGGTTGACGCCCTTATGGGGTTCCTTGCCGAAAATTTCCTTGCATATCGCCTGGACCGCGGGCATGCGGGTGGACCCCCCGACTAGAATGACCTCGTTAATTTCCTTCGGGGAAAGGCTGGCGTCCTTGAGGCACTGGGTGCATGGTTGCCGGCAACGCTCAATCAAGTGATCAACCAACTCCTCCAATTTGGCGCGCTTAAGATTCAATTGAAGATGCTTCGGTCCGGAAGAGTCGGCCGTTATGTAGGGAATGTTGATGTCGGTGGCCATGGCCTGGGACAATTCGCACTTGGCCTTCTCGGCGGCCTCCTTCAGCCGTTGCAGAGCCATCTTGTCGTTTCTCAGATTAATTCCCTGATCCTTTTTGAATTCGTCGCAAATCCAGTTGATTATCACCTCGTCAAAATCGTCGCCCCCGAGATGGGTGTCGCCATTGGTGGCGAGAACCTCGAAGGAAGCGCCGTCGTAGACGTCAAGGATGGATATGTCGAAGGTGCCGCCGCCCAGGTCGAAAACCGCGATCTTCTCGTTCTTCTTCTTGTCCAGGCCGTAAGCCAGGGCGGCGGCGGTAGGCTCATTGACGATGCGCTTGACCTCAAGACCGGCAATGCGGCCCGCATCCTTGGTGGCCTGACGCTGGGCGTCGTTAAAGTAGGCGGGGACGGTAATCACGGCTTCGTCCACCTTTTCCCCCAGGTAATCCTCGGCGCATTGCTTAAGATATTGGAGGATCATGGCGCTGATTTCCGGCGGGGTGTAGTTTTTGCCGAAAGCCTCGACCTTGACCAATTCGTCCGCTCCCCCGGCAACCTTGTAGGGAACCATCTTCTCCTCGGACCCGACCTCGGAATGGCGGCGCCCCATGAATCGCTTTATGGAATAAATGGTGTTGGCGGGATTGGTTACCGCCTGGCGTTTGGCCAATTGCCCAATCAAACGGCCGTCGGCGGTGAAAGCGACGACCGAGGGGGTGGTTCGACTGCCTTCCTTATTGGGAATGATTTTGGGCTCGCCGCCTTCCATCACCGACACGCAGGAATTGGTGGTGCCCAAATCAATTCCGATTATTTTACCCATCTTCGGCTCCTCTATGGTTAGTTATTTTATCGTCTAGCGCCATTGTCGGCAAATCGGGGAAAACATTCTTTGGCAATTATATAGCAATTGATTTGCCGAATGTGAAACTTTGCCTTGCAAGTTTCATAACAATATATTAATCAAGCAATATAAATTAGAACAGGCATTTTAAAACACATTGCCCCTTTGCGATTGAACAATTGCGGCATGAAGGCGTTTGTCAAAATGACAAAGATTCGGGAAGGTTAGGAACTGCGGAAAAATAAGCGCTCGCGACGTTAGAGGCTGTTGTTAAATGCCGGATCGTTCGGGCTAGACAAGGAAAAAGGCGCTGGCAGGATGATTTTTGGCCGGAGGTCAAGGGCAAAAATCATCCGGGAAGCGACTTTTGACGCAGTATAACCCGATGAGACGGTATTTAACAACACGCTCT
>JAISYL010000020.1 GCA_031269935.1 Planctomycetota bacterium
CGACCAGGGCGATGCCGAGGCGGCTTTCGAGATCGGCTCCATCTATTTCAACGGCAAGGAAGTGAAAAAGAATTACCTCGAAGCCGAAAATTATCTCCGGCCGCTGGCGGACGGAGACCATCCCGAAGCCCAGTTCATGATGGCGGAAATGTTTTACCGGCCGCAAGGCAACGCCAAACCCGATATCCCAACCGTGTCCTTCTATTTGGAAAAAGCGGCCAACCAAGGCCATGTCAAAGCGTTGGCATGGCTGGGGGATATGTACCAGCACGGCAACGGGGTGGCCAGAAACATGAAAACCGCCGCCAACTATTTCACCCTGGCGGCGGAAAAGTGGGATGTTGACGCCGGACGGCGATTGGCTCTCATCCTGTTGGCGGGGGACGGGGTCGATAAGAATGACGCCAAGGCCATACAGTACCTGGAAAAGGCGGCGGCGGCGGGCGACACGCAGTCGAATTCCCTATTGGGCGATTTTTATTACCAGGGGAAGTCGGTGCGCCAGGACTACCAAAAAGCGTTTTCCTATTATGAAACGGCGGCCGGAGCCGGAGACGTCAACGCCATTCGGCATTTGGGGCTTATGCATTACCATGGCCAGGGCCGGGATCGGGATTTGAAGAAAGGGATGGATTATTTTACAACCGCCGCCGGCCAGGGAGACCCGCCGTCTCTGGTCATGCTGGGCGAGATGTATTATCTTGGAAAGGAAGTCCCCCGGGATTATAAAAAAGCCGCCTCATATCTTATTCCGGCGGTCGCCAGCGCCCCCGCCAGCGCCCAAGGCATGTTGGGATGGTTGTATTTTTACGGTTTGGGTACCGAACAAAGCAATGCCAATGCCATGAAATGCCTGGAGCTTGCCTGGGAGGAGAAGGATCCCCAAGCCGCCGCCCTGCTGGCGAAGATATATTACGACGGGGAAATAGTGTTGGCAAACTATTTCAAAGCCAAGGAATACGCGATGGTGGGGATGAGGCAGGATTACGCCATCGCCTGGGCGGTGGCGGGCAAGATAGAACTATATGGAAAGTTAAGGGCGCCGGATATGGAAAAGGCTCTTCCTCTTCTGGAAAAGGCCGCCGAACTTAATGACGGCGAGGCGCAATTCATTTTGGGCAAATTGTATTACGAGGGAAGACTCCTGTCTAGAGATTATGATAAAGCCGATAAATATTTGCAGGCAGCCACGGAAAACGGCTTTGAGGAACAAGCAAAACCCCTATTGATTCGTATAGTCAAATAACCTATTTGGCGACTGGGGACCATTCATTATCTCCCCCTTACGGCGGCGGCGGACGCTCCTTACGGACGATATCTTCGGCCGCGGTTCGTCGGCGCCTGCTAGTTCGGCCTTGATCCGCTCGACGGGCGGCAATTTGCCCTTCAGGTTGTCGGGAAGTATTTCGACCAGTCTAGTCTTGTAACGGGCCACGCCAACTGGCTTGGTTAGGTCTCGCAGGGCGTATTCGGCGATAACCCGGCTGCGGGTCTTGCACAAGATGATTCCGATGGACGGCTTGTCGCCGGGGTGGCGCAGAAGTTCGTCCACGGCGGAGAGGTAGAAGTTCATTTTGCCCGCGTGTTCAGGCTTGAAGGGCCGGGCCTTCAGATCAATGACGACATAGCACCGCAGGCGCAAGTGATAGAAGAGCAGGTCGAGGTAGAAGTCCTCGCCGTCCACATCCAGATGCACCTGCTGGCCCACAAAGGCGAAACCGGAGCCGAGTTCCAGCAGGAACTTGCGGATATGGTCGAGAAGTCCACGTTCCAAATCGCGTTCGGCCGCATCGGTACGCAGCGTGAGGAAGTCGAAGTTGTAGGGATCGCGGACGATTTCGGCGGCCAAATCCGACTGCGGGGCGGGCAACGCGGCCTTGAAGTTGGTGACCGCCTTACCTTGACGTTCGTGCAAGCCGGACTCGATCCAATGCGTGAGCATAGCGCGCGACCAGCCATTCTCGACGGTCTGTCGGGCGTACCAGAGGCGGGCGGCGGGGTCCTTAAGTTTTTGCAGCAGGACGATGTTGTGTCCCCAGGGTATTTCTGAAACCGGCCGCGGCAGAATTGCGGATTCCGATTCTCGCGCAGGCTGCGCGAGTTTTTCCCGGCCCAATTCTGAAACAGGCTGTTTCAGTTTTCGCCCCGTTGGCTCGTAGGCCAGATAGAAAGAACGCGTGTGCCAGATGTTCCGGGCTGAAAATCCCTCCAATCCTGGAAAGGAGTCCTGTAAGTCGGCTGCAAGTCGTTCAACAACAGCCTTGCCCCAGCCCGCGGTACGCTGGCGTTCGACGATGGATTTGCCGATATGCCAGTACAGGGCGATAAGCTCACGATTCACGGAAAGCGCGGCTTTGACCCGCGCCGCCCGGATACGGGCTTTCAAGTCTTCGAGCAGTTCGCCATAGCCACCGGGGATGTTTCCGGCGTCCGCCGACCACGCAATCGCGTCCTTGGTTTCCGGTGTTGTTGCTTTCCTATTAGCCATAACCCGGCGCCTCCAGATTCCGGCAAATGGCGGGGTCAAGTTCCTCGCTTTCGGCCCTCCGCTCATAGAGGCTCATAACCGATGCGTGCAATCCTGTGCAGACATGTTTCCTAATCGCCACGGCTTTCTTCCATCAACCTAATAACAAGAAGCTTAGGAAGATATAACTACCGCGAAGCTTGCCGTCTTGAATTCTACCGTCCTTTTGCCGTCAAGCAATTAAAAAAGGGATGGAGCTTCGCCCCATTCCCGTTTACAATCCAAATCCATCCATCCCATCCGCTTGATTACGCCGGCATGACCCGAACCGCTTCCAAATCCGATTCTCCAAGCCTGGAACCCAAGCCCGAGCCTTCCCAATCGCCCGTCGGCGAAAAAAGCGGCCTTTCCCGCGTTATATTTAAGTGAGGGGTCCGTAGCCTTCATACCTGGGTATTTTTGCCGTAAAAACACCATTTTAGGGAGGAAAAGCCATGTCGGCATCGATCATCGCGTCATCCGGCGCGCCCGTTCCCGCGCCGCCGCGCCAAGCCATTCCCCCGTCCCGAGTTCCACCCACGAACCATCGCTCCGATCATTCCGTCGGCGGCGGATTCCGCCATTTCCGCTCCCGTCCCTTGGCGGTCTGGCGGGAGCCCTATTCGCCGGGCCAGTTGAATAGCCGGTTCGAGACAAGGGTGCTCCCCGGCCTGACGGCCGAATTGGAGCGGAAGTTCGCCGATTGGGATGTGGAAAAGCGGGAAGAGGCGGTCCAGGATTGCGTTTGCCTTGCCCTGGAGACTTGGCGGAGCCTGTGGCCGCTGGGCGAAGCCAGCCGGAAGGTCGCCCGGGAAATGCCGTCGGTTTTGGCCGCCCACGCCAGCCGGCGGTATCTGACCGGCGTCCGCTTCGCCGGAACCAAGCCGGCAAGGACATAGCGGGTCCCCACTTTCCAGGTGGTGGTGATAAATGGGCCGGGCTGGACAGGACTATCGACAGGCCCCGCTTTTGGCCTCCGGAGTCAGATCAACGGGTTGACCCCGGATTTCCCTCCCGCGAAACCAACCTCCGGCGGCGCCCAATCAAACCCAAGATATCTCCCGTTCCAGCCTTTTCTGTACGAACGTCCGTACGCTCCGCTTCTCCTTATTCTTGCCTTCTTCTTGATTTTATTAGGATTATGAATTGCAACGTTTTTGGAAAAGCCCATTTCTCCGGCCCGGAAGCGGTCAAACGTTGGTGCGGACGGGGCGGAACCGGCTGATTGACAAGGAGACCCGCGATGACCAAATTGTCGGCCACCCTGGCCAAGAAGGTGCCTATCCCGGGCCTGGATTATTCCAGCCAGCAATTTTCCTGCGGGCTGGAAATCGAGCTTTCCGGGGAGACCAGCCAGGACGGCCTGAAGCAGAGCCTCCGGCGGATGTACGCGTTTCTCCGCGAAGGCATCGACCAGGAAATCCGGGAAAGCGCCGGCAATCCCCTGGAATTGCCGGGGGCGATCCGCGACCGGGGGGAAGTCCCCGCCGACCCCGTCCCGGCCCGGCGCTGGGAAGGGGGACGAAGCGGCCAGACCCGGAGCCGCTGGGAGTCCCCCCGGGACGGCGCTTCCCGGAGGACCGGAGGCGGCACCGGCCCGGGCCGGGCCACCCAGGCCCAGGTGAAGGCAGTTTTCGGCATCGCCAAGGCCAATGGAATGGAACGGCGGGAGTTGTTCGAACTCCTGCGGGAGCAGTACCAACTGGACGAAGTCGAACTCCTGAGCGTGAAGCAGGCCAGCCGGCTAATCGAGACCCTCAAGGCCGAGAGCCGGCGGGAGTGACCGAGCCAGACCCCGACCCCGACATTCAATCCCGGGCACAGGCTCTCGTACAAGACGCACGTTCTTGCTCCAGAACCGGTTCTCGCTCCAGAGTCCAGTTCTCATTCCAGACGCCAACTCTCATCCCAGACGCCAGTTCTTGTCCCGGACTCCAACTCTCATTCCAGAACCCGGTTCTCGCTCCAGAGTCCGGTTTTCATTCCAGACGCCGGCACTTACCCCATACCCATCCCATCCCGGACCCCGACTCATGCCCAGTAGCCGAGGCCCGGGAGCAGACAAAAAGGACCAAGCATGATTGCCAGAAAAGACCCGTCCCGGGCCGACCAGTCCCGTTCCGGGCCGGGGAGTTATCGAAGGGGATTGAAGCTGAAACAGGCCGGTTGC
>JAISYL010000042.1 GCA_031269935.1 Planctomycetota bacterium
CTCTAAGAGCGTGTTGTTAAATACCGGATCGCCCGGGTTAGACAAGGAAAAAGTCGCCGGCGGGATGATTTTTGACCGGCGGTCAGGGGTAAAAATCATCCGAGAAGCGGCTTTTGACGCAGTATAACCCGGACGATCCGGAATTTAACAACAGCCTCTAAGGGCGCTAGCAGCCGGTCCCGCCGGGAACCTTGACCTTCTTGACGACCTGCTTTTCGACCATCTTGGTGACGCGGACGGCCTTCTTCTTCATGACGATCTCGGTCTCGACGACCGGCTTCATGACCGTGACCTTCTTCATCACCGTTTCCGTCACGTACTTGGGAGCGCGGACCTCCTTGGTGACCGGGACCTGCTTGCGAACTTGGCGGGTCTTGGTGACGGGAACCGTTACCTTGCACTTCACATTCACGGTGTATTCCTCGTCGACGCGGATATTCCTCTTCTCGGGGACGACGACGGTGCGGGAGACTTCCTTCCAAACCTTCCTCACCTTGCCGGTGACGGGGTCGCAAACATCCTCGCGGACCTTGTCCACCACGGTCTTCTCGACGTTCTCGCAGACGATCTTGGCGACCTTGCGGGTGCGGGTCTCGGGGCGCGTCTCGTAACGAACCTCGTCTACCACATACTCCTCGCATTCCACGACCCGCTCCATGACCTGGACGGTCTTGGTCTCGCAGATCCACTTGCCGACGCTGGTTTCGACCTCGGTTTCGCAGGGGATCATGCGGGTGACCTTCACCTCGCAGGGTTCGTCCACGTACTCGGTGACCTGGACCGGAACCCGTATGGTCTCGCACACCTCGACCCATTTCTCCGGTTGGGGACACGGGGGGGGCGGGCAGGCGTCGGCGGCGCGGGCCGCTCCCGGGACGAGCGCGATCGCGTACGCAATCGCCAGCAGTTTTTTCATCTCCTTCTCCTTTTCTCTCGCGGTTTGTACTTCCTGTTATGGAACGGAAACAACCGAAAACCATGTGCGCTTGGGTGGACTTCCCTCCGGCGGCGCGCCCTCTATCGCCAGCCGACACTGAAATGTTTGCTGGCGGCGCGCTCGCCATGAAAATTGATCGCCTCGAAAACCACCTTGTACGAGCCGTAATCGTAGTTCTCGACGTCGATTTCCTTCCAATACGAACCCTTCCCGACATGCTCGTTCCGGCTGTCGACCGCGGTCCTCACCAGCTTGCCGCGCTTGTCGTATATCCGCACCTTGATCATGCTGTCCTGGTCAAGGGAGTACGAGATTTTAACGATCATCCGGCCGCCGCCGATCACGACATGTTCGGGAGCCAGGGTCAATTTTAAGTTGGGAATGCCGCGCTTCGGTTGCGGCTTGGCCGGCGGCCGGGCCGGTGTCCTCGGTTCCGGCGGCTTGGGCGCGGGCGACAGGGCGACCCGGTTCGAATCCAGGATCGCTTCGTCGCCGGCGAGCGTTTTGACGGCGGCGCGCACCCAGTGCGTTCCCGTTTCATAAAACTCGAATTTCGCCGTGTCGACGCGATGCCAAAGATATTCATGCGTCCCTCTCCCCAGAAGAACGGCGGGCTCGTCCGACACGCTGCCGCCGATGAGATCGGTCTTGCCGTCCGCCCCCACATGGCGCAGTTCGACGTAGGCGGGCTGGTTGAGCGTTACGATGAAGGGAATCGCCTCGTCCCCCTTCACCGCCAGGCTTCCCGGCGCTTTCAGTGTCACCGCCGCTTCCAATGGCGGCGGCCCGGCGAGCTCGTATTCGAAATCCAGCGCCTCGGATTCGCCCAGGGGATTGGCGACGACCGCCCGGGTGAGGTATTTCCCCGGTTTGTACGGCTTGCCGTCCTTGTTCAAAAGGTCCGATTCCAGGGTATGCTTGCCCGGGGGCATCAGGCCTTCCCAGCGGGAAACCTCGTTCCCGTCGGCGTCAAGATCGACCAGGATCGCCATCCCGACTCCGGCGGAGACAAAGGTGAAGGTCGGGGCGCCGCCGTATTCCAGCACCGCCTTGCGGGAAGAAATCCTCGGTTCGGAAACGGCGGGCGCGGCCGAGACGACGTTCAGCGGGAAAACGGCCCCCTCCAGCAGGGAGCCGTAACGCTCCCCCTTGATGTTCATGAGCACCTTGTAGGCGCCGTCCGGCACCGGTCCGCCTTCCCGATCCCTGCCGTTCCATTTGAAAACGGCCATTCCCGAATCCCTGACCCCGCCGCCCAGGACGGGGCTTATCTGGTTGTACTCCCCGTCCATGACCATGAAGGCGGTTTCGATCTTTTCCGGCCGATCCCCGCCCTGGAGTTCGCGGAATTCCAGTTCGACCGCGGCCACCGCCGTTTCTCCGCCGCCGCTGACGTCAAGCCATTCCTCCACCAGCGCCAGCCGGAGATCGACATACTGATTTTCGCCGAATTCGCCCCTGGCGCAATTGGTTTGGACGCCTTCGGGAATTTCCACCGCCCCGGCCGCCGACGCCAGGAGAATCGGGAGGATGACGAACGCCCAGGCCGGGCGCAATCCCCGCTTTTTCATGAGATCCCTTTCTTCCCTTTGGGTTGGGCGCCGTGATTTCAACGCAGGAGAACCCGCCCGTCCGGGATAAACATCGCCTCGAAAGTCCCCCGGCCGAACATGAGCATAACCCCCTGCTCGGCGGGAGGCTCCTCCTCGTTCTTCGCCTTCTCGAAGGTCTCCTCCTTGACCCAGATCGCCAGCGCTTTGGCGAGGCTGGAATCGCCGTAGGCGGCGAACAGGGCGGCCTGCATCTCGTCCTGGGCGTAGTATTTGTCCTTGTCGCCCTCGCGGAAGGCGAGTTCGACTTCGCCGCGTTCCTCCTTTTCGTCGTCCCAGGTTTCCATCTGGAACCACCAGGGGCGGAAGCCGTCGACGCGAAGGTCGCTCATGAGATCGTCAAGCATCGCGTCGCGGCCGTCCTCGGGAAGGCTGAAACGCAGGTCGATGCCTATTCCCTCTTCGGGGTCGTCATTGTCCATCGCCTGGATCCGGGCGACGCCGAACCATTCCATCCAGAACAGGGGGAAATACCAGGTTTTTCCCCATCCGAGGTCTTCCCCGAAAAGGGTCTCCGCCAATCCCGGCGTTCCCTTGAGGCAACCGCAGACGCTCATTTCGCCGGGAACGGTGGTCGTCCACTGCCCGGTCCAACGGGCTCCACCCTCGTTTTCCCAATTCCATTCCTCCACGACCTCCGGACAGCGCGAATCGGCGTGCTCCTGGTTCCATATGTGGCCCGCCTCGATGGCGAAATTTTCCGCCTCGCCCAGCCGCTCCCGCGCCTCGTTCGCCGTTTCCACGACGAGTTCCCGGATTTCCTCCCAGCTCCCGGCGCTGGTCAGAAAATCGCGGTCGACCGCGTTCGGGCGGTTGGCGGCGGTGAGATAGTCGACTTCGGCGCCGAGTATTTCGGCGTCCCCGGCGTCGAGGCGGCGCAGGCGCGGGCGCCCGTCCTCGTACGCCACTTCGATGCGCATTTCCTTGTCGGGGTTCAATCCGGACAAGTCGGCGAAATCGTATGTTTTGTCCGCCAGATCGATCAGGATTCGTTCCGGCAGGATGACCCCCTGCACGCCAACCCGATAATCCTGTCCGGGCGGCAGAAAGAGGTGCGAGGAGGTGTGGCGCGGCTCGTCGTAGGGGGTGGAATACTTGACGCGGAACGAAATGATTTCCCGGTCCAGTCCGTTCACGATCATAAGGTCCGCGCGCTCGCCCGCCGCCGCCCCGGCGCCGGCGGCAAGGGCAAGGATGAGGACTGGCGTTAAAAAACGTTGGGGATGAGACGGCATAATGTTCTCCTGCTTGTTTTCAAGATTGCGAAAATCCCTTGACGGAAGGGAACGAACCGTGGCGTAGGGACGCTTAGGGCTCGTCCATAAATGACTTATACATGTTTATACTGCGTCACCAACGTCGCTCTCGTAAATTTTTGCCCAACCACGGGCGAAAATTTACCGCCGCGACCCGGTTCCTTGTCTAAACATGTATAAGTCATTTATGGACAGACCCTTATCGGCGGTTCGGCCTCGGCGGCGGGGCCCGGGCCGGCCGGCCTCCGCCGGGGCCGGGCCGGTTCTCCCGCCTCACTTCATCGGCCCATTTCAGGATCGCCTCTTCGGTCAGCCTCGCCCGCCGGCGGTCGTGATAGGGGCAGGTCATGTCGAACTTGACCAGGAGTCCCCGCACGGTCCGGACCAGGGTAAACCCTTCCCAACGCCGATCCTCCGAGGCGTAGGCGTAAAGAACCGATTCGCCGTCGCGGCGCACCACCCGGCTTTCCGGATATTTCAGGAATATGCCGTCCTGGCGGTCGCTTATGCTCTTGAACATGCCGGGCGGAACGGGATCGGGCGAAATCAGCGAAAAGATGGCGGCGTCGACGGCGAGGGCCGGATCGGGCTCGTCCAGCCGGTAGAAGGCGAAGATCGGCAGATCCGGACGCGTCCCGATGTCGAAGAGCCGCTCCAGCCCCTCGGGAAGGGGGAGGATGAACGGCTGGCGGCCGGCCGCCGGGTCCTGAAGGGAGATGATCGGCTTTTCATCGATGCCCAGGGTGTTGGCCTCTAGCACCGCCTTGGTCCATTCCAGGGCGGCGCGGATCAAGTCGTTCTCATCCGCGCCGTCCGCCTCCAGGGAGAGGGTGACGATGCTCGAATACAGGTACAGCCGGCTGGAGCAGACGACGGGGGCGCGTCTCCCGCCGCCGGAATGGCGCCGTTCGCGCCGGGGCTCCGAAAGCGTGCACAGGAAAATCGCGGTCTCGCTGATTTTCCGTACCTCGTCCCTTTGACCAGGAGGCCCGCGCCGCGGCCCGGCGTTGTCCTCGAAGCCCAACAACCGCGTCTTCAGCCGGGAGAACTCCGGATAGGGAACCGCCCCCTCGGAGACGACCGCCTCCGCCCTGGCCGGGACTCCGCCCACCCGGCCGAGAAAGCCGGCGCCGTTACGCTCGTCGATCCGGCGGAAATCCCCGTTCGGCGGCGGAACCGTAACCGCCACCCCGTCCCGGCGGGTCAGCCGGGACACCCGCCGCTCGCCCGCCGGAACCCGGGCCGCGAGGAGGAGGGTCACGGAAAAGCAAAGCGCGAAGCAAAGGTTTTTCATGGCGTGTCGCTCCTGGATATTTTTGGAAGTCCGAATCCCCTTCGCCCGCCGGCGCTTTTTCATTTCGTGGCTTCCTCCCTCTCGTATTCCCCGTCCAGGACCACCCCCGCCCCGAGCCAGCCGCCTCCCTTGAAGGCTTCGGAGGTCGCCACCCTGGCCGTTTCGCCGGCGAAAATCACCTCGACGGCATCGACCAGGCCCGGAATGCCGTCCCCGTACCCCGGCGAAATTTTAATTTTGTTTCCGACGAGTACGCCGATTCCGTCCACCTCGCCCATATTGTTCGCGCCGCCTTTTTGAACGGCGAACAGGTGGACGGCGTAGGAGTTTTCCCCGCCGGCCCGCTCAACCGTCAGGGATCCGTCGAAGGCGTCGCTTTTCAGTTTGTAATACCCCTGAGCCTCGGATTGCCGGACATAGCGCCCGACCAGCCTCTTCGCGGCTTCGTCCGGGGCCGTTTCCTCCCCGTCCCCGGCGAGCGACACCGTCACCGCCGAGTCGTCCTCGGCGAGTTGAAAAACG
>JAISYL010000163.1 GCA_031269935.1 Planctomycetota bacterium
CATTGTCGGCATTTTTTGTCAATTCCTGGAAAATCGCCCTTTTTGCCGCATTATCCCGGCATTTTTCCGCTTTTCCCCCGCCCGGGCGGCTTGACCAGCCCCCCGCCGGACCGGCCGACTACTCCACCACTATATTTTTCAGGGACGACTATTTAACGACACACTCAAAGGGAAATCAACTTCCCCGGAGGCGGGAGCCGGATAAACCGGGGGCACTCCCCGCCCAGCTTAAAGTAAAGATTTGGATTGGGGGAAGCATTGGATTGGAGGAATGAAGATGCGTATGGAGCAACTTACGCTTAAAACCCAGGAAGCCCTGGAAAAAGCCGCGCGGTTGGCGGCTGATCGCCATAATCAGGAAATTCAGCCCGGGCATCTTCTCTTGGCCCTTCTGGAACAGGAGGAAGGGGTAACCCCGGCCCTCATCAGGAAAATAGGGGTTGATCCGGGGTGGTTGCGCGGGCAGTTGGAGGAAATACTGGCCGCCCTGCCGGAAGTTTCCGGGGTCGATACCGGGAGCGGAATGTCGCGCGAACTTAAAGCTGTCCTGGACGCGGCTTGGGCCGAGGCCGGGCGTCTGCGGGACGAATACCTCTCCACCGAGCATCTGCTTATCGGCTTGGCGGAGAAATCCCAGGGACGGCTGGCCGCCATCCTCTCGACCGCCGGCATCACCCGGGATGCCGTACTCAAGGCGTTGGAGGACATCCGCGGCTCGCACCGGGTGACGGATCAAAATCCGGAGGAAAAATACCAAGCGCTCCGGCGATTCACCCGGGACCTCACCGATTTGGCCCGGCAAGGGAAGCTCGACCCGGTCATCGGGCGCGACGAGGAGATCCGCCGGGTTATCCAGGTACTGTCGCGTCGGACCAAAAACAATCCCGTCCTGATTGGCGAACCGGGCACCGGCAAAACCGCCGTGGTCGAAGGATTGGCCAGACGGATAGTCGCCGGGGATGTTCCGGAAGGCCTAAAAAACCGGCGGCTTCTTTCGCTCGATATGGGAGGGATGATCGCCGGCTCCAAATATCGGGGCGAATTCGAGGACCGGCTCAAGGCCGTACTCAAGGAGATTGCCGAGTCGGCCGGGGAAATAGTCCTGTTCATAGACGAACTCCACACCATTGTCGGGGCGGGCGCGGCCGAGGGAGCCGCCGACGCCGCCAACATGCTTAAACCCGCCCTGGCCCGGGGCGAACTTCGTTGCGTCGGCGCCACCACCCTGGACGAATACCGGAAGCACGTGGAAAAGGACGCGGCGCTGGCCAGGCGCTTCCAGCCGGTTTTCGTCGGCGAGCCATCGGTTGATTCGACGGTGGCGATTCTTCGCGGGCTAAAGGAGCGCTACGAGGTCCACCACGGGGTGCGCATCCTGGATTCGGCCCTGGTGGCGGCGGCGGAACTTTCGCACCGCTACATCTCCGATCGCTTCCTGCCCGACAAGGCCATCGACCTGGTTGACGAAGCCTGCTCCGGACTGCGGATGGAAATTGATTCCCTTCCGGAGGAACTCGATTCCCTGACCCGTTCCCGCAACCAGATTGAAATCGAATTGAAGGCGCTGGCCAAGGACACCGACGAGCCGGCGCGGGAGCGCCGGGACGAACTTCAACGCCGGCTGGCCAACCTTGACGAAGAGCTTAAATCCCGAACCATGGCCTGGCGGGCGGAAAAGGACGCCATCGGGGTAATCCGCAAGCTCAAGGAAGCCATTGAAAAGGCCAGGACCGAGTCGGAACTGGCGGAGCGGGGGGGTCAGTTCGACAAGGTCGCCGAACTCCGCCACGGCCGCCTCCCGGAGATGAACCGCCGGCTGGAGGAGGAGAACGCCAGGCTGGCCGGCCTCCAGAGCAAGGGGGCTTTGCTCAAGGAAGAGGTTGGACCCGAGGATGTGGCGGAGGTGGTGTCGCGCTGGACCGGCATCCCGGTGGCCAAAATGCTGGAAAGCGAAATGAGGAAACTCCTCGGCATGGAGGAGCGGATGCGCGGGCGGGTGGTTGGGCAGGACGCCGCCCTGAAGGCGGTGGCGAACGCGGTGCGCCGAAGCCGGGCGGGACTGCAGCGCCCCAACCGCCCCATCGGCTGCTTCATTTTCCTGGGACCCACCGGAGTTGGCAAAACCGAGGTGGCCCGGACCCTGGCCGAGTTCCTTTTCGACAATCCCCGCAACCTGGTGCGGATAGACATGTCGGAATACATGGAAAAGCATTCGGTGGCGAGGCTGATCGGAGCGCCTCCGGGCTATGTCGGCTACGAGGAGGGCGGCCACCTGACCGAGTCGGTGCGCCGGCGCCCCTACGCGGTGGTTCTGTTCGATGAAATCGAGAAGGCGCACTCCGACGTCTTCAACATTCTTCTCCAGGTGCTTGACGAGGGAAGGCTGACCGACGGCCAGGGGCGTACGGTCGATTTCACCAACACCATCATCATCCTTACCTCCAACCTGGGTTCCCGGGAAATAAGCGAAACCACCGATCTGGATGCCCCGGGCTTCCGGGATCGCCTTAACGGCATTCTCCGCGGGCAGTTCCGCCCCGAGTTCCTCAATCGGCTCGACGACGTCATCGTTTTCCGCCGACTCGGCCGGGACGACATCGCCCGGATACTCGACATCCAGTTGGCCGAGTTGGGCCGGCTGCTCGCCGCCCGCAAGCTTGGCCTGGAGGTTGACAATCAGGCGAAGGGAATCCTGGCCCGGGAAGGCTTCGATCCCGACTTCGGAGCCCGCCCGCTTGCCCGGGTCATCCAAAACCGGCTTCAGAATCCCATCGCGGAAAAGATGCTGGAAGGGGTCTACCACGAGGGATCCATCGTCAGGGTCCGGGGAAGGAAAGACAAAATAATCCTGGAGTGAATTCTCCAAGCACCCTATCCCTTTACCGCTCCGGCGGTGAGACCGCGGATGACGTATTTCTGGGTCAGGATGGTGATGACCAGAACCGGCACCGTGATGGTCACCGCCGCCGCCATCAGTCCCCCCCAATCGATCTGGGCGTAGGAGATGAAATTGAAGATGGCGACAGGAACCGTCTTGGTGCGGTTGGAGGCCAGCACAATGGAAAACATGAAATTATTCCAGGAGAAGATGAAGGACAGGATGCCGCCCGTCACCACCCCCGGCATCGAAATGGGGATGATTATCCGGATGAAAGTCGAAAAGACGTTGCAGCCGTCCACCCTGGCCGCGTCCATCAAATCCCTGGGAATGGATTCGAAAAACGGCACCATGACCCAGACGATGAAGGGAAGGCCGACCAAAAGGTGGCTTAAAATGAGCGAGGTGTAAGTGTCCACCATGCGGAAATTGCGAAACATTATGAACAAGGGGAGAAGAAAGGTGATGCCGGGAACCATCCGGGAAACGAGGATGAATACCGCCAGTTTTTTCTGCTTGTGAAGGGCGATGCTGAAAGCGGCCGGCAATCCCAGAACCAGGCCGAGAAGGGTGCTGCCGCCGGCGATGATCAAGCTGTTGTAAATATATTGAAGAAAATTCTGGGAACTGAAGACATTCTCGAAATTGGCCAGGGTCGGCATGAAAAAAAGCTTGGGCGGAAGTTCAACGATCTGAAGAGGCGTCTTCAGGGCGTTGAGAAGCATCCAGAGGAGCGGCAGCAGGAAAAAAAACACGCAAAGGACAATGGTTCCGTAATAAAGTATATTCATGAATGTCCGGTGCCACAAAAAAGGCCGCGGCCCGGCATTGGCGGGGTGGGTGTCCATGATTTTTACCGCCTCCCTTTCACAGTTCAAGTCCGCGGCGGAGATAGGTCACCAGCAGGCTTATTCCCAAAACCAGGCACAGGAACACCACCAGCAGGGCGGAAGCGTAACCGAAATTGAAATACTGGAAACTCATTTGATAGGTATAGATGTTAAGGGTTTCGGAACTGTATCCCGGCCCCCCCATGGTCATGACGTAAATGATGTCGAAGGTCTTCAGGCAATCAATCAGCCTCAGCAGGGCGGCGACCCCGATGGTGGGGGCGATCATGGGAAGGGTGATGCGGAAAAATATCTGGAAGGGGGTGGCGCCGTCCACCATGGCCGATTCGTATGGTTCGCGGGAAAGGGTGGCGAGTCCGGCGATGACGATAAGGGCGATCAGGGGAGTCCATTCCCAGATATCTATAAGAACCAACGAGGGGATGACGGAAGACGAATCGGTTATCCACAATTGCTTGCCGCCGAGAAGCGCCTCCAACCCCGAACTTTTAAAAAGATAATTCAACACTCCGGCCGTGGGTTCAAAAATCAGCAGCCACACCATGGCTACCGCCACCGGGGTGGCCATCATGGCCATAAGCATGATGGAACGGGCCACCCGCTTTCCGGAAAAATCCTTGGCGTCGAAAAGAACCGCTATCAGCACCCCGAGGATCACCTCCACAACCATGGCCAAACCCGTGAAGTAGATGGTGCGGCCCACCGAACCCCAAAAACGATCATCGCGGAAAAAGATGTCCAGATAGTTTCTGAAACCAACGAAGTTCACCTTGTCCCCGTGCGTGAGGCTCCAGTCGGTGAAGGAATTGTAAATAGTGTAGCCCAACGGGTAAATCATCAGCATCAGAATGAATATTACCGCCCCGGACGGCAAGAGCCAAAAGGCGTTACGGTCGTACCAGTCGCCCATCCGCATGATCCGCCCTTCCTATTCGTCCTGGGACAAAGCCGAGCGGCGGCTTGACATCCGGATGGGTCCGATGACTCCCAGGAGCGCCCGGCCGGAATCGGCGTCGAAATAACGCACATGCTCCATGTCGGGAATGAACCTGGCGCTTTCCCCGATATGATAATCATGGCGCTGCTCCACCCGGGAAATCAGGTTCTCCGTGTCATCCGCCCGGCGCGACATGTACATATGGGCTTCGGCGCCCAATTCCTCAATCACGGTGATATGGGCGTTCAGGATGCTTTCCCCCTCTTCGGAGCCGGCTATCCGCAGATGTTCGGGACGGATGCCGACAATGACATTGGGACTCGGGGCCTTCCCCAGATCGTCCCGATGGATGTCGGCGGTCACAAACTTGAACCCTTCGCCTTCCACGAGAAGCGAACCATCCTCCTCCCGGAGCCTGCCTTCCAGGAAATTCATGGGAGGCGAGCCTATGAAACCGGCCACGAAACGATTGCAGGGATGATCGTAGAGAAGAAGGGGGGAACCGATTTGCTGAATAAGCCCGTCCTTCATGACCACGATTTTGTCGCCCATGGTCATGGCCTCGACCTGATCGTGGGTGACGTAGATCATGGTGGCGTTGAGGCGGTTGTGCAACTTGGCGATTTCCGTGCGCATCTGGACCCGGAGTTTGGCGTCCAGATTGGACAGGGGCTCGTCAAAAAGGAACACCTTGGGGTTCCTGACAATGGCCCGGCCCACCGCCACTCGTTGGCGCTGGCCTCCCGAGAGGGCCCGGGGCTTCCGGCGGAGATATTCCTGGATGCTCAGAATCCGGGCGGCGTCCTGAACCCGGCGATCGATCTCGTCATTGGGGATCTTTCGGATGCGCAGGCCGAAAGCCATGTTTTCGTATACCGACATGTGGGGGTAAAGGGCGTAGTTTTGGAACACCATGGCGATATTTCTGTCCTTTGGGGGCAGATTATTGACCAGCACCTCGTCTATCATAAGATCGCCGGAACTAATCTCCTCCAGTCCGGCGATCATTCTTAGTGTGGTCGATTTGCCGCAGCCGGAAGGACCGACGAAAACCACAAACTCCCTGTCCTCAATGACCACATTGGCATTGCTGACCGCCCGGACGTTGCCTTCGTAGATTTTTTCGATGTTTTTAAGTTCGACTTTTGCCATATTCACCCCTTCCCTGCCATCCAGCACCCATGTTTCGCCAAGAAGGATTGTCGTTGGGGCTCGTCCATAAATATCGCGTAAAGGAACCACGTTCACATCGGGACACGGCGGTTCAATGCTTGCATGGCGCTTCCATGCCGAAATTGCCAATGTTATTTATTTCCGCGCCCTTAGACTAAGCGGGAAAGCGGACGACGCCGAATGTTTCGCTTTTTTCCCGCCCCGGGCTCGGAATGGAGGTCGTGGATTTGAATTTAGATCTAGCCAGCCCCGGTCCAAATCATTAAAAGGGAAGGCGTTTTTAAAGTCAAGTGATTTTTGTCGGCCAAACCCGTCCCGGCAGGGCCAACGCAGTAAATTTTCCGATAAAACCGCCTCATTGGACTATTTGGCGGCGCGTTCCGATGCCCGCCGGGGGAATGGGGGAACGCGGTTCCGATACCCCGCCCCGCGAGGGCAAGTTGAACATCGGGGAATTCCACTTGCCTTCCGGTACTCCCGGCCACAATCCCCAACCAGACCGTCCCCGGGAAGGGCGCCATTGAAAATCATCGAAAAAAACGGATGAAATCATCGTACATGAGATCTTGACCCATGATGTAACTGCCGTGATCATGCCCCGTCATGATCTTCAATTCAGCGTTGGGAAGCGCGGCGGCAATCTTTGTGAACGTGTCCGGCTTGTAAATGTCGTTCTCGGCCGCGACCAGCAGGGTGGGGATGGAGATCGAACGGATTTCGTCCAAGGCGATGGACGGCTGTTCCATCATCATTTTAAACAAGGGATCCCTTGTCTTGGCGTAGGTTTCCTCGATGTATTGGCGGCATTCGTCCCGGAAGTCCCCTGGTTGGAGATTCAAACCCAAAAGAGCCATTTTCCTGATAACGCGGCCGTGACTCAGGGCAAGGATCAAACCGACGATCGCCCCGTCGCTGAAGCCGATGACGCCAACCTCCCCAAGATGAAGAGCTTCAATAAAAACATAAATGTCGTCGGCCATGGTTTGATATGAATAGACATCGGTTTTTTGGCTTAACCCGTGGTTACGGCTGTCGATGGCGTAGACCGTAAAGCGGGAAGACAATTTCGGGATAATTTTGTCGAAAATATGATGATCTTCACCGTTGCCGTGCAAAAGAAGCATAGGGGCGCGGCCCGCACCCGCCACCTCATAATGAAGCGTAACCCCATTGACTTGGGCTTCCAAGTTATTTTCTCCTTTTCCTCCCCATGTTCCCGCGGAGGGTAAAGCATCGTATTTCAGGGATTGCCCAAGTTCCCGGCTTCGGCCAAAAGCGACCGGCACTCCTCGTGGACGGCCATGGTTAGGGGATGCTCCTCCGCCCCGCCGCGCAAACGGGCGAAGGATTCTCCCGCCGGCGTTTCCACCCCGAAGCCGAGGGCGGCCTCGGCGGCGAATTCCTTGGCGATATCCCGCAGCAGGCGATCCCGCCGGTACCGCGCCGCCTTCCGCCATTCGCCGAAAAACCTAGCCAAGCCATCCGGATCCGGGCATCCATATTCCCGCCGCCAGCGCCGGACAACCCACTCCGCCTCCAGCCGATCATAGTCGGCATGGATTTCGCCCAATCGCTTTCGCGACGCCTCCGGGGAAGCCAGCCGGCCTTCCGCCACCCCGGCCAGAAAAGCCCGCGCCGCACGGCCGGGAATCAGCATTCCCGCCCAATCGGACCAGTCATCCCCGCCGCCATCGCCCTCCCCGCCCGATCCACGGGAGAAAAGCCGAACGAGATCTTCCAACTCCGGGGCGCCGCCGGCGCCCGAAGCCCTGGCCATGGCCAACAAGCGTTCGCCCAAATGGAAAACCAGGGCGGCGGCGTAAAGTTCCAGGGCCGGGATTCGCCGGGCCGCCGGGATGATCGCTCCGCCATGCGCCACGTCGCCGGGCTCCGCCCGGCGGAGAATGGCCGCCCCCCGATCCATTTCCTGAAAAACATAGGGCGAAAAAATCGCCGGATTGACCAAATCCAGCCGGCGATCCGGATTTTTGCGGCGCTCGCGCTCCCGCCATTTGCCGGCGTCCCGAAGCCCGCCGGCCGAAAAGAGGTTGGCCCCGGGAATCAGGACGGATTCCCCCCCCTCCGCCAGCAGGAGCGAAAAGGGAAAGGCGACGGTGTCAAGATGCCGGGAATGCCGGCCGATCACGGTGGTGAAGGCGCCGATGTCGGACGGCCAGAAAATATAGGAACCGGAGCCGCAGTTGGTTCCCCGGCGCAATATGCCGCCATGCCGGGGTCCCAGTTTGAAATGATGATTGGAGGCGTTGGAGCCGCTGCCGAAATTATTGAACAGGCACTGGCACGACAAAACCAGGGTGGCCTTGTGGTGGGAAACGGCGAAAGGTCCGGCCAGGGCGGCCAACGCCTCTCCCCGGGCAAAATGAGAATTGGCGAAGAACAGGGAGTGTTCGGCGGAAAAGCCGTCTTCCAGCCTGACTCCCTCGCCCACCAGGCAATGCGACAAGGTCACCCGATCCCGGATTTCCGAGCCGGCCAGAATCGCCGAGTGGCGGATTATCGAACCCTCCCCCACTAGGGCCGGCGCGTCCGGCGAGCTTTCCAACCAACAGTTTTCCATCCGGGAAACCCCGGAAAAAACGGCGGAATCTCCGGCCCTGACATTGATCAGCCGGCCGCAGCGAACCATTCGGCAGCCGGAACCGATTAGGGGAAGGGAGCCGGCGGAATCAAGCCCGGATTCCCGGAGAATCGCGGCCTCCAACGCCTCGGCGGGGGGAAGTCCCTTCAGATGGCAAAGGATATGCGCCAATTGGGCGGACAATCCCCTCCACAAAGGAACGGAACGGGCGCCGTCCTCGGCCAGCGCATCGGCCCGCGGCAAGGGAAGAAAGGGGCCGTTTCCGATTCGGGCCAACTCCTCCACATCCTCGATCAGAACATCGTCGCCAAGCCTGACGCCGACCAGCCTGGCCCGGCGGATTCGGCAATTATCCCCAATCGAGGCGTCCCGGAGAAAGGCGTCGTCGATTCCGGGCGCCCGGTCCGGATCTCCGTTCGGGGTCGGGGCCAAGCGGCCCAATTCCACCCGTCCGGCAAAAAAAACCCGGCGAAACGAGTCGCCGGGACAAAAACCCTCCGCCACCCCTATCAGGCCCCAGTTCTCCGCCCGGCTTCCCCTATCCTCAAGGAGGGAAATCTCTTCCCGGGTCAACTTTCGCATCGGCACGACTCTTCCGCCAGGGAACAGCCGACGCGGTCGTCTTGCCGATCCCGTTCGGCCAATTCATGGGCGAAGGAGTTGGCGGTCTGGCATAATAAATCGAAATGCCGGCCGATAATGTCCTCCGCCCCGGCATGGGTGCCGAACATGCCGTGCCTTTCCACCACCTCCCGAAGCAGGTGGGGATGGTCGATCTGGGGACAGGGCCGGCGGCGATCCTCGTGGAAAGGCGCCTTGGCCCGCATTTCCCGGAAAGGGGCCGAGCGCAGGCATTCGCCCAGGCTCTTGTCGTAAATAGAGTCCCTGGCGAAATGCACAAAGACACAGGGTTCGACATAACCCAGGGCCGTCACATGGGCGTAACGCCGCCCCCAGGCGATGCAACCGTCGACGGCGTCTCCGTCGTTCCAGAAATCGAACACCAAAATCGGCTTGGTCTTCCGCGCTTCCAGGATTTTTTCCCGGCGTTCCACCCGCTGCGCGCCGGTGGGAACCAGGCTCATATCCGGTTCCCGGCCAATGGGGATATACTGGAAAACCCAGCCGAAGGCGGCGCCATGGGCTATCATTTCATCCAAAAAAACCGGGGAGCAGGCGGCTTCATGGTTTTTGCGAGTATGGGTCAGGCTGTAACCGAAAAGAACCCCGTTTTCCCGCAGAAGATCCATGGTCCGAAGGACCCGCCGATAGGCGCCCCGTCCGCGGCGGGCGTCGGTGAAGGCCTCGGAGCCTTCAAGGGAAATGGCGGGAAAAATATTCCCCAACTCCCCGAAACGGCGGGCCATGTCCCGATCAATCCTTTGGCCGTGGGTGTAAATCTGAAAAAAGACATCGTCGAATTCCGCCGCGACCTCCTCCAGATGCGGCCAATAGGTGGGTTCGCCCCCGCTTAGGGTTATGAAATGGATCCCCATCTCGTCCCGGGCCTCGGAAATCACCTCCTTCACCTTGGGCAGGGGGAGGGACCGATCCTTGGGATACTTCCAGGCATAGCAGCCCGAACACTGGAGATCGCAAGCCATGGAGGGGGAAATCAACAGGAAAAACGGGGGATATTCGCCGTATTTCCGGAAATATTCCGTCCTTTTCTCGTCGCCCTCGTGGATGGCGGCGTAAAAGAGGTTGAAGGCGAGTTTACGCTGCGTCTGCCGGGACAGGCGGGGGAAAGTGCGCTTGGCCATTTCAAAAAAACCCCGGGCCGCATCCACCCGGCGGTTCAAATCCGCGGCCGAACCCCGATGCATCTCCGACATCCGCTTGATGCCGTTTTGGCTCAATTTGTCCATCATGGCCAGCAGAAGGTCCGGCGAATGCCGGGAGAGGACGGGCAGAAACGCCGACATCCCCTTCCCCGCCAAGTAACCGCCCAGTTTACCGATATTCATGATTTTGGCTTTGTCTTCCGGCCGCCCAAGGGTCGGCCTTCGCGCCGCGGGCGGATTATCCGCCTCCAGTTTCGCGAAAACCATAATTAAACCGGAATTCGCCTTGAGGTCAATGGTTTGTTTGGAGCGGCCGATTATATTGCCCGGGCGCGGGGGAAACTCCGGGGTTGACCCGGGAAAATCAATGTCCGTGAATTCGGAAAACGGGAATGAACTTTTTGCCGAAGAGACCGGGTCATTCGCCGGCCCGATTCGGTTCCTTTCGGGAATACGCCGCCGGCCGGGAAAAGGCATCAACCAGATCATCCAACCAGGCCGAATGGGTTCCGCCGCGCGAATGCCCAAGATAGGGCGCCACCAAGGCAAAAGTTTTTCCCGGCCCGGCCGAATCGGCCTGATGATTGCGCCATTTAAAATAAATCGGCTCCGCCCGGGAAACGCCGTCCGCCTCGCCGGCAAGGGATTCCGGCCGCCAATCCGCCTGAAAGTAATTGACCCCGGGCTCCCCTTTTCCGGAATCACCCCGGAGAGGCAGCAAATCCTCGGCGTCAACCGCGACGGCTAACCAACCCAAAACCACCAGAACCGCCATCGGATTGGCCAGTTTCATCCCCTTCCCTCCTTTGCGCGCCCTCGACCGCATTCCGAAAATCCGGCCGGCATTTTTAATTTCCCCGCCGGACAGGGGTTCTTTCGCATTTTCCCAATCGGGCGGGAGGGGGTGAAACCCGAAGCGGCCCGGTTTCTTCCGGACAGGGGAAATAAAGTTGCGCCAATGCCGCGGCAATGTTTTAATAAACGTTTTATTATGCGCTTCAATTTTCCCCGGCGACGGAGTTGCCCGCTCCCGTCAAGGAAGGCTGGGATCGCATGCGGCTGATTATGGCCGGCCTGGATCACGAGACGGCGGAAATCGGGATTCGCGAGATCTTCTCCCCGGCGGCGGGGGAACGCGAAGGGATATTGCGCCGCCTCCGCGCCATTGACGGAATTGCGGGGGCGGTTTTCCTGGTTACCTGCAACCGCGCCGAGCTTTACCTGTCGCACGGGAACGACCCCGCCCCGGACTGCGTCGGGCTTCTCTGCCAGGGCGTCGGCGTCAGCCCGGACAATTTCCGGCCCTATTTCCGGGAAAGGGGCGAAAATGAGGCGATCATCCATCTCATGCGGGTGGCCGGCGGCATTCGATCCGGCGTTCTTGGCGACAATCAAATCATCACCCAAACCCGAAAAGCCCTGGAAGAGGCCAGGCGGGCCGGGGTTTCCGACCCGCTTACCGAAGCCCTGTTCCGATTCGCCGTCACCGCCGGCAAACGGGTCAGGGCGGCCCTTCGATTCTCCTGGAACGGCAAGTCGGTGGCGGCCGAGGCGATTCGCCGGGCGGAAGAGAGGTTGGGTGGTTCCCTGTCCGGCCTCCGGGTCCTGGTGGTGGGCAACGGCGAAGTGGGCCGGCTGGCCGCCGCGATTCTGCTGGAAAAAGGCTGCCGGGTAACCATGGCCAGCCGCCGCCCGCACCGGGAGGAGAATCTCCCGAACCCCGGGCTGGCGCAAATCCCGTATGAAAACCGTTATCTGGCCATGGCCGGCCAAGATCTGGTGATCAGCGCCACCACTAGCCCCCACACCACCATAAAGGCGGCCGAAACAACCGGGCTGCATCCCCATCCCGGATTGTTCCTGGACCTGGGAGCGCCCCGGGACATCGATCCGGCGGTGGGCGAACTGCCCGGCGTCACTTTGTGGAACGTCGACGAATTCGTCGACAACCGGTCAAGGGAGGAAAACCGTCTTCTGTTAAGCCGGGCGGAGGAAATCCTGGGGGAAGAGTCGAAGCGGTTTTCCTCCTGGCGCCGCAACCGGGGGCGCCGGCTGGCCACCCGGCCGGACCTGCCGGATTTTCCCATCTTCGTAAGCCTGCGCGGAGCCCAAACCCTGGTGATCGGGGGCGGCGGAGTGGCGGCCCGCAGAACCGGGGCGCTTCTCAGTTTCGGCGCCAAGGTCAAGGTGGTGGCGCCCGAGCTGTCGGGAGGAATGGAGCGCCACCTCGGCCGGGAAGGTCTGGTTTGGGAAAAAAGGGACTACCGGAGCCAGGACATGGAGGGCGTAACCCTGGCGGTGGCGGCCACCGACAACCGGGAGGTAAATCGCCAAGCCGGCCTGGACGCCAGGGAACGAAGCGTGTTGATAAGCGTGGCCGACCGGCGGGAGGAATGCAGTTTTTTCTTCCCCGCCCTAATCCAAAGCGACCGGCTTGTCGCCGGCCTGGTTTCAAAAAACGGTGACCATCCCCTGGTTCGGGCGGCGGCGGTGAAAATAAGGGGGGAACTGGAGAAATTCGATGTCGGTCATCCGGGTGGGTTCGCGGAAAAGCGCCCTGGCGCTGGCCCAGGCGGCGCTGGTGATGGAAGCTGTCCGGAAACTGCATCCCGCCGCCAGGATGGAACTGATTGCCATGAAGACCGCGGGCGATCGCCAGCCCGGCGCTCTTCCCGGAGAGATTGGCGGGAAAGGGCTGTTCACCCGGGAGCTTGAGGCCGCCTTGCTTGAGGGCAAGATCGATCTATGTGTACATTCCTACAAGGATCTCCCGGTACCCGAACACCCGGAACTTCCGGTGTTGGCGGTGGGTCCAAGGGAAGACGCCCGGGACGCCTTGGTTTTCCCGCTCGACAAGCCTGGAGGGGACAGGGAATTGCCGCTCGGCTCCTCCAGCCGCCGCCGGATTCTCCAATTGCGGGAAATCTACCCGGATTGGCGGACCGAGCCGATCCGCGGCAACATTTTGACCCGCATCCACAAACTTGATGAAGGAAGGTTTGGCGGACTGGTACTAGCAGCCGCCGGTCTCAGGCGCCTGGAGTTGTGGCGACGGGCCGGCCGAGTGTTTTCGCTGAAGGAAATGCTCCCGGCCGCCGGCCAGGGAATCATCGCCATACAGGGCCGGCGGGGAGACGCCCATCCCTGCCTGGAAGGGGTGAATAATCAGGAAGCTTGGATTGCCTCCCGCGCCGAACGGGCTTTTCTGGAAGAATTGGGGGATGGGTGTTCGGCTCCCAGCGCCGCCCATGCCGTCGTTTCCGGGGAGGCGATTACCTTGTGGGCCTGGCGCGCCGACGCCTCCGGCCATTCCCGCCGGGGGAAAATGACCGGACGGAGGGAGGAGGCGGCTAGCCTGGGACGAAAATTGGCGAAAAATCTGGGCGGGGAACTGGCCAATGGAGGTTAAAAAGGGGCTGGTCACCTTGATTGGGGCCGGGCCAGGCGATCCCGGACTTCTCACCCAGGCCGGCCGGGCGGCTCTGGAAAAAGCCCAGGTCGTCCTGTATGATCGCTTGGCGGGGGAAGCGCTGATTTCCCTAATCCCCGAAGACTCCCTCAAGATCAATGTCGGGAAAAACTTCGGCAACCATCCCGTCCCTCAATCGGAAATCAATTCCCTGCTGCTGCGGCATGCCTTGGCCGGGAAAAGGGTGGTTCGGTTGAAAGGCGGGGATCCCTTCCTTTTCGGACGCGGTAGCGAGGAGGTGGAGGCGCTCCGCCGCCAAGGGATAAAATACCGGGTAATCCCGGGGGTCAGTTCGGCCCTGGGGGTGCCGGCGGTTGCCGGAATACCCGTCACTCACCGGGATTTCGCCTCTTCGATTCACATCCTCACCGGCCACGGCAAGGGAGGAAAACCGCCGGACCTCAATTGGCGGGAATTGGCCAGACTGAAGGGAACCCTGATTTTCCTCATGGGACTATCGGCCCTTTCCGACATCCGGGATAACCTGCTGGCGGCCGGCATGTCTCCCGACGTTCCGGCGGCCCTGATTGAAAACGGCACCCTGCCGGAGCAGCGGCGCCTCCTGGCGCCCCTGGCCGGGATCCCTGAACTGGCGCTGGCCGAAAACGTGGTTCCGCCCTCCCTCCTGGTGGTGGGGGAGGTTTGTTCTCTGGCGGCGCCCCCTGGGCAATCCGGCGTTTCCGGCCAAGAGGGAAAAAGAATTCTGGCGGTTGGTTCCGACACCACCGCCGGCCGCTTGGCCTCCCTTCTGCGGGAACTTGTCCCCGGGGTTGACGAACTGGCGACCATATACCGGAAAATCCTGCCCCAGCCCGAAGGCTTGTGGGAAAGGTTGGAATCTTTTCGTTGGATCGCCTTCACCAGCCCCTTCGGAGCCGGTTTGTTTTTTAGGCGGTTGCGGGAAAGGGAAATCGATATCCGCCGATTGGGGGGAATCAAATTTGCGGTAACCGGTCCGGGAACCGCCGAAGCGGTCCGAGCCGGGGGGATCACCCCGGATTACCTGCCTGACGAATACGGAGCCGAACCCTTGGCGAGGGGATTGCTGCGCCTGATTCGACCCGGGGAAGCGGTCCTGCTTTACCGGGCTTTGGGCGCCAACCGGGAACTCGACCTCCACCTGAAAAAGGCCGGACTTCCCTTCGAAGCCGTAAACGCCTATCGTACCCTGGAGCGGGAAAGCGGCGCCGAATGGGTAAGGAAAAGATTGGCCCGAGGGGGCTATGCGGCCGCCGCCTTCACCAGCCCCTCGGCGGTGAAAGGGTTCGCCCGCCTGATGGAAGGCATTGACTGGGGCGGGTTGAGTTGCGTTTGCCTGGGGGAAACGACGGCGCGCACGGCCAGGGATCGCGGCTTGCGGGCCGAAACCGCCGCCAAGGCGACCATCGAGGGCCTGGCGAAGCATTTCCTCGACAAGGAGCGGCTGGAGAAAGGGTGGCGATGTTGACGGAAAGGCCGAGGCGCTTGCGGGAAAACGAGGCGGTACGCCGGCTGGTGCGGGAAACCAGGCTTTCCGCCGATTCGCTCATTTTCCCTTTTTTCGTGCGGGAGGGAAACGGCGTGCGGGAGGACATTCCCAGTCTGCCCGGACTGACCCGCTACAGCCCGGACACCCTGCCCGAAGGCATTGAAAAGGCGCTCCGGGCCGGCGTGGGCCGTTTTCTGCTCTTCGGAATTCCCGCCCGCAAGGATGCGGAGGGAAGCGGGGCCTGGGCGGAGGGGGGGGTGGTGCAGAGGGCGATCAGGGAAACCAGACGGCGTTTTCCCGAAGCCCTGCTGATAAGCGATGTCTGCCTGTGCGAATACACTTCGCATGGGCATTGCGGCCTGGTGGCGGGAGACCGGGTGGACAACGACAGGACCCTGCCCCTAATCGCCAGGACCGCCCTGTCCCAGGCCGAAGCCGGCGCCGACTTGGTGGCGCCCTCGGACATGATGGACGGCAGGGTGGCGGCCATTCGCGAACTGCTGGATCGGAACGGCCGCGAAACGGTTCCCATCATGAGCTACGCCGTAAAATACGCCTCCGCCTTCTATGGCCCGTTTCGCGAGGCGGCCGATTCCGCTCCCGGCTTCGGAAACCGCAAAGGCTACCAGATGGATTGGCATAATCTCAGGGAAGCCGTCCGGGAGGCCAAACTGGATGTCCGCGAGGGCGCGGACATCCTGATTGTCAAACCGGCCATGGGCTACCTCGACGTGGTGTCCAAGGTGGCCGAAACGGTGGAAATCCCCGTGGCGGCCTATAGCGTCAGCGGCGAATACGCCATGATCCGGGCGGCGGCGGAAAAGGGCCTGCTGGACTGCCACGCCGCCATGTGCGAAAGCGCGGCCGGCGTTTTCCGGGCCGGGGCCGACATCCTAATCAGTTATTTCGCGCCGGAATTGGCGGCGGCGATTGACAAGGGGGATCTGGGATGAAAACGGAAAAATCCCGGGCGCTTTTCGCCCGGGCCGGCCGCCTGCTCCCCGGCGGCGTCAACAGTCCGGTGCGGGCCTTCCGTTCGGTGAATCTCGAACCCCGTTTCATCGCCGCCGCCTCCAGAGCGGAATTGCGGGACGCGGACGGGAATGTTTATCTAGATTACGTCGGCTCCTGGGGCCCGATGATTCTTGGTCACGCGGATCCCGACATTGGGGAGGCGGTGATCCAAACCGTTCGCAACGGCCTCAGCTTCGGCGCCCCCTGCGAACTGGAGGTGCGCTTGGCCGAGACCATCGTCCGGCTAGCCCGGGTCGAGATGATTCGGATGGTCAACTCCGGCACCGAGGCGGTCATGGCGGCGATACGCCTGGCGCGCGGCTTCACCGGCCGGGACAAGATTGTCAAATTTTCCGGCTGCTACCATGGCCACGCCGACAGCATGCTGATCCAGGCCGGTTCCGGCGCCTTGACCGCCGGAGTTCCCGACAGCGCCGGAGTCACCCGGGGGGCGGTCGCCGACACCCTGTCCGCCTCGTATAACGACCTGGCCGGCGTCGAGGATATTTTCGCCGCCCACCCAGGCGGCATAGCCGCCGTCATCGTCGAACCGGTGGCGGCCAACATGGGGGTGGTGCCGCCCCGTCCCGGGTTTCTCCAAGGCCTGCGGCGGCTTTGCCGCCAATACGGAGCGTTGCTGATTTTCGACGAGGTGATCACCGGATTTCGCCTCGGGCTCGGGGGGGCGCAGGAATTCTTCGGCGTCCAGGCCGATTTGGCCGCTTACGGCAAAATCATCGGCGGCGGCCTGCCGGTGGGCGCCTATGGCGGCAGAAGGGACATCATGCGGCTGGTCGCGCCGCTAGGCCCCGTTTATCAGGCCGGCACTCTTTCCGGCAATCCGGCGGCCATGGCGGCTGGATTGGCCCAATTGGAAAAACTGGAGAGGAATCCCGATATTTACCCCCGAATAGGGGAAATGGCGGCCCAATTGGCCGGGGATCTCGGGCTGGCCGCCGAACAGGCCGGCCTGCCGGCGCGGGTAAACCAAATCGGTTCGCTGTGTTCGCTTTTCTTCACCGACTCCGAAGTGGTCGACTTCGCCTCGGCCCAAAAGGCCGATGCCGGCCGGTTCGCCCGCTTCTTCGGCGAAATGCTGGAACGGGGCATCTATATCGCCCCTTCCCAATTCGAAGCCATGTTTATCGGCGCCTCCCATACCCGCGAGGACATAATCCGCACCGCGGCGGCGGCGGCGGAATCCCTAAAGGCGATCCGATGAGCGGGGATCCCGGGGAAAATCTTGGACCCGAGGAAATCGAGCGCCGCAGCCTGGAGGCCGTTTCGGACGGACTGGAAGGGTTTTCGCTGCCGGCCGGCCTGGAATCGGTGATTAAACGGGTGATTCACGCCACCGCCGACTTCGATTACGCCGAAAGCATCCGCGGTTCGCCGGGGGCGGCGGCGGCCGGAATCGCGGCCTTGCGAAGCGGGGTTCCCCTTGTCGTGGACACCAGGATGGTCCAGGCCGGAATAAACCGGGCCGCATGCCGGGCATTGGGTTGCGAAACCCATTGCCTTATCGACGACCCGGAAATAGCCGCCGCCGCTGGCGGCCGGACCCGGGCCGGCTTGGCGATGGAAAAGGCCGCCCGCTTGTGGCGGGACGGCATATATGTGGTGGGAAACGCCCCCACCGCCCTGATGCGGATCTGCGAGTTGATTTCGGAAGCCAAGCTTTCGCCCCGGCTGGTGGTCGGAGTTCCCGTGGGATTCGTGCAGGTTCTGGAAAGCAAGGAAATGCTTTTGGCGAGCCGGGCCGCCCATATCGTGGCCAAAGGGCGGAAGGGGGGCAGCAGCGTCGCGGCCGCCATCCTGAACGCCCTGTTGAAAGAGGCCCTGGCCGGATAAGCGTCCGGAGATAAGGGCGGGTCAGCCCCAAACGCCTTTTTCCCCGCGATCCCGCCGCCGCGGCCTTTTCCAATTCACGGGGTCGAGGTGGCGCCGGGGAATTGCCCGGGGCAGGCTCCCCTCGATCAATTATTCCTGGAATTGCTTGACAAATTCATTTTTTCTAGTATTTTTCTATTTTTACCTTCGCCGCAACGACAGGGATAAAAACAAACACGCCGGATCCCGGCAAGCTTCGGTATACCTTCGGTCTCCGGAGAGGATTTTCGATCATGCCGCACGACTGCAAATGCTCGGTCCCCAACTGCGAAAATCATGTCCATGCCAAGGGTTATTGCCGCAAACACTACGGCCAGATCTGGCGAAAGGGACGAATCTACACTCAAAAAGGACACTCCCAGGTGGAAAAAATCGTGCAAAAACCAACCAACCGCGACGATACGGATCGCATGCGAGCCTTGGAACGCGAACTTCGCCGGGCGGAAATGATGTATAAAAACGTCATCGGCTTCGAAGGCAGGCTCAAATGGCGCCGGGAGATTGTGGAAGTGAAAAAGGAAATGACCCGGCTAGGCATGCCGATCCCACTCCCCGAATCGGAACCGAATCCGCCCTCGCTCGGCTTGGCGGGTAATTTTTGATGCTGGAAACTTGGCGCCGGAAGCGGGATGAACGGGAACAACTGGGCATTCCGCCCCCGCCCCTGACCGCCGAGGAAACCGAGGCCGTCGCGAATGGGCTAGCCGAAGGGCAATCGACTTCTCCGGACGGAAGGGAGGTTTTGCTTGAACTGCTGGCCAATCAGGTTCCCTCCGGCGTAAATCCGGCCGCCAAGGTAAAAAGCCGCCTATTGCTGGACATGGCGAAAGGCAATTTTCGGGCGGCGGGCTTCCCGCCCGAGACGGCGGTTGAACTTCTGGGTTCCATGCAAGGCGGTTACAATCTCCCCCCGCTGCTGGAACTTCTGGAACATCCGACCCTGGCCGGCGCGGCCGCTTCCGCCCTCTCCCGTTGCCTTCTTGCGGACGAGGCGGTGGACGAGGTTCTCCGTCTCCACCGGCTGGGCAACCCGGCGGCCGGCGGAGTTCTGAAAGCTTGGGCCGCGGCCGAATGGTTCATTAGGTCGCCGGCCCTGCCGACCGGATTCAACTTGATTGTCTACAAGGTTGCGGGGGAAGTGAACACCGATGACCTTTCGCCGGCCAGGCAGGCTTCCAATCGGTCGGACATTCCTTTGCACGCCCTTCATCTCGGCGCCGCCCGTTTCCCCGGGGGACGGGAGAAAATGGAGCGGTGGCGCCGGGAAGCCGGCGTCACCGGTTTTTCCCCGGCCTTTGCCGCCGATACGCTTGGCACCGGCTCCAGCCGCAAGTCGGCGGTTAATTCACTGGTCTGGGTGTTGGGGCGGGATGTCCCCAACCTTCCCAATAAGCGGCGGGGCGGCATCGTCATCGCTTCCCGGATAGCCCCGATTTTCCGGGACAGTTTCGAGGACGCCGGCGGCCTTCCCCTGGTGGCCGACGTATCCGGACTCGACACCGGCGACCGCGTACGCTTGGAATTGCGGCCGGAACAGGGCCGGGGGATCCTCAAGCACGCCGAAGGCGGCTTGGCGACAACTTTTTCCTTCCCCCCCGCCCTAGCCGATTCCTGGCGCGCCGGCGGGCGCGTCAATCTCGTAATCGGGCGCAAATTATCCGCCCGGGCCGCCGACGCCCTGGGGAAAAAGCCGGCGGAAATCTTCAGCGAACCGTCCCCCCCTTCCCCGGCTCCGAACCAGGGTTACACTCTCGCCCAGAAACTGGTGGGCCGCGCCGCCGGCAAGACGGGGGTGCTGCCGGGCGAATATTCCGAACCGGCCATGTCGACCGTGGCCAGCCAGGACACCACCGGTCCCATGACCCGGGATGAGATCAGCGATCTCGCCTGCCTGCGGTTCTCCGCCGATCTCGTCCTGCAGTCATTTTGCCATACCTCCGCCTATCCCACCGAACAGGACAAAAACACCCAAGCCGCCCTGGCGGATTTTTTCCGCGATCGCGGCGGCGTGGTCCTCCGTCCCGGCGACGGCATTGTCCATTCCTGGGTGAACCGCCTTTTGCCGCCGGATCAGGTCGGCGCCGGCGGCGATTCCCATACCCGCTTCCCCCTGGGCATATCCTTTGCCGCCGGTTCAGGACTGGTGGCCTTGGCCGCCGCCAAGGGATTTTTCCCCCTGATAATGCCGGAATCGATTCTGGTCCGCCTTCCGGCATCGCTTCCGGAGGGCATTGCCATCCGCGATCTGGTGAACGCCATTCCCTTGGCGGCCATCCGGGCCGGCTTGTCCGACAAGCCGGGCGAAGGGGGAAAAAACATCTTCAACGGCAGGATCCTGGAAATGGAGGGTCTGGCCGGCCTGACGGTCGAGGAGGCGTTTGAATTGACCTGCGCCACCGCCGAGCGTTCCGCCGCGGCCGGTACGGTGGCCTTGGAACCCGGGCGGGTGGAGGATTACGTTCGAAGCAATGTCTCCCTGATCCGGAAACTGCTTCACGAAGGCTACGGGGATCCGATCACCCTCTCCCGGCGCCTGGACCGGCTCAAACTCTGGCTGGATCGGCCGGAGTTGCTCCGCCGGGACGCCAACGCCAGTTTCGCCGCCGAACTGGAGGTCGGGGCGGACAGCGTCCGGGAACCCGTATTGGCCTGCCCCAACAACCCCGATCTGGCGGCACCGCTGTCGGAAGTGTCGGGCGAAAAAATCGACGAGGTGTTCATTGGCTCCTGCATGTCCAACCTCGGACATTTTCGGGCCGCCGCCGCCGTGCTTTCTGGTTCCGGCGCCCGGCTCGGGGTGAAACGCCTGTGGATCGCCCCGCCGACCCGCCTTGACAGGGATCAACTCGTTCGGGAAGGCGTTCTGGCGAATTTGGAAAGGCTGGGAGGGCGGCTGGAAACGCCCGGATGTTCGCTTTGCATGGGGAACCAAGCCCGGGTGGCGGATCGGGCGGCGGTTTTTTCCACCAGCACCCGCAACTTCGACAACCGCCTGGGCGACGGCGCCCGGGTCTTTCTCGGCTCCGCCATCCTGGCCGCCGTCACCGCCCGGCTGGGGCGCCTACCGACACCCGGCGAATATTTCGACCTGTATCGGGAAAAAATCGCTCCCGGAAAGGCCGATATCTTCAAGCCCTCGTATTTTTTCGGCTAATCCACATCCTCGCGGTCTATCTTGCGCGCTTCCATGATGGTGTTGGAGCGTTTTTTCGCAAGATCGAGGGGGTGCGGCCGGGCGTTCCAAATCTCCCCGGCATATTCCATGATAGTCCGATCCGAGGAAAATTTGCCGGAACGGGCCAAATTCAGGATGGACTTGCCAAACCAGGCCCGCTGATCGGCGTAATCGGCCTGGAGCTTGGCCTGGGCCTCGGAATAGGCGGGCAAATCGGCAAGCAGCAAGTAGCGATCCCCCCATTCCAGGAGGGCCTTGCGTATAGGTTCGAAAATCAGGCCCTCGCCTATCGAAAAGTGGCCGCCGAAGATGAGGTCCAGCGCCTCCCGGATTTCGGCATTCGACTGGTAGACGGCGTTGGGATCGTAGTTTCCGGACAGGTTCTTGGCCTCCTCCGCGTCAAGGCCGAAAATATACATATTTTCCCGCCCCACCTCTTCCATGATCTCGATATTGGCGCCGTCAAGCGTTCCTATGGTTATGGCGCCGTTAAGCATGAATTTCATGTTGCCGGTGCCGGAAGCTTCGGTCCCGGCGGTTGATATCTGCTCGGAAACGTCCGAGGCGGGAATAATCTTCTCGGCCAGCGACACCCGGTAATTCGGGAGGAAATGCACTTTCAGCCGATCGCCGATGGCGGGATCGTTGTTCACCACGTTCGCCACGTTGTTTATCAGTTTAATGATCAACTTGGCCATCTCGTAACCCGGGGCCGCCTTGGCCCCGAAAAGAAAGGTCTGCGGCGTCCAGGACCGGGATTGGCTGCGGCGCAGGCGATTGTAAAGCATGACGACGTGGATTATGTTCATCAACTGGCGCTTGTATTCGTGCAGCCGCTTCACCTGGGTGTCGAAAATGGAATCCGGATTCAGGCTAATCCCGATTTCCTTCTTCACCAAATCCACCAGGGCCAGCTTGGCCTGGCGCCGGGTTTCCCGGAACTTCCTCTGGAAATCCGGATCCCCGGCCAGAGGCTCCAGTTTTTTCAATTCCATCAGGTTGGTAATCCAACCCTCGCCCACCTGGCCGGAAATCAGGGCCGCCAGCGGGGGATTGGCCTTGAGAAGCCAGCGCCGCTGGGTGATCCCGTTGGTTTTCGAATTGAATCGTTCCGGGAACATTTGGGCGAAATCCGGAACTACCCGGCTTTTCAGAAGCTCGGTGTGAATCGCGGCCACCCCGTTGGTCGAGTGCGAACCGACGATGCAGAGATTGGCCATCCGGACCTGCTTGGGTTCGGACTCCTCGATTAGGCTCATGCGGGAGAGTTTGTCGAGATCCCCCGGGAAAGCGATGGCCACCTTCTGCATGAATTGGTAATTGATATCGTAAATAATCTGGAGATGGCGGGGAAGAACCTTCTCCAACATGGGAACCGGCCATTTCTCCAGCGCTTCCGGCATCAGAGTGTGATTGGTGTAGCCAAGCGACTTTACGGTCAGCTCCCACGCGGCGCCAAAATCCAGCCCTTCGTTGTCCATCAGAAGGCGCATCAACTCCGGCACCGCCAAAGAGGGATGGGTGTCGTTCATCTGGATGGCCACCCGGTTCGGGAATTCGCTCCACGGCTCCTTGTCGTGCTTGAAGCGGCGGAGGATGTCCCAGAGGGAACAGGCCACGAAAAGATATTGCTGCTTGAGCCGAAGTTCCTTGCCGGTGTAATGGAGATCGTTTGGATAAAGCACTTTGGTGAGATTTTCGGCTTCGGTCTTGGAACCGATGGCGGCGACGTAGTCGCCCCGGTTGAAATCCGCGAAATCGAAATCCTCGGTGGCGAAGGCCGACCAGAGCCGGAGGGTGTTGACGGTGTTGCCGCCGTAGCCCACCACCGGCATGTCAAAGGGCATGCCGATTACCGGCCGGGCGTCCACCCAGCGGTGGCGGATGCGGCCATTGTCGCTCCATTGTTCGCAGCGCCCCTCGAAAAGAACGGGAATGCGCAACTCCGGACGGGCTATCTCCCAGGGATTTCCGTTTTGCAGCCAATTGTCCGGATGTTCCACCTGATAACCATTTTCAATGGTTTGGCGGAAAATGCCGTAATTGTATCTGAGGCCATAGCCCATGGCCGGAATTTGCAAAGTGGCTAGGGAGTCGAGAAAACATGCCGCCAGCCGCCCGAGGCCGCCGTTGCCGAGGCCGGCGTCGACCTCGACTTCCCGTAGTTCCTCCCAATCCACCCCCAGGCCGTCCAAAGCCTGATCGACCTCGTCCTGAAGTTTGAAATTGATGACGTTGTTGCCAAGGGAGCGGCCCATGAGGAATTCCAGGGAAAGGTAATAGACCCGTTTCACCCGACTGTCGTGATGCGCCTGCTGCGTTTCAATCCAGCGATCAATCAGCCTGTCCCGGATGGCGCGGGAAAGCGCGATATAGCGATTGTTCCTGGTGGAGGTGTAGCGATCCCTGGCCAGTTCGTATTTGAGGTGTTCGGCATAACCCAATTGAATCGCTTCCGGAGTGGTGCCCTGACGCGGATTGGTTTGACGGTCTGTATCCGGGGACATGCGGCGCCTCCTGTTCAAATGATTCCGGCTCCCGACATGATTTTTTCGGGAACCTCAAGAAAATGACGATTTCCGCATCGGCAACAATGCGTTTTCCGGTAGTTTAACGGTTGTTAGCTAGCAATGCAAGATAATTGCCGGTTCGGCCAAGATCGTTCGTTTCATCACCAAGGTCGCGGCGGTTCAATGTCCACATGGCGTTTTCGTGCCAAAACCATAAATCTTATTTATTTTCATTTACGGGGATCCATTTGACATGCATGGACATAGCGAAGCCAAAATTATTTTGGCGAAATTTAAGCTTGACAAATTTTGCCGCCCGGTTATTATTATAAAACCTATATGAATAGTAATGTTTCAATAAATACCATAACGGATTTGGTGGGCAATACCCCTCTCCTCGAACTGCCCAGGCTTTCCGGAAACGGAAGGGCCACCCTGTATGCCAAGGCGGAATTTTGCAACCCTTCCGGTTCGGTAAAGGATCGGGCTGCCAAGGCGATGATTCTGGCCGGCTTGCGGGCGGGGAAACTGAAGCGGGGCAAGACAATTATCGACGCCACCAGCGGCAACACCGGCATCGCCTACGCCATGCAGGGCGCGGCCATGGGCATTCCGGTACGCCTCTACCTTCCGGCCAACACCTCGGCGGAACGCAAGGCGATAATGCGCCACTATGGAGCGGAAATCGTGGAAACCAACCCCCTGGACGGATCGGACGGGGCTTATTTGGCGGCGAAAGAAGAGGCGGAGGCCAAGCCGGAATCATACTTTTATCCCGATCAATACAACAATCGGGCCAATTGGCAATCCCATTACCATGGGACCGGCGTTGAAATCTGGAAACAAACCGGCGGCCGGGTAAGCCATTTTATCTGCGGCATGGGAACATCGGGAACCTTCATGGGGACCAGTCGCCGCCTCAAGGAATATAACGGGGGGATTAAGGCCATTGCCGTTCAGCCCGACTCGCCCTTCCACGGCATTGAGGGCGCCAAACATATGGCGAGCACCATCAAACCGGGATTCTACGATGAAACTTGGCCGGACGGTTTCAGCGAAATCAACACCGAGGACGCCTACGCCATGGCCCGCCGCCTCGCCCGGGAAGAGGGAGTTTACGCCGGCGTCAGTTCGGCCGCCAATGTACTCGCCGCCCTCCGCCTAGCGGAGACCTTACCGGCCGCCGCCGTCGTGGTCACCATTCTCAGCGACACGGGATCCCGCTATGTCTCGGATGAATTCTGGGAGGCGGAAAACCGGGGGCGGGCATGATCCATATCCGAGCGGATCTCGAGGCGCGCATCCGGGAGGAAGGGGAAAAAGCCTATCCGGACGAATGCTGCGGTTTTGTGTTGGGACGCGATGAAAAGGGAGGGCGCGTCGCGGAAGCCGTCATGGTTCTTGGAAACGCCCGGGAAGGGATCGCCCGGCGGCGGCGATTCCGCATAGAAGCGGATGATTTCGTACGAGCGGAGAACGAAGCCTTCAAACAGGGTTGGGATATCATAGGAATATATCATTCCCATCCCGATCACCCGGCGGTTCCGTCGGAGTATGACCGGGAAAATTCCCTGCCGTTTTATTCATACGTCATTGTTTCCGTGGCCGGAGGCAGATCGGATGAATGCAAAAGCTACATTCTTGAAGACGACAGAACCTGTTTCAGGGAAGAGGAAATCACCCGGGCGCGGTAATCGCCTTGAGGCGCAGCCATGGGAATAACCTTGCAGTTGCCCACCGCTCTCCGGATTTTCACGGATCAACAACGCGAGATAGCCGTTGCCGGGGCCACGGTCGGCGAAGCGCTCGCCAGCCTGGTCGCCAGGCATCCCGCCCTTGGGCGGCATCTTTACAACGAGGCCGGCGGGCTCCGTTCGTTCATCAACGTGTATGTCGGGGAGACGAACATCAAAAAACTCCAGGGATTGGATACCCCGCTCCGGGACGGGGCCAACCTCGCGCTGGTGCCGGCCATAGCGGGCGGGACGCGGAAAGCGCGGACGATTGATCAGGGTCTGTCCATAAATAACTTATACATGTTTAGACAAGGAACCGAGCCGCGGCGGTAAATTTTCGCCCGTGGTTGGGCAAAAATTTACGAGAGCGACGATGGTGTCGCAGTATAAACTTGTAAAAGTTATTTATGGACGAGCCCTTGGGCGAGGCGTAATCATGGATGGGAGCCTGTTGCGGGATCGGGAGCTTCCCGAGCTGTCCCGTGGGGAAATCGCCCGCTACAGCCGGCACCTCCTGTTGCCGGAATTGGGCCTGGAGGGACAGAAAAGGCTCAAGGCGGCAAAGGTTCTCATCGTGGGAACCGGCGGCCTCGGCGCTCCCCTTGCCATGTATCTCGCCGCCGCCGGGGTTGGGACCATCGGCCTGGTCGATTTTGATTTTGTGGAGGAATCGAACCTGCAGCGCCAGGTGATCCACGGCTTCCGTGACGTGGGCAGGCCCAAGGTGGCTTCGGCCAGGGACAGGCTCAAGGGCATCAACCCGAATATCGAGGTCGTCGCCCACAACCTCAGGCTGACCGGCGCCAACGCCCTGGACGTCATCGCGGGATACGACCTCGTGGCCGACGGAACCGACAATTTCCCGACCCGCTACCTCGTCAACGACGCCTGCGTATTGCTGGGGAAGCCCAATGTTTACGGATCGGTCTTCCAGTTCGAGGGGCAGGCCTCGGTGTTTTACGCCCGGGAAGGCCCCTGTTACCGCTGCCTGTATCCCGAGCCCCCTCCGCCCGGCCTGGTCCCGTCCTGCGCGGAAGGAGGGGTAATGGGGGTGCTGCCCGGCATCGTGGGAACCATTCAGGCCAACGAGGCGATCAAGCTCCTGGTCGGCTCCCCCGGATATGCCGACAGCTCCCCGCGGACGCTCGTGGGACGGCTTCTGCTTTTCGATTCCTGGAAAATGAGATTCCGGGAATTGGCCCTGGACAAGGATCCGCGATGTCCAATCTGCGGAACGAATCCCTCCATCCGCAATCTTGTCGATTACGAGCGGTTTTGCGGCCTTAAGCAACAAAAAGAGACCGAGGAGCGGGTGGAGACGATTAGCGCCAAAGACTTGAAAGTCTGGATGGACAGCGGGGAGCCGATCCAAATCATTGATATCCGGGAACCCCATGAACAGGCGATATTCAAATTTCCCCGTTCAAAATACATCCCCTTGGGCCAGATGGTCCGGCGGGCCGATGAATTTGATCCCGCCGTCGCCGCCGTGTTCGTCTGCAAGATCGGGCAACGCAGCGTATTCGCCATTCGGGCGTTGCGCGAAGCGGGGTACCGGGGGCGGCTGATAAACTTGAAGGATGGCGCCAACAGTTGGGCGAAAGAGGTTGATACAAACCTCCCGACTTATTGAACCGCTTACGAGAAAGGAATATACGTGGCCGAAAAAATCATCAACGCCTTGGGACGGGAAGCGGCATACCAACTAGCGAATGTCGTCAAGACGCCGCCTCAATACGGCGCCCTGACTCCCAAATGGCTAACCAGGATTCTGGAATTCAAGGGGTTGGAAGCGGGCATTTACCGGGTCAACCGGGTTGTCGAGGGCGAAACGCCCCTGGACGTCCTTTGCAGCCAGGATCCCGGGGCGGTGGACATTCCGCGCGGCTATGTCGAATACGAAACCAAACCTCGCGAGTACAGGCTGGGGGCCATCTCCACCATCATCAACGTGGACACGAAAATTTCCGACGTGTACAGTTCGCCCTTTGATCAAACGCGGGAGCAAATCGCCTTGGCGGTGGAAAGTTTGAAGGAAAGGCAGGAAAGCCAGATTATCAACAACGACGATTACGGCCTGCTTAAAAACGTCGCCGATTCCCAGCATGTTCAGCCCCGCTACGGCAGGCCCATGCCCGACGACCTCGACGAACTCCTGACCAAAGTCTGGAAAGAGCCGTCCTTCTTTCTGGCTCATCCCCGAGCCATCGCGGCCTTCGGACGCGAATGCACTAGGCGCGGCGTCCCTCCGGCCACGGTGAACCTGGCCGGCGGCGTCTTTATCGCCTGGCGCGGCGTACCCATCGTTCCCACCGACAAACTGTTTGTGGACGGGCTTAAGAATCCCAAGGCGGCCGTCGGGAAAACCAACATTCTGCTAGTCCGCACCGGCGAAAACCGCCGCGGCGTCATTGGCCTTTACCAGTCCGGCCTCCCCGGCGAACAGTCGCGGGGACTCTCGGTACGCTTGCGGGGGATAGATGACAACGGGGTGGCAAGCTACCTGCTTTCGGTGTACTGCTCGGCGGCGGTACTAGCCGTCGACGCGTTGGCCGTGTTGGAAAACGTGGAAGTCGGGGACTACTATGAATACACCCAGAATCCCGCCTAGCCGGGAAAGCCGGGGAATACCTTCCGAAGCGGAGATTGCCTCGCTGGCGGCGGCATGGTTCCCGGAATTCGGGGAAGGAGAGTCCCTCTCCCCTCCCGCTTGGGCGGGAAACATTCCGCCGCCCCTTCACCGGCCGGAGCACTCCCGGCCGTCCTCGCCAAGCGCGGCCGAGGGATTTTCGCCGGTTCTGCTGCCCAAGGACGCGCCCGGATTTGGTTCGGGGCGCCCTCGGGACACCTTGGAGGGAGCCGCCTCCCGGAACGGGAGCGAAGGGGCGAATCTCGCTTATCCGGAGGTTCCGGGGCCGAGTTCCGGCGCCCGCCCATACGAATCGCGCCTTTCGCCATCCCGCCGCCTGGGGTTGCGTTCCCTTGAGTCGATCCGCGGCGATTTTCCCATCCTTTCGGAAAAAGTGCGCGGCCGCGATCTCATCTGGCTGGACAACGCCGCCACCACCCAGAGGCCCCGGGCGGTAATCGATCGCTTGGCGCGATTCTACGCGCGCGAGAACTCCAATATCCACCGGGGCGCACATGAACTGGCGACCCGCTCAACCGACGCCTACGAGGACGCCAGGAAAAAAATAGCGACCTTCATAGGCGCCCCGTCCCCGGATAACATCGTATTTGTAAGGGGGACGACGGAAGGCGTCAATCTCGCGGCCCACGCCTTTGTCAAGCCTCTGCTCAAAAGCGGGGATGAAATCATCCTCACCCTGCTGGAGCACCACGCCAATATCGTTCCCTGGCAGATTGTCGCGGCGGAAAAAGGCGCCCGGATTAGAGTCGCGCCGATAGACGGCGACGGGCAAATCATCCTTGAGGAATACGCGAAGCTTTTTAACGGCCGCACCCGTTTTGTGTCCGCCACCCAGGTCTCCAACGCGGTGGGAACCATAGTCCCGGTTGCGGAACTCATCCATATCGCCCACGCCGGCGGGGTCCCCGTCCTCATCGACGGGGCGCAATCGGTGGCCCACCTGCCGGTGAACGTGACCGCCCTGGACGCGGATTTCTTTGTGTTTTCCGGCCACAAAATTTTCGGCCCCACGGGAATAGGAGCCCTCTACGGCAAAAGCGAACTCCTGGAAACCGCGCCGCCCTGGCAGGGCGGCGGCAACATGATAGCCGATGTCGAATTCGGGCGGACGTTGTATCAAAAGGCTCCCGCCAAGTTCGAGGCCGGTACCGGCAGCATCGCCGACGCGGTGGGGCTTGGCGCGGCGCTGGACTATGTCGCGGGCATCGGCCTGGAAAACATCGCCGCCTGGGAGCATGAATTGGTTGAATACGGGATGCGCGAATTGGCGAGGGTTCCGGGACTCCGCCTTATCGGAACCGCGGCGCGGAAAGCCGGCATACTCTCCTTTATTCTTGAAGGCCGGGACAACGCGGAGGTGGGAAAATACCTTGACGGCTTGGGCATCGCGGTTCGAGCCGGGCATCACTGCGCCCAACCCGTACACCGGTTTTTCGGCCTTGAGGGAACCGTACGCCCTTCGATCGCCTTCTACAACACCCTTGAGGAAATCGACGCGCTGGCGGCGGCGCTTCGCGAATTTATTCGCGGATAATTCCCCAACGCCATATTTGTGGCCGACCGCGCCACAAATATGGCATGCGTAACAGGTCGTGATGTTTCGGCCGTTGATTG
>JAISYL010000216.1 GCA_031269935.1 Planctomycetota bacterium
GCGGAAAAGTATTCCGCCGAGGCATTGGCGGACCTGTACTTCCAGCGCTGGCAGGTGGAGGTGGACTTCCGACATATCAAGATCACTATGCAACTGGATGTCTGCCGGGGCAAGAGCCCCGATGTAGTGGAGAAGGAGTTCTGGGTGCATGTCCTGGCGTACAATCCTTATCCGCCGCCTGATGTGGGAAGCCGGGCGACACCTGGGACGGCGACGCGCTTGGCTTGAGTTTCAAGGGCACGATACAACATCTGCTTTGCCGATGGATATTGTACTGGGTCGAGCGGGATGGCGACGATTATGAACTCCTACTTGCCCTCGTCAACGCGGAGACGCTAGTGCATCGCCCCGGGAGGGTGGAACCGCGTGTGCGAAAAAGACGACCAAAGAACTACTCGCTCATGACAATACCACGACAGGAACTCAAGAAGATGCTCCCAAAATATCATTACTGAAAACGAGAATGCAAATGTCGAGAAAACAAGAAAATAGCCTTGTTTCAGTGCCATTCTATACTGTCCCTGGAATTCGAAATTCAAAGGATAACCGCGAAGCCGTGTTCCAGGCGTCCAAAGCGGCTCACAGGTGTGTCAGAGGATGCACAATGCTCTCGATTGCGTAAATTACGTCCAGCGCCGAGATCTCCTCGAAGACCGCGAATTTTAGGCAGGCCGGGGTGGGAATGGCGTACCGGCCCAGCTTCCCGGTCAGGCCGCCGGTCGCGGGGTCCCGGGCGAAAACGACGATGTCGCCGCTGTCCTGGTTGGCGGCCAGGAGATGGCGCCCCGAGGGGGCGATGGCGAAATTGCGCGGGGTTTTCCCACCGGAAGCCGGGTGCCCAACCGGCCGGAGGCGACCGCTCTTCCGATCCACCGCGAAAACGGCGAGGCTGTCGTGTCCGCGGTTGGAGGCGTAGAGGAATTTCCCGTCGGGGGCCAGGTGGAGATCGGCGCAGGTGTTGCCGGGAAAGCCGGCTTCGGGAAGGCTGGAGCGCGTCTCCAGCTCCTCCAGGACCCCGTCCCGGTACCGGAAGGCGGTGACGCTGGAGGCCAGTTCGTTGGCCAGGTAGGCGAAGCGTCCGTTGGGATGGAATTCCAGGTGCCGGGGCCCGCTTCCCGGCCGGGCCTGGAAATGGGGCGGATCGGCGGGCTCCAGCCTTCCCCGCCCGGGGTCGAAGCGGTAAATCATCACCCGGTCCAGGCCTAGATCGGGGACCAGGGCGTGGCGATCGGCGGGGTCCATGGCCAGGGAATGCGCGTGGGGACCGGCCTGGCGGACCGGATCGGGCCCGGAACCCCGGTGCTGGACGAAGCCGGTTTCCTCGCCCAGGCTCCCGTCGGACAACCGCCGGTGCGCAACCACGCTTCCGCTTCCGAAGTTGCTGGTGAAAACGTGGGTTTCGGCGGCGTTCAGGGCGACGTGGCAGGGATCGGTCCCCCGGGTCGGCCGGCGGTCTAGAAGGCGGAGTTTCTTGCTTTCGGGATCGACGGCGAAGGCGCTGACGGTTCCCGTGGCCTCCCCCCCGTGGCTTTTCAATTCGTTGACCGCGTAGAGGAAGCGGCTGTCGCGGGTCAGGCAGAGATAGGAGGGGTTGGCCACCCCGGAATTCAGGGCGATCGGCTCCAGCCGGCCGCTCTCCGGTTCCAGGGCGTAGACGTAAACGCCTTCCCCCTTGCCCCGCAGGACGGCGCCGGTCCCGAACCGGATGTCCTCGGTGTAGGTTCCGGCGAAGACGAAAATCCTTTTCCGCACCTTTCCCCTATTCGTTTTCCAGGGTGTAGCGGGCCTTGCGCCAGTCGAAGCGTTCCTGCCAATCCGGGTAGCGGTAGCGGCCGATGTCCCGATCGTCCGGGTAGACGAACATCGCCCCGGGCTGGAGGATGACCGTCTTCATGCCGGGATCGTTTTTCCGGACGATCCATTCGAGCTGATCCGGATCCTGGTGGGTGCAGGCCCAGTTTTCGTAGTGATCGGGGATGACCACCCCGGCTCCGAGCGCCTTGGCCACCCGGTAGGCGTCGAAGGGGGTGAGCTTGTCGTACGAACCGGAGGGGTTGTGCCCCAGGTTGACGATGGCCACGTCGACCCGATGGCGCTGGCCCACCCCGTAAAAGCCGTTGTGGTAGGTGCCGTCCCCGATGAAGGCAAGGTTGCCGGCGGCCGACTTGAAAATGTAGGTGACGGCCGCGTCGTCCATGACGGGGGTGAAGTCGGTCCCCTCCGGGATGCCGATGCGGGTTTTCAGGGCGTTCTGGTCGAAGTTCTTCTCCACCGCCACCTCCACGTTCTTGAATTTCAGGGTTTGTCCCGGCTTGACCTCCACGATGCGCCGATCCGGCACCCCCCAGCCCTTGAGGGCCATGACCGTCATCCTCGGGCCGATGAATTTGGCCCGGGTGGTCTCCAGGAGCGCCTTGACCGTGTAGATGTCGCAGTGATCGGCGTGGTGGTGGGTGATGAACAGGGCGTCCATCCGCTTGAATTTCCAGATGTCCACCAGCTGCGGATTCAGGCGCATCCAGTGCAGGCGATCGGCGCCGGTGTTCTGGCAGTCGCCGCTGTTCTCGTAGCGGGTGACGATGGACGGTCCGGCGTAGTTGTCCAGAAGGAAGGTCTCCTCCCGGATCTTCAGCCCCCAGGACGGCCCTCCCAGCCACCAGAGATGGAATTTTCCCGGTTTCGGCCGAGTGCGCTCCAGCTCCCGGTTAAGGTATTCCCCCCAGGGGGGAAAACATTCCTCCAGCCAGGTCTGGCGGGTGATTGGGCGATCGGTAAGCATGTGGGAGGCTTCCAGAACCCCCCATTCGTCGCGTTCCTTGCCATTCATGATCGTTCTCCCGCCCCCGCCGGAACCGGAAGGGGGAAGTTGGATGAACCGGCGGCGTTCCCCGCCCGGTCCGAATCTTCGGTTTGGGCCGGACGAGCCCTTATTTCCGGACTATGCCGCGAGCCTTCATGATGCCGAGGGTGGCGGAGTTCCTGGCCATGATATCGTAGATTTCCGGGTCGGAGAGGTTGTCGCGGGTGATGATTTGCACCGGGGTCTCGAAAAACTTCTTTTCCAGCGGCTGGTCGTTGATGACCTTGTCGAGGGCGTAAACGCCCATGTAGCCCTGCATGAAGGGATCCTGCACCACCAGGGCGTCCAGGAAGCCGTCCAGGAAAAGCTGGAATTCGTCGGGCGAGGCGTCGAAGGACACCAGCTTGATCCCGGCCTTGACCCCGCGCTGCTTCAGGGCCTGGGCGGCGCCGGTGCCGCCGTTGTCCTGGGCGCAAAAAATTCCGACCACGTCGGGGTTGCCGGTGAGCAAATCGTTGGTGATGTTCATGCCCCGGCTGACGTCGCCCAGCGAATGCTGGGTCGGCAGCGCCTTGATCCCGGGGAATTCCTTGGCGATGGTGTCCCGGAAGCCGCTCTCCCTCGCCCTTCCGTTCTCGGAGGAGGCGTCGATGCCGATGAAGATGACCGTTCCCTTGCCCCCGATCAACCGGCCGAAGGCGCGGGCGCCCAGGGCGGAGGCCTGGTAGTTGTCGGTGGCGGCGTGGGCGCGGACCTTGTCGGTGGCGACCCCGGCGTTGACCGTGACCACCGGAACCCCCATTTCAATGGCGCGCTCGACCGGCACGCTCAGGGCCTGGGCGTCGTTGACGGCGATAAGGATGCCGGCCGGCCGGCTGGTGGCGACGTCGTTGAAGATGTTCACTTGCCCGGTGACGTCGGCGGCCGAGGCCACTCCCTGGAAGCCGACCTCCCGGTAGCCGAGTTCCTGGGCCGCCTTCTTGGTCCCCTCCCAAATGGCGATCCAGAACTGGGAATTGGTCGCCTTGGGCACGAACACCAGGGTGCGGTCGGCGTTGGCCGGGTTCTGGCCGGCGGAAACCAGGGATCCGGCCAGGAAGGCGAAGGACAGCAAAAATCTTTTCATGGCATCTCCTTTTTCCCCTCATTTCTTCATGTTGTTGCGGATCCTGTCGGCGTAAACCGCCAGGACGACGATGAGTCCAATCGCGACCTGCTGCCAGTGGGCGTTGATGGTCATCACGTTCAGGCCGTTGCGGAGGGTGGTGATGAACAGGGCTCCCACCAGGGTCCCCCACAGGCTCCCCATGCCGCCGGACATGCTGGTCCCCCCCACCACCACCGAGGCGATGGCGTCGAGTTCGTAGCCGTTGCCGGCCCCGGGCTGGCCGCTGCCGATCCGCGAAAGCTCGGTGATCCCGGCGATCCCGGCGGTTATGCCGGAAATCATGTAGATCCAGATCAGCTGGCGGGTGATGTTGATCCCGGAAAGGAAGGTGGCATCCTGGTTGCTGCCGATGGCGTAGGTGTAGCGCCCCCGCGGGGTCCGGGTCAGGATGAAGTGGCAAACCAGGTACAGGAGAAGGACCAGGATGGTGGAGTTGGGCACCCCCAGGGTCCGGGCCTGGCCGATGATGTCGTAGCCCGGCGACATCATGTACTGGGGCATGCCCCCGGTGACGATGAGGGCGAGCCCCCGGGCGATGCAGAGCATGCCAAAGGTGGCGACGAAGGGGGGGATGCTGAGAACGCCGATCATGAAGCCGTTGGCCACCCCGCACAGCCCCCCCGCCAGGATTCCGACCGGAAAGCTGGCGGCGGTGGAACCGGTGAACGGCATCGCCATGGCGGTGGTCACGGAGGCCAGGGCCACCACCGAACCCATGCCCAGGTCGATCCCGGCCGAGAGGATGACGAAGGTCTGGCCGACCGCGAGCATGGCGATGACCCCGGCCTGGACCGTGATTTCCCGGAAATTGTGGAGGGAGAGGAAATGCGGGCTCAGGAACGAGATGATGCCGCACATCACCCCCAGGATCAACAGCAGGAACAGGGGCTGGTTGAGGAGGAACAATTGCCCCAGCCGGGCGGCGGGGGACCGGGAACCGGCGGCGTCGGCGCCTGAAGACATGGCGAATTCCTTTCGCTTTCGCCGCCCCCCCCCGAACCCTCCGGCGGGGCGGCGCCCTCCCCAAGCCCGAATCGAAGCTTCACGCGTCTAAGAGCCTGTTGACAAATTACCGTCTCGTCGAGTTATGCCGCGTCAAAAGTCGCTTCCCGGATGATTTTTGCCCTTTACCTCCGGCCAAAAATCATCCTGCCAGCGCCTTTTTCCTTGCCTAACCCGGACGATCCGGCAATTTTTCAACTAGCTCTAGGCCTGGGCGCCCAGGGCCAGGCTCAACAGGAGTTCCTGGCTGGCCTCGCCCGGCCCGACCTCGCGGACCAGGGCTCCGTCGCGGATTACCAGGATGCGATCGGATACGCCGATTATTTCCGGCAGCTCCGAGGAAATGAACAGGACCGACCTTCCCCGGCCGTGGGCGAAATCCAGGATGAACCGGTGGACCTCCTCCTTGGCCTCCACGTCGATCCCCTGGGTGGGATCGTCGAGGAGGAGGATGCGGGACTCGGCCATTATCCACTTGGCGAAGACCACCTTCTGCTGGTTGCCGCCGGAAAGGAATTTCACCATTTGCCCCGTCCCGGAGGTTTTTATCCGGAAATCCCGGATCAGCCGGCCGGCCTCCCGGTTTTCCCGGGCCAGGTCCAGGGCCAAGCCGTAGCGCCGGAAGCCCGGGAGGCTGGGGAGGCTGATGTTGCCGCCCACCCCCATGGTCATGGCGAGGCCGGAATTGAGGCGGTCCTCGGTGAGGAAGCCCAGGCCCCGGGCGACCGCCGTACCGGGATTGGCGATGGACACTTCCTCCCCGAAAAGGAAGATCCGGCCCGAGTCGGGGCGATCCACCCCGAAGATGGCCCGGGCCAGTTCGGTCCGGCCCGAGCCCATCAAGCCGAAAAGCCCGACTATTTCCCCCTCGCGGATGGCGAAGCTTATCCCGCGGAGCTTTCCCCGGCGCTCCAGCCCCTCCACCCGCAGGGCCTCCCGGCCGGGCCTCGCCCCGGTAGCCGCCCGGCCGGAGGAGCGGACGATTTCCTTGCCCGCCATCATCCGCACGAGATCGGACATTTCGGTCCCGGCGATGGGCCGGGTTCCGACCACCCGGCCGTCGCGCATGACCGTGACCCGGGTGCCCAGATCGCGCAATTCCTCGAGGCGGTGGGAAATGTAGATTATGCCGATGCCTCGGGCCTTCAGGGAGTTGATGATTTCAAAAAGGGTGGCCGTTTCCCTCTGGGTCAGGGCCGAGGTGGGTTCGTCCATGATCAGTATCTTGGATTTTAGGCTGAGCGCCTTGGCGATCTCGACCATCTGCCGCCGGGAAACGCTAAGGTTGAGGACGGGCTCCCCCGCCTCCGCCTCCAATCCGACCTGGGCGATGGCTTCGCGGGCGTCGGCGTGGAGCCGGCGGTAATCAATGATTCCGAAGCGGACGGGTTCCCGCCCCAGGAAGATGTTTTCCGCCACCGACAAATGCGGAACCTGGCTGAAGTGCTGGTAAATTATGGCGATTCCCAGTTCCCGGGCGGTACGGGAGTTTTTGAGCTCGACCGGGACGCCGTCCAGCCTTACCTCCCCCGCGTCCATGGGGTAGGCGCCGGACAGGATCTTCATCAGGGTGGACTTTCCCGCCCCGTTCGCCCCCATCAATACATGCACTTCGCCCCGGCGGAGATCGAAATCGACGTCCCGCAGGGCGTCCACCCCGGCGAAACGTTTGCCTATCCCGCGCATTTCCAGGAGGGGGACGGCGTTGGGCGCCTCGGTCGACATTCGGGCGGTTCCTCGGAAGGGAATTATCCCACTTTATCCATTTGCCGCCGGGCGTCAATTTTTTTGTTGATTTTCGTCAAGTGGACTTTTATCGGAGGGGCGATTGATTTTTTTCAAAAGTCCACTATAATGCACCCCGCCGATTTATCCGCGGGGGGGGCTTAATCGCGGGCGGGGGCGGCCCGCCCGGGAACGGGCTGTCCGCCCCCGATGTTCAGCCGGGTTCGAGGTGGTTTTCAACTCCCATTTGACAACACCTACTTACAGGAGACGGACATGAAAGTTAAAAAGGATTCCAAAACCGCCAAAAACCTGGCCTACGCCTTCGCCGGCGAATCCCAGGCGCGCAACAAGTACAGCTACTTCGCCGGGGCGGCCAAGAAGGAGGGCTTCGAACAAATCGCCGCCATTTTCACGGCCACCGCCGACAACGAAAAGGAGCACGCCAAGCTCTGGTTCAAGGAGTTGGACGGCATCGGCGACACCCGGGCCAACCTGGCCGCCGCCGCCGCCGGCGAACACGAGGAATGGACGGAGATGTACAAGAATTTCGCCCGGGAGGCGGAGGAGGAGGGCTATCCCGAACTGGCCCGCCAATTCGCCCGGGTGGCCGAAATTGAAAAAACCCACGAGGAGCGCTACCGGAAGCTGCTCCAGAACCTGGAAAAGGGCGAAGTGTTCGCCCGGGCCGGGGAACGGACCTGGGTATGCCGCAATTGCGGGCACATCCACCGGGGCGACCGGGCGCCGGAGAAATGCCCGACCTGCCAGCACCCCCGGGCCTATTTCGAAATCGAGGCCGAGAATTACTGAATCCGCCTGAGGGATCGTGGACAAGGCAGCCGAACCCCTGGCGGAACGGGTCGCCGGTCTGGTGGAACGGGTCACCTTCCACAGCGAGGAGACCGGCTTCACCGTCCTCCAGATCAAGGCCAAGGGATTCCGGGAGCTGATCCCGGTGGTCGGGGTCGCCCCGGCGATCCTGCCGGGCGAATGGCTGGAAGCCACCGGCCGCTGGATCCTGGATCGGGAATACGGCCGGCAGTTCAAGGCGGAGGCCCTGCGCTCCACCCGCCCGGACACCCTGGAGGGAATCGAGCGCTATCTCGGCTCCGGGCTCATCAAGGGGATAGGCCCCCATTTCGCCGGCAAGATGGTGGCCAGGTTCGGAAAGGAAATATTCGAGGTAATCGAGACCAGGTCGGACTGCCTCAGGTGGATAAAGGGTTTGGGGGAAAAGCGCCTGCGGCTCATCACCGACGCCTGGAAGACCCAGAAGGCCATCCGGGCGATCATGGTTTTCCTCCATTCCCACGGGGTCGGAACTTCCCGCGCCTTCCGGATTTACAAAACCTACGGCGAGGAGGCGATCCAGCTGGTCGCGGAGAACCCCTACCGCCTAGCGCACGACATCCGGGGCATCGGCTTCAAGACGGCCGACCAGGTGGCGGCCAGCGTCGGCATCCCCCGGGATTCCCCGCTCCGGGCCGGAGCGGGGGTGGAATACGTCCTGGCCGGAATCACCGAGGACGGTCATTGCGCCTGCCCCCGGGAGGATCTGATCGTCCGGGCGGCCAGGGAACTGGACATCGACGAGGATTCCATCCGGACGGCCGTCAATCGCCTAATGGAAACCGGGGCCCTGGTCCTTCGCCGCCAGGGGGAGCGGGAATTGGTTTTTCTTTCCTCCCTGGATTCGGCCGAGGAAAACCTGGCGGCCGATCTTCTTGCCCTGGCGGCCGGAAGGCATCCCTGCCCCCCGGTCGTTCTGGATCGGGCCCTGGCCTGGGTGGAGGGGAAAACCGGGCTGATCCTGGCCGAATCCCAGCGCCAAGCCATCGCCGCCGCCCTGGAGAACAAGATTTTCATCCTTACCGGCGGTCCGGGGACCGGCAAAACCACCATCGTCAACGGGATTGTGAAGATTCTCCGGGCCAAGGGCCTGTCGGTGTCGCTCTCCGCCCCCACCGGCCGGGCCGCCAAGCGGCTGTCCGAGACCTCGGGCCTCGCCGCCCGGACCATCCACCGCCTGCTGGAATTCGACCCGGCCACCGGCGGCTTCAAGCACGGCCGCGACAAGCCCCTCCGAGGCGACGTGTTCATCGTGGACGAGGCGAGCATGCTGGATTTGCCGCTGGCCGGCCAGTTGCTGCGCGCCCTCCCCCGGCGCTCGGCCCTGATCCTGGTGGGGGATGTGGATCAACTGCCCTCGGTGGGGCCGGGAATGGTGCTTCGGGACGCCATCGATTCGGGGAAATTCAAGGTCCTGCGCCTGACCGAGATCTTCCGCCAGGCGGCCCGGAGCCGAATTGTCACCAACGCCCACCGGATCAACCGCGGACTTTGCCCCGAGTATCCCCAAGCCCGGCCGGCCCGGCCGGGCGATCACGATTTTTATTTCATCGAGACCGGGAATCCGGAGGAGACCGAGTCGGTCCTGGTCCGGCTGGCCTCCTCCCGGCTGCGGGAGGGGTTCGGCCTGGACCCGCGGCGGGACGTCCAGGTCCTCACCCCCATGCGGAAGGGGCGGGCGGGGGCCAGGAACCTCAACGCCGTGCTCCAGGACACCCTCAACCCCGGCGCCCGGGGAATCATGTGCTACGGGGAGAATTTCCGGGTGGGCGACAAGGTGATGCAAACCCAGAACGATTACGACAAGGACGTCTTCAACGGCGACATCGGCTGGATACGCGAACTCGACGACGACAGCCGGGAGGCCGGCCTGGACTTCGAGGGCCGCCGGGTCGTCTACCAATACGAGGAGTTCGACGAGCTTTCCCTGGCCTACGCCCTGACCATCCACAAATCCCAGGGTTCCGAATACCCTTGCGTAATCATCCCCCTCCACGCCCAGCATTACCTGCTGCTCCAGCGCAATCTTCTCTACACCGGCGTCACCAGGGGCAAGCGCCTGGTGGTCCTGGTGGGCGAGGCCCGGGCCCTGGCCCTGGCGGTGAGGCGGGCGGAGGGCCGGCGGCGCCTGACCCTGCTCCGGGAAAGGCTGGCGGCCGGGGGAACCGGGAGGGAATTTTTCCCCCCGGCGGGAAAAAAAACTTGAGCGGGCGCGGCTTTTTCCCTTATATTATACGCTTTCGGCCAAAATGGCGCCAAGGGCCGGCCCCGGGCCGCCGGCGCCAGGGGAGACTGCGGCGGCGGCCGTTTTCCGCGGCCGCCTTTTTAGCGGGGGAAAAGGGATCTAGAAGGGATTTTCTATGAGCATGAGTCGCGAGGAGATTAGGGAAAAGGTTATCGACATCACCTGCGATCAGCTGCAGGTGAGCCGCGAACAGGTCAAGGAGGAGTCCGCCTTTGTCGAGGACCTTGGCGCCGATTCCCTCGACATAGCGGAACTGGTCATGGAGTTCGAGGACGAATTCGATCTGGAGATTCCCGACAACCAGCACGACATCCTGACCATCAAGGCGGCGGTGGACTACATCGCCGGCAAGACCGGGGAAAAATAGGGACGGCGGGAGCCGGATCGCCGCCGTCCGGGCGGAGGGGGTTCCGAACACGCCGCCTGTCGAAAGGAACGGAAATGCCCGACGCCTCCCAGCGCCGAGTGGTCATAACCGGAATGGGGTGCATCACCCCGGTGGGAAACGATTTGGATTCCGCCTGGAAGGCCATTCTCGAGGGCAAGTCGGGGGCCGGCCCCATAACCCTCCTGGATCATTCCCGCTTCGAGGTCCATTTCGCCAACGAGGTCAAGGGCTTCGACCCCACCGTCCACATGGACGCCAAGGAGGCCAAGCACACGGACAGGTTCGTGCATTTCGCCACCGGCGCCGCGAAAATGGCCTTCGCCGCCTCCCGCCTGGCCGACCGCTTCCATCCCGACCGGGCCGGGGTGGTCTTCGCCTCCGGGATCGGCGGGATCAAATCCATCGAGGAACAGTACGAGCGGTACAAGACCAAGGGTCCCAAGCGGATCAGCCCCTTCACCATTCCCCTGCTGATGATCAACGACGCCCCCGGGCAATTGGCGATCGATTTCGGCTTCAAGGGCCCGAACTACGCCACGGTTTCCGCCTGTTCAAGCTCGGTCCACGCCATCGGCCTGGCTTTCCGGCACGTCCAGTGGGGGGAGGCGGACGTCATGCTGGCCGGGGGATCGGAAGCCGGGATTTCGGTCCTGGGGCTGGGAGCCTTCTTCAACATGGGGGCCCTGTCGACCCGGAACGACGATCCCGCCGGCGCCTCCCGCCCCTTCGACCGGGATCGCGACGGCTTCGTGATGGGCGAGGGCGCCGGCGCCCTGATTCTGGAGGAGCTGTCCCACGCCCGGGCCAGAAACGCCCCCATCCTGGCCGAGGTGCTGGGTTACGGCTTCACCGACGACGCCCACCACATAACCGCCCCCGACGAGGGGGGCGAGGGCGCCGCCCGCGCCATGCGGCGGGCCATCGCCGATTCCGGCCTGGTACCGGAAGACATCGATTACGTCAACGCCCACGGCACCTCCACCCCCTTGAACGATCGGACCGAGGCGGCGGCGCTCAAAAGCGTTTTCGGCCCCGATTTGGGGCGCGCCTCGGTAAGTTCCACCAAGGGGCACACCGGCCACCTGCTGGGGGCGGCCGGGGCGGTCGAAGCCATATTCACGGTCATGGCCATCCGGGACGGCCAAGTGCCCCCCACCATCAATTTCCACACCCCGGATCCCGAATGCGACCTCGACGTCACCCCCAACCGGCCCCGGCGGAAGGAAATCCGCCGCGCCCTTTCCAACAACCTGGGATTCGGCGGCCACAACGCCTCCCTTTGCCTGGCCAGGTTCGAAAATTAGGGTTCGCATGGAGCTTATTCCGGCGGCCGAAATCGGGGCCGAGACCTTCGGCGGCTCCCTTTGGCAATTGGCGCTGATTCTGGCCGCCATCGTCCTGCTGGGGGCGTATTCCCGCTGGCGCCGGGCCCGCACCCCGCCGCCGGCCACCCTGGCGGATCTGCGGAAAATGGATCAAACCCCGGAACGCTTCCGCTCCCTGGCCGATCAGGCGATAGTCGACCTGCTGGAGACCAGCCGCACTCTGAACGCCCAGGTCGACACCAAAATCCGCGTCCTCAACCGCCTGCTGAAAGACTCCGAGGAACGGGCGGCCAGGCTGGAAAGGCTCCTGGCCGCGGCCGAAAGCCTGAATCCCTCCCCGGACGCGGCCAATTCCCCCCCCGCCCCCGCCGATTCCCCCCGGCCGGCGGCGGCGGCCCCCGATCGGCCGGCGGCGGCCCTGACCGAACTCCAGCGCCGGATCCTCCGGCTGCGGGACCAGGGGAAAACCCCGAGGGAAATAGCCAAGGCCACCAATCTTTCGACCACCGAGGTGGGATTCGCCATGGAAAGCCTGGACGGTTTCGGAAAGACGCGGCATGACTGACGGGGCGGCGGATTGGTCCCTTCCGGCCGGGGGCGAACTGGATGGAGTGGTCATCCGGGAGCGCCTCGAACCGGGATGGCGGTCGCTTTGGTTCGGGGCGGAGCAGTCGCGCCTCTCGCGGCGGCTGGCCCTGAAAATCCTCCGGGAGGAATTCGCCGGGAATTCCGCGGTCAGGAACGCCTTTTTCGAGGCCGGGCGCCAGAACGCGGCCATCCTCCACCCCGCCGCCATCCCCGTCATCAACCTCTATCCCGGCCGCAATTGCCTGGCCTTCCAGCCCGCCCCGGGCCGTCCCCTCCGGGAATTCCGGGGGAAGTTGGCTTCGGCGGCGCTGGCCGGGGTGGGGGAGGCGATCATGGACTGCCTTTCCTCCCTTCACGCCACCGGCCGCGGCCACGGCTGCCTGACGCCGGGAAACATTTTCCTGGACGGCGGGCTCAACGTCCAGCTGGGCGATTTTTTCCAGCCGCCGGCGTTCGTCCACCAGGGTTCGCTCCGGGCCGGCTGGCCGGAATTCGCCCCGCCCGGCCTTCCGGAGTCCGGAGACTGGCGGAGCGACGTTTTCAGCCTGGGAAAGTGCCTGATCTTCGCGGCCGCCCCGGGGGAGGCGGAGAGCGGGACCGTCCTTTTCGCCCGGGCCCTGGCCGCCGGGGAGCCCCGGCCGGAAACCGGATCGCCCCGGGACATCCTGGATCGCTTCGGGCGCCTGCGCCGGCGGGAGGAAAAGGAGACCGAGGGCGGCCCGGAGGCGGCTTCCCGGCGGCCCCGGCGGCGGTACCGGCGAATCCCGGCCGTCTTCGAGGTCTCCCTGCGCCGGCGTTCGGCCAACCCGATCGAAACCGCCGCCATCCTTTCCCGGGTCCGCGACATCGGGGAAAGCGGGGTTTTCGTCGAGACGGACGACGAATCGATCGGGACGGGCAGCGTCCTGGAGATGAATTTCCGGGTGAAGGGGGCGGAAGGCGACGTTCACGCCTTCGGGATCGTCCGCTGGGTGTCGTCGCCCCCGCTGATCCGGGGGGTCGGGGTGCAGTTCGTCGAAATCGATCTGGAGGGCCTGTCGCTCCTGCGCCGGTTCCTGGCCCGGGGAAGCGGCCGCCAATGACCGGGGCCCCGCCGCCGTCGGCGTTGGCCGTACTTCGCGGCCTATGGGCTCGTCGGGAAATAACCGTAACGATGAATCAGCCAACATCGAAGCGGTTCCGGCCGGCGTGACCAATTCGGAATTTCCGCTTGAATTCCCTCCGCCGTCCGATTTGACGAGAAACGGAAACAACAATCTCCAAATGGCCACGGAATTCGGAGCCTATGCCGTGGCCATCGCGTCAATGCTTAAGCTCACCTCTTAGAGCGTGTTGTTAAATACCGTCTCATCGGGTTATACCGCGTCAAAAGTCGCTTCCCGGATGATTTTTGCCCTTGACCTCCGGCCAAAAATCATCCCGCCGGCGCCTTTTTCC
>JAISYL010000270.1 GCA_031269935.1 Planctomycetota bacterium
GCAGGCTTTTGCGCACAAGTCGCAGGGCGCGCTTTCGGTTACGACCCGGCATAGGTTCAAGTCAACCTCCGCGCGGCCGATGCGTAGATAGCGCTTGTCAGCCAGGGAAAGCGGCTGTAGCGCACCGGTCGGGCATACGGCGGAACAGCGATTGCAATTGTAATCACAAGCCCCATGCGAATAATCCAGCCGAACCGGACCGAATCCAAACCCCGTCGGTTGAATAATCCCGGTGGGGCAACTGGCGGCGCAAAGACGGCAGCCGGTGCAGGCGCGCTGAAACCGGGACGGATCGCCCGCGCCGGGCGGGTATATCCTCCCGGCAGGCTCCCCTCCGGCAAAAGCCGGCGATTCCGTCAACTTGCGCAATTCCGCTCCGGCTGCCACGGCGCCGGCAACGACCATTATCCCTTTCGCAAGAAACGCCCGGCGCGATGCGTCAGGCGCGGGCAACGCCGTTCGGGACGTTCGCCCATAGCCAATGCCGCCATTTGGACACGCGCCTAGGCAGTTGAGGCAAAGTATGCAACGTTCCGTATCCACTGCGCGCCGCGACGCATCCAGGCAACCCGTGGGGCAGATTCTTTCGCATTTGCCGCACCCGGAGCAGGCTTCGGCGAAGCGGACGCCGAATACGCCGCGTGCGGAAAACAAACCCAGTATGCTTCCAACCGGGCAGATCGTGGCGCAATATACGCGCCTCTTCCAGCTTGCCAATCCGACAACAAGGCAGAGCGGCGCAACACAGCCGATGAGGAAAGCCGCAAACGGCCGGAAGCCCATCGGCTCGAGAAGGAACGCCCGTCCGGAGGACAACATGGCGCCGATCCGGGAGAACGGCTCAATGAGTCCGAAAATCCGGTTCCATCCGCCTGTTACGAGGATCAGGCTCACGGCGGCGGCGGCATAGCGGAACCATTTCAGATTGGGCACGTTGCAAAGGCGTTTTTTACGGTCGGCAATCTCCTGTATTGTCCCGAGCGGGCATAGCGCGGCGCAAGGAAAACGGCCGAAAACAACGGTCGCGGCCAGGGCGAATGCCGCTATCGCCATTCCGGAAACGGTGAACATCGTCGCCGTCCGCATGAACGCTGGCCCGACCGCGAATCGCATCGCATCGGCCGCCACGCCGCCAATTGTGAAAGCGACAATGAAGCCGGCAAAAAAGACGAACGCGATCGTCGCCCGTATTTGCGCGGGAAATCGCCTTTTCACCGTTTTTCCCCGTCTTGGAACACGCTCAGCGGTTAAATCCGATCTGACCAAGCCAGGCGGTCACTTCGCGTTGCGAATTTCTCGCCCGTGAACCGCCGATGGAAAGTCCCCCGAGGACAGTGGATTTTGGACAAATGCGCCGAATATCGGCTTCGCTCCCGCCTAGCCCGCCGCCGCCGTGCGTGCAGAATGGGATGAGGGTTTTCCCGGAAAGGTCGTAGTGTTCCAGAAAAGTGAAAAACGCCATCGGCATGGTGCCCCACCAGTTGGGGTAGCCAATGAAAATGGCGTCGTATTGTTCCATGTTTTCCACGAAAGCGGCAAGTTCCGGCCGTTCGTCGTTATCCAGTTCGACGCGGGCGACCTCCGTAGTGGGGCGGTATGCTTCGGGATACTTTTTGACGGTGGTGATTTCGAAGATATCGCCGCCGATCAGGGAATGTATTTGCTCGGCAAGCGCGCGGGTATTGCCGGTCCTTGAAAAATAAACAACCAGGGTTGATTTAGCGGATTGGCCGCTTTCCCGGGCGAACGAAACTCCGCAGAAGGAAAGCAGCGCCGCGAAAGCAAAAGAACCGCTCCTCATCATGATTCCTCCTCGTATGAAAGAAGTCCACTCCCAAAAATCGAATCTCTTCGTATGATTGACTATTTTGGGACATTTTTGCGTATAGAGAGCGGTAAACCGAAAAGAAGCCCGCTTGGCAATGGAAGCTAGCCGTCAAGGGACGCCAGATGGTATCGCCGGCAACCGATGCCAAGCTTTTCGGCATGGGCAAGAATGTGCGTTCCCCTTCCCGCCTCGATGCGTCGCCTGAACGCCGCGCCTTTCTTTTCGTCGGCGGTGTAAATCAAATCGACTCCGGCCTTGTCCACCGCGACGGGATCCAAAGACGCAAGGATGCCGATGTCCGGGATCTCGGGTTCCGAAGGATTGCCGGCGCAATCGCAGTCTATGGAAAGCCGGTTCATGACGTTGATGTAAGCCATGTTTTCGGAACCCATGGCGCGAATCATGCCCTCAGCCGCCTCGGCCATGGATTCGGTGAAGTCATCCTGCTTTTCAGGGCCGTCAAACGGATTGGTTTCGCTGTTGCCGGCGGTATGGACGAGACACTTTCCAGAACGGGAGGCGATGCCGATGGCGATATTTTTTAGCGCTCCGCCGAAGCCGGCCATGGCGTGGCCCTTAAAATGGGAAAGAACGAGAATCGAATCATAATCGGAAAAATGCGACCCCACCCTTACTTCCTTCAGATGCGTTCCGCCCCCGACGGGAAGGCGTATTTCGCCATCCGCGTCCATGATGTCCACGGGAGCGACGTCGAGAAAGCCATGCTCACGCGCCGCCCGCAGGTGATCTTCCGTATTCGCCCGCTTGCCGTTGTAGGCGGTGTTCGCCTCCACGATGGTCCCGTTGAGCGACTGGACAAGTTCTTTTATCAATGCGGGCGAGAGGTAATTGTGACCGCCCGGTTCGCCGGTGCTGATCTTGACCGCCGCCTTTCCCCGCATTTCACGATCAAGCCGCCTGTAGATGTTCGTCAGACTTTTTGGCGAGATATCCCGCGTCATATAGACGGTTGGGATGGAACCGGAGCCTTTGGATTCGCCGGCGTCTTGCCCAAGGGCCGACAGACCCCGGGAGAACCTTTTGCCAAGCATCATTCCCGCGGCCGCAACCGCCGCGGTTTTAAGGAAACCGCGCCTATCCATTATGTGCCCCTTCCATACTCTCACCCGTGCTTAAAAAAAGAATTACAGATTATTGCCGGCGGCGAATGCGCTCCCGCCCAATACAAAAGGCGCCGCGCATACCGATGCGACCTTGAGGGGCAACCAACCCGGCTACAACGCATGATATGGCCGCGCCAAAGACTTCTCCCGCGACCCGAAATGGACACTCCTTGCGAATATCCCAGTAAATCCTTTTCCGGCAAATCGCTTCTTCACCGCGATATAATCCCAATGTTGTCGGAATTTGTGAATCGTGGCTTTTTGGCGCTTTTTGATGTAAGTTTAAATTATGATGGTGATGGCGACAAGACACAATACTGGCAACTTATTGCGCAATCCTGTCAAATCGATACGATTTATGGATTTTATGGATGCGAACTTCGAGTGGGATGGATATGCTTAAGCTCATAACGCAAATCGCGGGAGAAATCATGCTTCCCTTGGAAGATGCCAAAAACGAGATGAAACAACGCATGCTTCAGCGCATGTCCGCGCCGGGGAAATATGCGACGGCATTGGAAGGCGTGTCCTTTTACAGGCGGGATGCGGTGGAAAAACCGCGCAACTGCCTGTATAAACCAATGATCGTGTATTTGGCGCAGGGAAGAAAGGTCGCGGTACATGCGGCGAAAAAAATGGCATTTGGCGAAAATGAGCTGCTAATAGTCGGGATTGATTATCCCAGCACGAGCCACATCGCCGAGGCTTCCCCGGATAAACCGAGTTTGGCGATGAGTATCGACTTGAATATGGATTTGCTCGGACAACTGTCGCTGACGATGCCTCGCCCTCCGCCCGCGGACTCCGATCAATCCTCGGCATTGATGCTGCAACCTATGGGCGCGGAGATAATGGACGCTTTTTTACGGCTGGATACCGTTTTGGATCGTCCCGAGGAGATGGTTACGCTTGGGCCGATGATTCTCAAGGAAATCCACTTTCGGCTGCTGCTAGGACCGAACGGTGGGCATTTGTGTTCTTTGTATTCGTATGGAACGCAGAAAGGTCATGTCGCGCAAGCGGTCAGTTGGTTGAGAAATAATTTCCAGAAGCCATTCCGCGTGGAAGATCTGGCGGAAAGGGTGCATATGTCCCCGTCCACGTTGCATCGGCGTTTCAAGGAAGTCACCTCGCTCAGTCCCATACAGTTCCAAAAAAGATTGAGACTTCAGGAAGCGCAACGCCTGATGTTGGCGGAGGATTTTGGCGTCGCCGAGGTCTGCTATACGGTCGGATACGAAAATATTGCCCAATTCACCAGGGAATATAAGCGTCTTTTTGGAGAGCCGCCACGCAGAGATGTGCTGCGCTGGAAGCGAACGGGGCTACCCCTTGCCATCGGCGAGTGATGAATTTTGGCGTCAGCATTCCGTATGTCGTAAGGGCTCGTCCGTAAATTAGAGCCTATCCCGGGAGGAGGTTTCCCGCCGTGAACAGTATAACGGACATTCCCGCGAAGCCCTAGTCGGCCGGACGCCCCTCGTATTCCAGCCACTGCCTTTCCGCCAAATCGATTTGATCGAGAAAAGTCAGGAAATCCGACCATTCCCAGGGGAGTATCCGCTGGGCCGGGACGTGGTAATCCCTGATTATTTCCAAACGGTTGTCGCTCCTGGCCAACACCCGCAACTGGTAAAAACCGAAACGGCTGGGAATGCGGGCCGGCCGGGGCAGGCGGGTGAAAACCGTATTCAGGGGCAGGATGAAGGTGTTGCGATCCTCGGCGACATGCTCTTCGGAAATATGGCAGGCGGTGCGCCGCCGGGACAAATTGCGGGTTTCCGGCGAGATTATCCCGGACGGGGAGAGGCACAGGGGAACGGCGAGGGCTCCCCCGGGCCTCGCCTCCAGGGGCTGGCGGCTCTCCAATTTATACCGGAGGTCGCAACTGGCCGTCACCGCCTCTTCCAGGGCCGCCTCCTGGTGCGAAATGGCGGCGTCGGGAAAAACCGGAAAAACCAGTTGAAGAATCAGTTGTTCGCGCTCGACCGGCCCGGCCTGCGCCAGCAGTTGCCGTTGCCGCAGGCCGGCCACTCCCCGGGTGAGAATCCGGCCGGAGACCGTCATCGATACGCCGGGAGCGTCCGGCAGCATCAGCGCGGTGTCCCGGGAAACCAGCGAGTTCCTGGCCGGAAGTTCCGGCAGGGTGGCGAACAGGGATCCGTCCGGCAGGCAGGCCATGACGGTGGCGCCGGAAAGATCGTCCGCCAATTCCCCGAACGGAAGGAAGTCGAATCGGGTGTCCAGCCAATAAGTCGCCCCGCCGGGGATGGCCAGGCGCACCAGGGGAACGGTGAAGACTCCCATGGAAGGAAGTTCCCAGGCCGGCGGGTGCAGGAAGCGGGGGTTGGGACGCGCCGCCGCCGGCCGGGCGTCGAAAAGGGCGGCCTGGAGCAGGGAAAGGAGCAGCAGCCGCCGGTCCCCCATGCGGTTCGCCTGGACGTGGGCCGCCATTTCCCCGGAGGGGTTGGCGAGGATGTTGTCGCAGACGTACCGGTATATGGCCTTGGCGGTGAGTTCGGGATCGGGACGGTGGTACTCGCCGATTTGGGTCAGGGATTCAAGGAGCGACCGCATGCGCCGGGAAGGCGCGAGGCGCCATTGCAGGCCCTGTTCCTCGCGGAAGGCCACTTCGTCCCAGGTGGTTTTGATCCCGATTTCAACCGACGGCACCCGTTCCGAAATATGGACGGCGTCGGGTTCCCGGCTGGGGAGGCTCGGTTCCGCCGTCCAATGCAGGACATCGAAGCCGTCCAGCCGGGATCGCTCGAGGCGGATGCGGCTCCCGAGATTGCGGACCACGTGGTTCAGGGCCAGGCCCGGCGGGACGCGGACAATGTATTCGCTGAACAGAAACGGCACCCGGCCGGAGACGTCCTGGAAGAACCAGGGGGGGATGGCGGCGATTTCATCGGCGTTCACCGGGACGGATTCCAGGAATTTCAGTTCGCGCGCCGCCCCCGGGCCAATCACCGGCAGGCGCAAACCGGCCTGGCCGGGAAAGGGTTCGGGTTCCAGGGTGTTGCCGTTGGGGAAAACGACGCGGGCGTTGATGATTTCCCCCCGGACGGTTATTCCGGCCAAGGCCTCGCCCCCCCGCCGGTTCCGGGCCAGGTCGATTTCATGGGTCAGCCGCCGGTGGGAGCCGTCGGCGGCGAAAATGATTTCCGAACGGTCGAGAAGCCGGACCACGTCGCCGGGATAGGACTTGACGTCGGCCCCGGCGGTCAGGGCGATGGCGTCGTAGCCCTCCCCGGCCCGGAAAGGATCCGGCTCCCTGTCCAAAGCCGCCACCATATCCGCCAAATCGAATTGTCCGGGATCGGCGGCCAGGCTGGTTTTCCAGAATTTCCTCGCCGCCTCCGGCTCTCCCGCCTCCGAATGGAAATCCCCCAGCCGCCGCCAGAGATCCGGGTTGTCCGGGGCTTGGCGCACCGCCTCCGACAGGGCCTTGATCGCCTCCGGATACAGGGCGAGCCGGGCGTATACCTCGGCAATCCCGCGCATGATCGGCGAATCTCCGGCGAAAAGCTCCTCCGCCCCCCGGAGAACGTAACCGGCCTCCTGGCTGTTGCCGGAATCCGCCAGCGCCCTGGCCAATTGCAGGCTGGCCTCGATAAGGTACGGCCCGGCCTCGGCCGCGGCCCGGCTGGCGGCCAGGCGGCGATCCATGTCCAGGAACCATTCTCCCGGGGCCGAGGCGACCGCCAATTGGACCGCCGGCGAATCGGGGAAGGCCCGGGCGCATTCGTCCCAGGCGGCGCGGGCGGAGGCGGCGGAGGCGAAGCGGTCGAACCAGGCGGCGCGGGCCAGGAGGATGTCCATGCCGGCCGGGTTGGCCGTCCCGGCCTTTTCCAGGCTGAGGTAGGCTTCCCGTTCCCTCCCGGCGTCGGAGTCGAGCGCGGCCAGGAAAAGAAGGGAAGGGACGATGTCGGGGTTGGTCCCCAGCGCTTCCCGGTGCCGGGCGGCGGCCAAGTCCCGCCTCCTTTCCGGGGGTAGCAGGGGGTTGGCGGCGGTCAGGACCCCCGCCATCACCTTCAGGGCGGGGTTGTCCGGATCGGCGCGGGCCGCCAGACCCATCCACCAGTCGGCGCCGTCCCCCATTCCCTGTTCCCCGCAGGCGAGGGCGTAAATGGCCGCGAATATCGCGCTTTCCCGCCGGGCTACCGCGGGATCGTCCCCCAGGAGAGCCTGGAGATCGGTGAAATATTCCAGGCGCCGGGCCTCCCGCCGGGCGCTTTCCGCTTTGAATCGCCCGGGTTCGATCGCGTTCCGGTCCCAGGAAAAGGAGGCGGTGGATTCCAGGCGGAGCGCCGTCCGGGCGGCGTTGGCCCCGGCGTCCGGGCGGGGAGGGAGGAGGTGCAGGAGCACCGCGTGCGTCCCGGCGGCGAGGGGATAGGACACCAGGTGTTCCACCGGCTCCTCGGCGCCGTTCTTGTTCACTTCCGCCGCCAGCCGGCCGTCGACATAGAGCCGCCAGGAAACGTCGGAATACAGGTGGAGGACGGCCTGGTCGTCGGGGGCTTCCATGACCAGGCCGGTGAACATGAGCATGGCGCCGGTCCCCTCCCGTTCCGGCCAGCGCCAGGGGCGGACGAAGGGGAAGGAACGGTTTTCCGGCAACGGCCGCCAGGGCGGCCGCCGCCGCCATTCGGCGAAAGTCGCCTCGCCGGGCGGATCGGAGACCACGTCCCCCCCGATTCGCCCGCCCGCCTCCGGCGGTCCCGGCGAAACGGGGGAGGCGCCCCGGCGTCCGTAAAAGGGGCCGGCAATCAGCCAGGACATGGCCAATCCCCGCCGGCGGTGAAGTTCGAGCGCCTCGTCCCGGCGGCCTCCGGCGGCCAGGGCCCGGGCGAGGAAACGCCGGAGGGCGTCCCTCGACCCCGGGGACAGGCCGGTTCCAGAATCAAGCAGCCTGCGGGTTTCGGCCTCGCCCACGTTCACCGCCGACAGCAGGGACAGATCCGGTTGGAGGGCGAGGCGCGCGGCCAGTTCGGCCAGCGGGGTGCCCTGGAATTCCTGGGTGGCGGCCAGGGCGAACCTGACCACGCCGTCGCGATCCCCGCGGAGGAAGGATTGGAGGTCCAAAAGGAGCCTGCCCATTTCGGCGAGGCCGCCGGGAGCGGCGGCCGGGGCCGGGGGAATCGCGGCGAACAGGGCGAGCAGGGGGAAAGCGGCGGAGATCGGGACTCTCGGACGAATCATGGCGTCTCCCAGACCAGGACCGGGTTCAGCCAGCGCTTGGCGAAGGCGGCCATTTCCCGGAAATCGGGATAGTCGCCGGCCGCCACCAGGTGAACCGGCACTTCCAAATCAAGCCCGATCAGCAGGGAGCCGGGGGAATATTCGGCGGTCCGGGAAATTGTCCCGAAGGCGTATTCCCTTCGGAAGGGCGGTTCCGGGTTGGCCGGCCGCCATTCCTCCGGGTGCCGTATCCTGATTTCCCGGCTAATCCGGAAGCCGTGGGGCAGGAGCAAATCCTGTTCGCGCCGGCCGCGCCGGGACAGGTCGTCGAGCGAGAGGGGAAAACCCTGGTTGCCGCCCCCGGGGGCGGCCGGGCCCGGCAGGCCGGGAACCGGCAGGATTGCCCGGTTCTCCTGGATGGTTGCCGCCCGCCGGAATTCCGATCGGCCGGAAAAGAAGGCGGTGTCCGGCGAATGCGGGGCGTCCCGGAAATCGGCGGCGGCCTCGAACGGCTGCCCGGCCTGCAGGGCCAGGAACGCCTCCCAGGCGCGGGCGCGGGTTTCCGGATTCTGGAAACGGAAGCGGAGAATCTCGGCCGCGGTCCCGGCGCCGAGAATGTTTTCCCGCCAGGAGGCGTCGCCGTTTTCGTCCACCGTCAATTCCGAGGTCTCCCTCCATTCGCAGGCCGCGGAACCGAGGTCGGGCAGGGTCAGGATCCTGGCCGAATCGGGGAAGACCGCCAGGCCGAGGCTGCCCGAAAGCTGGGAGGGAAGCACTTCGGGGGGCCGATAGGGATTGGACGCGTCCATGAGGAGGGATTGCCCGTCCCCGGAGTCGAGCATGACCAGGGAATGGTTGAAATGATCCAAAAGCGGCCGGGGAACCGGGGAGGCGGCGCCGGGGGCGAAGCTCCGGTCCCGCAGGCGGGCCAGGACCGGCCAGGCCTCCAGCCCGTATTCGCGGGCCAGGAGGCAGAGGAGAAGGGTGCGATCCTTGCCGTCCGCCGACATCCGGGCCAGGATGGATCTGGCGCTCAGGGGGCGGAAGGCGTAGAGGCTCGACGCCCAGTCGCGGTGGGCGATTTGGCGCGCCATCCAACCGGCGGCCAGTTTCAGCCGGTTCAGCGGGGTTCCGTCCCCCCCGGCCGCCGCCAGATCCGCCAGCCTCCGCAATTCGGGGGGGGGCGCCTCCTGGCGCCCGACAAACCGCCAATACCAGCGGGCGAAATCGTTCCAGTCGGCGAAGGACGAGATTTGGACGCAGGGAACGGAGCCGTAGCGGCTGGGGGAGTCCGCCTCCCGGGCGAAGGCGGGCGGGTGGTTGATTTCCCAGACATGGGTAATCCGCCGGCCGTCCCGGGAAGTCACCACCATGGCCTCCGGAGCCCCGTTGAGGGGATGGAAAAACACCCGCGCCTCCCGGGGGGCGGTGAACAGGTAGCGGGAGAGCCGCACCGGGGCCGCCTGCGCCAGGGGGACAATCTGTTCGAAATAATCGCCGAGAATCCGGGGGCGATCCCGGGGAATGCTGATTTCGGCCTCGACAATGGCGTCCCGGCGCAGGGGCGGCAGGTGGAATTCCAGCGGTCCGTCCTCCGGGCCGGAAGCCGCCGGAAGGGTGAACGCCTCGCGCCGGTTGCCGTCGACGACCTCGAACCTGGTGATCACCCCCTTCCGCAGGCCGGGATCCAGCCATAAGCCGAGATGCCGGATATTGCGGGCGGCCCGTTCCGAATGGATTTTAATGGCGAAGGAGACGTTGCGATCCATATACCCCTCGTTGCCGAGGCGATCCTCAATTTGGAAATACAGGTATTCCCAATCGTCCGGCGGGCGGCGGAGGGGAGGGGAGGGATCCAGTTCCTGGCGGACGATCCGCGGTTCGGGCTCCCCTCCGGCTCCGTAGCCGGCCGCCAGGGTCTCGTGTTCCATTTCCCCGAGCCGGGACAGGGCCCGGGGGTCGTCGGAGGAAAGAAGCAGGGCCTCGTCCAGCGTCCGCCGGGCTTCGGCGTCGCGGCCGGCCGAGCGATAAATGTCCACCAGCTTCAGCCTGGCGTCGTAGTCGTAGGGGAAGCGATCCAGATGGCCGGAAAGCAGTTCCACCGCCGCCGATATCTGCCCCAGCAGCCCCAGCGAGGCGACCGCCCCGGCCAGCGCCTCCGGATTGGCGGCGTCGACCGCCAGAACCGCGTGGAATTCGGCCAGCGCCTGGCGGGGACGGCCGCCGGCCAGCCAGAGGCGGCCCAGCCGCAGCCTGGCCGGGGCGGCGGCCGGGTGGACCCGGGTCAGCCGCCGCAGCAGTTGATCCGCCACCGGCCGCCAATCCCGGCGGACGGCGACGTCGTATTCCAACAGCCCCGCCCGGAGCGAGATGGGGTTGGCCGCGAGGGCGGCCCCGGCGTAGCCGGCGGCTCGGCGGGGCTGGCGCATAACTTCCAGGTAAAGCCGGCCGAGATCGGCCAGGGCGGCGGAGGAACCCCGGTCGGCCGCTTCGCGCAAAAGCACCAGCCGCAGGTTTTCCTCCCGTTCCGGTCCGTCCAGTCCCGAATCGACATGCCTGGCCGCGGTCAGGATAAAGAAGGGATGGCCGCCGGAAGCGTCGATGGCCTGGCGGAAAAGCAATTCCCGGCTGAAGCGCTCCTGGCCGCCCGCGGCTTGCCGGGCGGCCAGGAGGAAGGCCAGGTAGAAGGCGGCCCGGGCGTCGCCGGGGTTGGCCGAAACGTGATCCAGGAGAACGGGGACGCCGCCGGCGCCGGACGCCGCCGGCGGGCGGTAGTAGCCTTCCCAGGCCGGGCCCCGGAGGGCGTTGGCCGCCTCGGCCAGGAAAGGTTCCGGGCTTTCCGGATTGGCCGTCTCCAGGCGGAGGGGATCGCCCTCCGGGGTGGTGAGCCGGGCGGCGAACCCCCAATCGCCGGGCGAGGAGAACAAGCGGACGAAGACGAGGTTCCAGCCTTTTTTCAGCCAGACGTCGACCGCGTCCTGATCCGGATCCGGGGCGCCGCCGTGCCGTTCCCGGCGGCTGAAGCCGTTGTTGACGCCGATGTCCACGGCCGAACCCGAACCGAAGCGCAACACCGCTCCGGCGTCGAGGGGGGAATAAACCAGGGCCAGGGCGCGAACGGCCCTGGCGCCGGGGGAGCGGAAGAGGGCGCCCGGGAGCAAGCGCCCCAGGGGATCGCGCGAGGCGAAGGGGCGCCAGGCCACCGGATCATGCTGGCCGGGATGGAAAGCCGAAGGCGCCAGCCAGTCGGGATTTTTCGGAAGCCCGGAAAAGGCGGCCTCGGTTTCGCCGTCCAGCGGACCCAGAATCAGCCAGTCCCGGATTACCCCCAGGCGGGATATTTCGGCCGCCGCCTCCTTCGCCCGCCCAATCCGCTCCAGGGCCGCGGCCCGGAGCCAGGCGGCCCGGCCCCTGACCAGGGGGAAGCCGTCGATCCCGGCCTCTCCGGCCGAGGTCCCGGGGATGGCGACGATTTCCCGGCCGTCTGCGGCCGGACGGGAGGTGGCGGCGTCGACCAGAACCCAGTCGCGGTCGATTAGCGCCGGCAACAGCCGGTTTCCCTCCCCGTCCCGGAAAACCAGCCCGGCCCCGGGCATCCCCGGGTCGTCCCCTCCGCTTCCCGGGGGAGGGGCCTCCTCGGCCGGCTCCGGGGCCGGGAGCGGTCGCAGGCCTTCGCTCGCGGCCAGAAACTTTTCGTATTCCCCGGTGTCCCCGAGAAGGCGAAACGAAGTTTCCAGCAGGTATTCGATCCTGGCCCAGGCCAGGGGCCGGGCGGGATGGTCCGGCCCCAGTTCCCCGACCCCGGCCACCGCCTCCTCCAGGGCTGACAGGTACTTGATTTGCGCCGCGATAAGCTCGTCCCGGAGTTCAAGTTCCTCCGCCTCCAGTTCAAGGGCGAATCCCGCCAGGCCGGACCAGTACGGCCCGGGGAAGAGGGAGGAAGGCTTTCCCGGGGAGTTCTCCCCGCTCCAGGAGGACGGGAGGAGGATTAGGGCTAGGGAGAGGGTGGGCGTCCAGGCGAAAAGGTTCATGGGCGGTCACTCCGGATCGTTCAGGGAAATGAGATTATGCCTGGCCCAGGCGGCGCTGGTTTCGGGAAAGTCGGTCCGCTGGTGGGCGCCCCGGCTTTCATTCCGGCGCAGAGCCGATTCCACCATCAGCCTGGCCGTGGTCAGCATGTTCTGCGCCTCGAATCCCGGCCGCATGTGGAATTCCTCCGCCAGTACGTAGCTGCTCCAGGCCTTGAGTTTTTCGATGGTTTCGCTCAGGGCGGCGGCGTTGCGATAGGCTCCGAGATTGCGCCAGGTCAGGGATTTGAGGCTGCGGGTGATGTCGTCGATGTCCAGCCTGGTCCCGTGGGCCGGCAGCCGTTTGCGGAGGGCGGCCGGGCCGAAGCCGGCATCTGCGCCCGGTTCGGCCTTTCCGGCCCGATGCCCGAAAACCAGCCCCTCCAGAAGCGAATTGGAGGCCAGGCGATTGGCGCCATGCACCCCGGTGAAGGCGACCTCGCCGGCGGCGTAAAGGTTTCGCACCCGGGTGGCGGCGTTCATGTCGGTGACCACCCCCCCCATCATGTAGTGGGCGGCCGGGCGTACGGGGATGGGATCCCGGGGCAGGTTGACCCCGTAATCGGCGCAAACCGACAGGATGGTGGGAAAGCGCCTGGCCACCAGTTCCGGATCCAGGCGGCTGACATCCAGGTATACGCAGGTGTCCCCGGTGGCGGCCAGTTCCTTGAAAATGCTTTGGCTGACCACGTCCCGGGGGGAAAGTTCCGCCGCCTCGGAATAGCGCTTCATGAACCGTTCGCCGGCCCGGTTGATAAGGAAGCCGCCTTCGCCCCGCACCGCCTCGGAAATAAGGAAGCGGGGGGCGCCGGCCAGATACAGGGTGGTGGGGTGAAACTGGATGAACTCCATGTCGCAAAGCTCCGCCCCGGCCCGAAAGCACATGGCGTAGCCGTCGGCGGTGGCGACCGCCGGGTTGGTGGTTTCCCGGAAAATCTGCCCCAGCCCCCCCGAAGCCATTACCGTGACCCCGGCCTCCACCCTGGTGTAGCGCCCGTAGCGGGTGTCCAGGAACAGGGCGCCGCGGCAATTCCCGTTTTCGTGGAGGAGATCGATGGCGAACTGGTTTTCCAGCCCGAGGATGTTCGGATGATTCCGGACCGCCTGGAGCAGGGTCCGGGAAATGGCCCGGCCGGTGGCGTCGCCGTCGGCGTGGATGACGCGCCGGCGGGAGTGGGCCCCTTCGCGGGTGAAGGATATTTTGCCGTCGACCCGGTCGAATTCCACCCCCAAATCGATAAGTTCCAGGCAGCGCTTCCGGCCCTCGACGGCCAGCAGGCGGACCGCCGCCGGGTCGCACAGGCCGCCGCCCGCCTTGAGGGTGTCCTCGATGTGGAGATCCACCTCGTCGTCGTCCCCCAGGGCGGCGGCGACTCCGCCCTGGGCGTAGGCGGTGTTGCTTTCCATGAAATCGCTTTTGGCGGCGAGGATCACCTGGCCCCTGGCGGCGGCGGCCAGGGCGGCCGACAAGCCGGCTATTCCGGAGCCGATCACCAGGCAGCGGGTTTTGAAAAGCGGAACGGTCGACAAATTCACGTCCACCAGGAAACGTTCCTGCATCGGCATGGTTTCACTCCCCGGTCAGGACGACGGCCATGGTTTCCAGGCACAGCAGGGGATCCCCCCCGGTGTCGTGGAGGCGGCGCATTTCCTCGGAGACCCGGGCCAGCATCCGGCAAAGTACGGGAAATTCGAGGCGGGCGGCGGCGGCCAGGAGTTTTTCCGCCCTGAACGGCTGGCATTTTTCCTCTTCCGCGAAGGCCAGGGAATCCAGGCCGCGCGCCGCCGCCGTTTTCGCCGCCAGGATCTGGCTCAGCGTTTTGGCCAGCATCGACATGATCTTGTGGGCCGAGCTCTCCCCGCTTTCCCGCTTCCCCCGCTGATCCCGGATCCCCTGTACGGCTATCCGCCGGGCCAGGGCCGCCGCCCGCCTCCGATCCCCGTTCTCGATGGCGTTTCCAAAGGCGAAGAGGTCGAATTCCCCGTCCCCGGCGAGGAGCCGTTCCGCCATTTCGGCGTCGATAGGGTCGGCGTCCCCCGCGAAAAGGGCCAATTTGTCCAGCTCGCCCGCGAGTTTGCCGAGATCCGCCCCCCGCGACTGGACGAGGAGTTCGATTGCCGGCGGGGTCAGGGTCTTGCCCAGTCCGGCCGCCCTTTCCCGAAGCCAGCCGGGAAGCTCCCGGGGATAGGGGATTTGGCATTGGATGGTGAAGGCGAGTTCGGCCAGGCGTTTTCCCAACCGGCGGTTTTTCGGCAGTTCGGAAGTTTCGAGCAGAACCCAGATTCCGTCCGGGAGGTTTTCCACCCGTTCCAGAAACGCCCGCTCCCGGTCATTCCCCTTTCCCGAATCGGCAACCTCCCCTTCGCTCCGGACGGGGAAAAGCAGACGATTGGCCTGGCGCGCCAGCAGGAGTTTCCGGTTGCCGAAAAGGCTCCCCCCCCCCATCTCCCGGGTCAGGTCGGAAATCCTGGCCTGCCGGTCCTCGCCCGTCCCCCGGATCACCCGCAGATCGCCCCCCGGATATTCGGCGAACCAGGCTTCGCGGAACCGGCGAACCGCCCAGTCCCGGAGAAATTCCGAATCGCCATAGGCGACCGCCAGCCGGGGCAGTTCGGCCGCCGCCTTTTCCAGGGCCGCTTCGTAAAGGCGCAGGCCGCCCATCCCCCCTTGGTGCGTACCCCGCTTAATCGCCATTCCCGCCATCGCGATTTTCTTTCGATTGCCTAACCGGGGCGTTATGGATATACTGAAATCGGCGAGGCCGGTCGCTTGGGCGTTTTTCCGGACGCCCCCCTTCCCCGGGGAGGCGGAGGAATCGCCGGGAAACCCCGCCAAGCGCAACCGCCGTCCCCTCCGGCGACGCCCGGAGAACGACCGGAACCGGACGGCGATCCGCCCGTTCCCATGATACGCCGAACGAATTGCCCGGGAAAGTAAAAACATGCTTGACGCGTCCAGGCCGGGAAGGATTGCGCCGAAGACGGCCGGCGGGAGGCGGTTCGAAGCTTCGCCCTCCCCGAGTCCGGACGACCGGATTTCCTGCCGCGCCACCAATCCTCTTTCCCTGGATGACGATCTCGGGAAGGTCTTTTTGGACGAGCGGCAGGCCAAGGCCACCACCGCCACCCGCCTTTTCCGCAACGCCGAATTGTTCAACGCCATAACCAGGGTTTGCCTGCCGGCTTTTTTCCAGAATCCCCGGGGCGGTAAATTCTCCATGTGGTCGACCGGCTGTTCCAGCGGGGAGGAGGTTTATTCCATGGCCATGATCGCCCTGGACGGATTCGCCCGGAAAAACAAGCCGCCGCTCCTGGAGATTTTCGGGACCGACATAAACCGCAACCGCATTCTCGAGGCCCGGGCCGGCGTTTATCTGCCCCCGGCCAGGAACTCCCTGGATCGGGAATACCTGCGGCTGCTCGCCAATTACGCCGATCTGGGCGAACATGCGGTTAAAATGGGGGAACTGCTCCGCTCAACCTGCAAATTCGCTCTCTTCGACATGCGCAACCGCCCGAAAAGGCACACCTTCAATTTTATCGTGTGCAACCACGTCATGCAATATTACGACCCCGCCGGCCAACGGCATATCATCGGCAATCTCAAGGCTGTACTTAAACCCGGCGGCCATATCTATCTGGAGGGGGTGACCAAGGACGGACTGGAGGGGGGGGGATTGACGAAATTGGCCGGGGCGGCCAATATGTATGCCGTTCGCGGAACGGAGCCGTTTTATACTGCGTCGCCAACGTCGCTCCCGTAAATTTTTGCCCAACCACGGGCGAAAATTTACCGCCGCGACTCGGTTCCTTGTCTAAACATGTATAACTTATTTATGGACGAGCCCTTAGGCGATATCCACCTCGCGGACTGCCTGGGGAGGATCAAGCGGGGGCGCGTCCTTCGCCTGGATTTCCCGTTCCAGATCGAACAGGCCCATCGGCTGCCAATCGGCCACGCTTTGCCTGATGGAGGCGGTGAAAACCGAACCTTTCCCGTATTCGCTCTCGACCGTGAGGTCGCCCCCCATCTCCCGGCAAAGAATGCGGGATATCGCCAAACCCAGGCCGAGGCCGTCGGCATGGCCTCCGAATTGTTCGGGAGCGTAGAAAACGTCGAAGACGCCCGGCAGATCCCCGGGTTTTATGCCCTCCCCGCTGTCGGCGATGGCGAGGGCGAGCCTTATACCGTCGTCCCCGGTTCCTTCGCCCCTGACCGTCAGCCCGATGAATCCCGCCCGGGTGTATTTCACCGAATTCCCCAGCAGGTTCAGGAGGATCTTGCGGACCCGGGATCTGTCGCCAATCAATTTGCGGGGAATTTTGGGATCGATATCCGCGGTCAGGACGACCTCGCCGTTCTTCAGGCCCGCCTTGACCACCCTCAGTACCTCCAAGAGGAGTTCGGGGATCCGGTAGGGTTCGCGGGTCAATTGGAACCGGCCGGATTTTAGTTTTGAAAAATCCAGGATGTCGTTGAGGGTGGCGAGCAGGTCCAGCCCGGAACGCTTAATCTCGGCCAAGTATTCCAGGCTTTGCGGCCGACCGGAATCCCGGGCCGCCAATTCGCTCATCCCGATGATGGTGTTCAGGGGGGTGCGGATTTCATGGCTTAAGCGCGTCAGGAACCGGGTTCCCAACCGGGCTTCCTCCTCCCGGCGGGTCCTGTTCGCGTCCTGGCGGATTAGAAGCAGGGAATAAATCGGGAACAGGATGGCGCCGGCCAGGATCATGAAGCCGGTTAGGGAACGGACATCGCGGTAATAATTGGCCGCCGGCGTCAGAATTCCCAGGTACCAGCCGTTTTCCAGCCGGCTGAAAACGCCGACGTTTTCCGTGCCTTCGGAATAGACCGTTCCCTTCAATACGCGGTCGCCCAATTCCCCGGGGTTGCCGAAAATCCCGGAATACCCGGCCAGTTCCCGGATATCGCGGCCGATCAGGCCGGGGTCCGGATGGCCCAGGACGCTGAACGAATCGTCCAGCAGCATGCCGTATCCGGCGTCGGCGATCCGGTAGGTTTTCACCTCTTCGATTATGGGGTTGAGAAGGTAGTCGATGGCCAGTACGCCGCGGCTTTCGCCCTTTTCGTCGAAAATCACCCGGGAAACGGCGTTCACGACCTTGCCCGAACGCGGATCCAGGTAGGAACGGGAATAGTGGACGCCGTTTTGGAGCAGGGCGCCCCGCAGCCAGGGGGCGGTCTTGGGATTGTAGAATTCGCCGGGGATCCAGTTGGTCCCGTCCAGGTAGTTGCCGTTAAGGTAGCCGTAGACCGATCCGAAAACTTCCCTTATGTCCCGCTGGTTGCGGAAAGTCCCGGTCCACGTCCTCAGGATGCCCTGAAGCTCCTCCGGATTCACCCCCCGGTCAATCGCCATGCGCACGGAGGCGGCCACGTGGTTCAGGGCGTTTTCATGGGCGCGCATCAGGGTTTGCAGGGCGGATTTATACATCTGCATCCCCCGAAGGCTGTGGATGTCCAATTGCCTTTTCAGCAAGTGGCCGGCGTAGAGGCAGGCGACCGCCGTCAGGAGGGAAAAGGCGGCTCCCGCCAGGGCCAACCGCCGGACATTTCTTTTCAGGGCGTCTTTGAGTCCCATGGGCCGATTCCAATTCGCAGGTATTTTTCGGGAATTTCAACGCCGGTCCTGCCCGCATACCCCCCGCCGAGGATGTAGGCGTCCTGGTAAACGAGGAAATAGTTGTCGATTGGCTTTCCGGTCACCTCGTCCGTCAGGTAGACCCCGCTCCACTTGGCGCCCGGCGAGAACTTGCCGAAACACCGGAGAAGCGTCTTGGTGTCGGACAGCCTGGCCCCGCCCTCCACCACCAGTTTGCCGAATTCCGCCAATCCGGCCGTCTGGCAGAATCCGAGCGAGTAGCCCCAGGTTCCCAGGCGCCCGCCCGCCCCGGCCTTTACCACCGCGTCCTCGATTTCCCGCAAAACCGCCAGCCAGTTTCCGGATTCCACTTGGGGATCGAGGCCAAACGCCCCCGGATAGCCCATCAGGGGCGAGGGAACGTCCGGTTCGATGAAATATCCCCCATGGGCGGCGATTTGCCGGATAAGCGGTTCGGTGTGCGCGTCGTTGGTGCAGAAAAAAGCCGCCTTCTTGCCATACCGTTCGATCCAGCCGGGGAATTTTTCCATGATGAACCGCCTGGCCCCCTCGATCCCTATTTCGGCCGTGGGGTCGGGCGCCTCCTCGTAGGCGAATTTCAGCCCGAGATCCCGGCAGGCCTCCTTCATTATTTCCCAGCGGCGGCTTCTTTTTTTGGCGCTCATATGGCGGGGGAAGGAAATGTGGACCAGGGTGTCGGCCCCCATCCTTCCGGCCGTATGGGGGACAAGATAGCCCTGGGAGATGAAATCCAGGTTGACCGCCAGGTCCGCCGCCGCGGTTATTTCCTCGATGTCGTCCGAAGGCTGGCCGGCGAGGCGGATTATGTCGGGGCGCTTGCGCTTGATTTGGCGGAAAGCCTCCGCCGTCCCGGGAATGGCCTGGTTCACCACGATGACTTTCATCAGGGGATCGTCCGCCAGGCCGGCGATCAATTTCACCGTCTCCCCCGCATTTTCCATGAAATTAGGGGGATAGACGAGATGGCGCACCATGCCGCCGCCGGCGACCGGCCGATGGAGTCGGATTATTTCCCGGGCGCCCAGCAAATCGTCGATCGATTGGTCGTCGTCTCCGGTCACCAAGCCGATATGGAAGGCGGGAGAGGAGGGTTCCCAAACCGAGCCCATGTGAACGCCGCGGTATTCGGGGGGAACCGGGGCCTCGGAAATCCCGCTGTAGCCCTGGCCCAGGACATAGGCATCCTGGGAGGCCAGGAGGTAATTGTCCGTCCGCCCGCCGGTCGCCGCGTCCGCGTAATATTCCCAGTCCCACCGGCTTCCGTCCGAAAATTTTCCGAAGCACTCGAAAAGCGCCCTGGCGTCGTCCAGCCTAGCCTTGCCCTCGGCCACCAGCTTCCCGAATTCCACCAGCCCGGCCGTTTGGGACAGCCCCAGCGAATGGGCGCCGGTTCCCAGGCGCCCGCCCGCCCCGGCCCGGACCGCCTCCTCCTCCACCGTCCTCAGAATCGCCGGCCAATCCCCCAAATCGACCGGCGGCTCGAGGCCGAAAGCCTCGAAGTGGCCGATGAGGGGCGAGGGCATGTCCGAGCCCAGGAAAAAACCGCCCTGATCGGCCACTTGCCGGATAAGCGGGGCCGCCTGCGAGTCGCTGGTGCAAAAAAACGCCGTGTCGGGTCCGTGGCGGTTGAGCCAGGAAGCGAATTTTTCCCGGATGAATCTCCGGCCGCCCTCGATCCCGGCCTCGCCGGTCGGATCGGGCATGTTTTCGAAATGGAATTTCAGCCCGAAACTGTCGCAGGCCTTCTCCATTATGGCCCGGCGGCGGCCCAGGGGTTCATAAATCATGTGCCGGGGGAAGGAAATGTGCACCAGGGCGCCGGCGCCCATTTTTTTGGCCAGGAGCGCCAGCCGGTAGCCGCGGGACACAAAGTCGGAATTGACCACCAGGTCCGCCGCCCGGGCGATGATCCGGGGATCCTCGTGGGCTTCCCCGGCCAGGCGGATGATGTCGGGACGTTTGCTTTTTACCTCGC
>JAISYL010000273.1 GCA_031269935.1 Planctomycetota bacterium
GCGAGGTAAAAAGCAAACGTCCCGACATCATCCGCCTGGCCGGGGAAGCCCACGAGGATCCCCGGATCATCGCCCGGGCGGCGGACCTGGTGGTCAATTCCGACTTTGTGTCCCGCGGCCACCGGCTGGCGCTCCTGGCCAAAAAAATGGGCGCCGGCGCCTTGGTGCACATTTCCTCGTTTATCGGGACACCTACATCCTCGCCAAGGGATACGCGGGCAGGACCGGCGTCGAAGTCCCCGAAAAATACTTGCGGATTGGAATCGGCCTCCGGGACCCGAAGACGCCCTGAAAGGCGATTCCCGAATGTGCGGGCGGGCTGAAGATTTCATTTGAACGCGGCGGGAGGGAGATGCGCGACATGGCGACCATTACCGGCCTGAACGAACTCACCGGCGAGGAGTTGGCGTGGGAACTGCAAAACGGGGGCAAATTCGTCTATTACCAATACACCGTCTCCCTGATTGTCGTCACCTTCAAGCGCGCGAGCGGCATCCATTTCATCAGAAGCGGGAACAGCGCGGCGAAGCGCGGCCTCCCCTATTCGCTGCTCACCCTGCTGTTGGGATGGTGGGGCATTCCCTGGGGGCCGATTTACACAATACAAACGCTGGTCAAAAACTTGGGGGGAGGCGTCGACGTCACCCGGGAGGTCATCTCCCAATTGAAGGGGGCGGACTGAAAACCGGGCCGCGATTAGGGAAATCAATCTGGCCGGCGACCATTCCCGGGCCGGGACGCTGGCGGATGGCGGGATTGTGTTTGATTTTTCCCGCGATTCCGTTAAACTGGCGGCGTCTTCAATCACGGCAAGCGTATTTTTCCCCGATCCCATCGCCAATGCGAAACAGGATGCCAATTTTCAGGAATTCCCTTGAGGATTAACCAGTTCCCCGCGACCCGGCTTGGTTTTTCCCCGGATCGTCGAAAGCCGAGACGCCTTTGCCGTTTTATCCCGGTTCCGGGATGACTGGTTTGTTTGGACCTGGAAGGAAAAGAATGATCATGTTGAGAAAACTGTGGGCGTTGCCCTTGTTCATCCTGGCGGCGACCGCCGCCCACGGGGCTGAAAAGCCCGGTCCCTACCGGGTCGGCTTCAGCGAATTCACCCTCGGGGTGGCTTGGCGGGTCCAGTCCAATGAGGAATTCAAATACGCCGCCGGCAAAAACCCCGAGGTCAAGGAATACTTCATCACCCAGGCCGACGGCGACGTCTCCAAGCAGATCGCCGACATCGAGGACCTGATTTCCCGGGGGATAGACATCCTGGTGATCAACGCCGGTTCCCCCCGCGCCCTGGTGCCGGTGGTCAACAAGGCGGTCGCCGCCGGCATCGTGGTGGTGGATTTCGACAACACCACCGACAGCCAGTTGGCCTACCATCTCACCATCGATCAGCATGAATTCGGCCGCATAGGCGCCGAATGGCTGGCCGAAATTCTGGGGGGCAAAGGCAGGATCATCGTTTTCAACGGCATATCCGGCACTTCGGTGAGCGCCGGTCGCTTCGAGGGGGCCGAGTCGGTGTTCAAGCGGTATCCCGGCATCGAGATTGTCCAAACCGTGTTCGGCGGCTGGGATTACGCCACCTCCAAACGGGCCATTGAATCGCTGTTCGCCGCCTATCCGGCCATTGACGGCATCTGGTCCCAGGGCGGCGCCATGTCCGAGGCGGTCATCGACGCCTACCTGGAACACGGCCTGAACCCCCCGCCCATAACCGGCGAGGACAACAACGGTTTCTTCCGGGCCTGGACCGAGGCCAAGGCCAAGAATCCCGCCTTCGATTCGGTTTCCCTGAGTTGCCCGACCTGGATGAGTTCGGCCGCCATGGAACTTGGCATCGACGTACTCAAGGGAGGGAAAGTCGAGAAGACCACCATACTCCCCATCCCCACCATCACCAAGGACAACATGAAGGACTATTACCGCCCCGATCTCCCCGACAGCTATTCCTGCAACACCCGACTCCCGGAGGAAATCGTCGCGAAGATGTTCAGCCGTTGATCGGACATACGGCGGGATTGGTATTTGATTTTTTCCGCGATTGAGTTAGACTGGCGGCGTCTTCAATCATGGCAAGCGTATTTTCCCCCGATCCCATCGCCAATGCGAAACAGGATGCCAATTTTCAGGAATTCCCTTGAGGATTAACCAGTTCCCCGCGACCCGGCTTGGTTTTTCCCCGGATCGCCGAAAGCCGAGACGCCTTTGCCGTTTTATCCCGGTTCCGGGATGACTGGTTTGTTTGGACCTGGAAGGAAAGGAATGATCATGTTGAGAAAACTGTGGGCGTTGCCCTTGTTCATCCTGGCGGCGACCGCCGCCTCCGGGGCTGAAAAGCCCGGTCCCTACACGGTCGGCTTCAGCGAATTCACCCTGGGGGTGACTTGGCGGGTGCAGTCGAACGAGGAATTCAAATACGCCGCCGCCAAAAACCCGGACGTCAAGGAGTACTTCATCACCCAGGCCGACGGCGACGTCTCCAAGCAGATCGCCGACATCGAGGACCTGATTTCCCGGGGGATAGACATCCTGGTGATCAACGCCGGCTCCCCCCGCGCCCTGATCCCGGTGATCAACAAGGCGGCGGCGGCCGGCATCGTGGTGGTGGATTTCGACAACACCACCGACAGTCCCCAGGCCTACCATTTCTCCATCAACCAACGGGAATTCGGACGCATAGGCGCCGAATGGCTGGCCAAAACCCTGGGGGGCAAGGGGAAAATCTTCGTTTTCAACGGCGTCTCCGGAACTTCGACAAGCACCGGCCGCTTCGAGGGGGCCGAGGCGGTGTTCAAGCAATATCCCGGCATTGAAATCGTGCAAACCGTGTTCGGAGGCTGGGACTACGCCACCTCCAAGCGCCACATAGAATCGTTGTTCGCCGCCTACCCCTCGATCGACGGGATCTGGTCGCAGGGCGGCGCCATGTCCGAGGCGATCATCGACGCCTACCTGGAGCGCGGCCTGAATCCCCCCCCCATAACCGGCGAGGACGGCAACGGCTTCTTCAAGGCCTGGAACCGGGCCAAGGAAAAGAATCCCGCCTTCGACTCCATCGCCCTCAGTTGCCCCTCCTGGATGAGCGCGGCGTCCATGGAACTCGGCATCGACGTCCTCAAGGGGAAAAAGGTGGAAAAAAACACCGATCTTCCCATTCCCGTCACCACCAAGGACAATTTCAACGACCTTTTCCGGCCGGACCTCCCCGACAGCTTCTGGTGCAACACCCGTCTCCCGGAAGACATAATCAAGAAGTTGTTCAGCCGCTGATCAAGTTGGCTTTTAAAGGAAATCAAACAAACCGCCGTTTGATTTCCTTTAAAAGTCCACATCAAGAACGCGGAAAAAAATGATGGCTTCGACAGAAAAGCGCCATCGTTTTTCGACGGGTTCCAATCATTTATGGACGAGCCCTTACCGGCGACCCGGCTTGGTTTTCCCAAACCGCCGAAAGCCGATGAGTCCTTGCCGTTTTATCCCGATTCCGGGATGACTGGTTTGTTTGGACCTGAAAAGAAAGGAATGATCATGCTGAAAAAACTGTTGGGATTGTCCTTGTTCATCCTGACGGCGGCCGCCTCCGGGGCTGAGAAGCCCGGTCCCTACACGGTCGGCTTCAGCGAGTTCACCCTGGGGGTGACTTGGCGGGTGCAGTCGAACGAGGAATTCAAATACGCCGCCGACAAGAATCCGGACGTCAAGGAATACATCATCACCCAGGCCGACGGCGACGTCTCCAAGCAGATCGCCGACATCGAGGATCTGATATCCCGGAACGTGGACATCCTGGTGATCAACGCCGGCTCGCCCCGCGCCCTGATCCCGGTGATCAACAAGGCGGCGGCGGCCGGCATCGTGGTGGTGGATTTCGACAACACCACCGACAGCCCCCGGGCCTACCACCTCACCATCGATCAAAGGGATTTCGGGCGCATAGGCGCCGAATGGCTGGCCAAAACCCTGGGGGGCAAGGGAAAGATTTTTGTTTTCAACGGCGTTTCCGGCACTTCGAACAGCACCGGCCGCTTCGAGGGTGCCGAGTCGGTGTTCAAGCGACACCCCGGCATTGAGATTGTACAGACGGTATTTGGAGGCTGGGACTACGCCACCTCCAAGCGCCACATCGAATCGCTGTTCGCCGCCTACCCCTCGATCGACGGGATTTGGTCGCAGGGCGGCGCCATGTCCGAGGCGATCATCGACGCCTATCTGGAGCGCGGCCTGAATCCCCCCCCCATAACCGGCGAGGACGGCAACGGCTTCTTCAAGGCCTGGAACCGGGCCAAGGAAAAGAATCCCGCCTTCGATTCCATCGCTCTCAGTTGCCCCACTTGGCAGAGCGCGGCG
>JAISYL010000196.1 GCA_031269935.1 Planctomycetota bacterium
CGGTTGAAGGCGGCGCGCAGGCTTTCCACCCGGGGCGGCTCGAAAACGCAGGTGAAATTGCTGGCCACCGCCTCCGGGGGCTGGACGAACCTCCTGATTCCCCCCTCCCGGTCCAGCCGGAAGAATTTCAGCAGGTTCAGGCTGTTGGCGGGGTCGGCCTGGTCGCAATAGAGTTCCATCCCCCCCTCCTCCGGCTTCCGGCCGCCCGAGGAGACCACCAGCCGGTAATCGCCGTCGGTCGCCGCGTAGCCCTTGATCATCCCCCGCTCCGGGTCGCTATACTCCCGCTGAAGGGCGAACATGTTCTGGCTGAAGGCGAATTCCCGCCTTTCCCGGAACAGGTCCAGCCCGGAAAAGGGGGTACGGGGAAATTGGGAGGGCTGGTCCGGGAACAGCAGCCCCAGGGCGGTGGCCTTGAGATCCACCATGCTGGCCAGTTGGCCGGTGATGGCGGGGGGGAAGCGCCCGGGATCGAAAATGAACATCGGGGTCCAGGCGAGGCTGGCGTAGGGGACCAGGCAATGGCAGTAACCCCGGTTGAGCCCGTGGCTCCAGGCTTCGTCCCCATGATCGCCGAAGCCGATGACCACGGTCTCGTCCCACAGCCCCAGTTCGACCAGCCCGGACAGCAGGCGGTTGAGGGAGGCGTCGATCAGGGCGTAGGCGCGGCGCAGGCGCCCGGCCACCCCCTCCGCCCGGTCCTTGATCGGGCTGGGATAGGCCAGATGGGAGGAATCATCCCAAAAATAGGCGTAAAACCGCCACCCCTCCCGTTTGGCGGCCGCCATGCGCCCCAGGGCCTTCTCGCAAAGAACCGGGATGTCGGGGTTGTTGACGGCAGCCCCGAATTTCCCCGCATCCTCGACCCTTTTGTGATAGGGCGACGAACTGAAATTAAAAACCCGATACCCGCGGGCCAGGCACTCGACCCACAATTCGCTGAACGCCTCCTTGTTTTTGGGATAGCGCTTGGTGAGGGGAAAAACTGGACAACTGTCGAAGAGGGAGGAATCGCCGTAGGACAAATCGGTGTAAGCCATGACGGTGGAGGTGGCGGAGGAGAAGAAGCGGTTGAACTGAAGCGACCGCGACATCAGGCGCCATACCGTGCCCAAATCGTTCCGGTATTGCCAAAGATTTGTCCGGGAAATGCTTTCCAGATGGATGACTATGAGGTTTTTCGGCTTTTCCACCCTCTCCTCACTCGCAGCCGTAGCCGCCGTCCACGGCGAGGAAGCCGCCGGTGACGTAGCCGAGTTCCAGCAGGCTTTCCGCCGCCGCCGCCACCTCGTCCGGATCGGCGAAGCGCCGGAGCCCGATCTTTTGTTCCACCCGCCGGCGGTGATCCGGGGCCTTGTCCCCCTGCATCGCGGTCTCCACGAAGCCGGGGGCGGCCACGTTGACGGTTATGCCCCGGGGGGAGAGGACCTTGACCAGGGAACGGGCGAGGAAATGCAGCCCCGCCTTGCTGGCCCCGTAGGAAAGGCTTAGCCCGTGCGGGTGCCGCCCCATCGCCGCCCCGATGAAGAGCAGCCGGCCCTCGCCCTCGGGCATCCGCCCCGCCAGGGCCTGGACCAGGAAGAAGGGGACGGTCAGATTGGTCCGGAGGACCCGTTCCCAAGCGTCCGGACTAACTTCCCCGAAAGGGGTCTTGTCGGTGACCCCGACATTGGCCACCAGATAATGCAGAATCCCCCCCGCCCCGTCCACCGCCGCCGCCAGGGGCGCGATTCCCTCGACCCGGCTCAAGTCCGCCTTGACCGGAATGAAACCGGATCCCAATTCCTCCCGGGCCGCCCCGGCCGCCCGCTCGTCGTGGCCGTAAACCCCGATCACCCGATGGCCCCGCCGCCGGAGCCGGCGGGAAATCGCCAGCCCGATCCCCCGGGTGGCGCCGGTGACCAGGGCCAGCCTCCCCTCCCCGGACAGCGCCTCAGCCATGCCGGCCCTTCCCCTTTCCCGGGCCGGCGTATTCCGTTTCCTGCACCCGCCGGGCGGTGATCAAGTCGTTCAGGGTGTCCAGTTCGGCCCATTCGTGGCCGGCGATGTCGTGGTAGCCGACATAGAGGTCGTTACTGAGGATAAGCTGGATCAGGGAGTACTCCGCCCAGTTGTTGAGATCGTTGGCCTCGATCATCTCCTCGGTCTGCCGGCGCACCGCCACCGCCGTTTGGGCGTCCATCTGGATGACTCCGGTGTATTCCCCGTAGCCGGTCTTGAAGCTTTTGGCCATGAGGGCGACCCGCCTGTCCTCCACGATCACCCCGCAGTCCAGGTTTTCCCGTTTGCCGGAATCCAGGACTATGGTGGCGGGGCGATCCAGGGCGGCGATTTCGACCAGGGCGGCCCGGCTGAGCACGATGTCGCCGTTTATCAGCACCAGTCCGGCGTTCAGCCGCTCCCGGGCGAACCAGAGCGAGGCGATGCTGTTGGAGACGGCGTAGAAGGGGTTCTGGATCACCTCCACATAGGGGGGGAGGATGGCCTGGATTTCCTTGTACATGAAGCCGAGGACGTAGATGATCTCCGCCTTCGGGTCGATTTCCCGGAGCACCCGGGCCATGCGCTCGGCCACGGTTTCGCCGTGCCCCAGGTGCATCAGGCACTTGGAAGTGGTCTTGGTGAAGGGGTGCATCCGCGTCCCCTGCCCGGCCGCCAGAATGATGAAGCGCATGTGGCCTTCCTCCTCTTCCGCCTCCCGGTCCGATCAAGATTATCGGACTTTCCGGCTTCGGCTTGAGGTTTCGGCGAAACCGGCGCGCCTCAGGCCGGAACGGCCAGGGCTTCCGCCGCCTTGGGCATAAGCCGGGCGATGGGGATGTGCTGGGGGCATTTGTCCTCGCAGGCGCGGCAGGCGAGGCAGTTTTCCGCCTTTTCCCCCCCGGTCATGGTCATGGAATAGAATTGCCGGGCCCGATCCTTCACCGAGCGCTCGTCGGAAAGGCAATATTCGTTGTACAGCGAGAAAACCTTGGGGATGGCCACCCCGGCCGGGCAGGGCAGGCAATAGCCGCAGGCGGTGCAACTGGCCTCCAGGCGCTCGGCGAAGCGGGCCTTCACCGACTCCAGGGCCGCCAAATCCCCGGGGGCGAACTCCTCCCCCCCCGCCGCCTCCGCCACCCGGATGTTCTCCTCCAACTGTTCCATGGCGCTCATGCCCGAGAGCACCACCCCCACCTCCGGCTGATTCCACAGCCACCTGAGCCCCCAATCGGCCAGCGACCAGTCCGGCCGCCGGGCCCGGAGCCCCTCCCGCAATTCGCCGGGGATGCCGTTAACCAGGAAGCCGCCCCGGAGCGGCTCCATCACCACCACTCCCAGGCCCCTGGCGTGGGCCTCCCTCAAGCCCCGCCGGCCGGCTTGGTATTCGGTGTCCAGGTAGTTGTACTGAATCTGGGCCATTTCCCAGTCGTACTCGTCGAGCACCTGGCGGAAAAGGGAATATTGATCGTGGAAGGAAAAGCCCGGATGCCGGATGCGTCCGTCCTTCCTGGCTTGGTCGAAAAAGGAGAATATGCCCAATTCCCTCATTTTGGGCCAAATCGGGGCCACGATGTTGTGGGCGAGGTAAAGGTCGAGGTGTCCGGTCCCCAGCCGCCGCAACTGGCCGTCCAGAATCCGGTCCATGTCGGCCCGGGTTTCCACCGCCCAGGTCGGCAACTTGGTGGCCAGAATCACCCTTTCCCGGTAGCCGCCGGCCAGGGCCCGGCCCAGCACCGTTTCGCTTTGGCCGGGTTGCATCCGATCCGTCCCGTGGTAGGGATAGGCGGTGTCCAGGTAATTGATCCCGGAATCGATCGCCTTCCGGATCATCCGAATCGCCTCGGGGGCGTCCACGCTGTCCGGCTTGTCCTTGTCCAAAAGCGGCAGCCGCATGCAGCCGAACCCCAGGATGGAGGCTTCCAGTCCGGTCTTCCCCAATACGCGCCTGTTCATGCTCGAATCCCTTCCCCCGCCGTTTAGGGCTCGACCAAAATAAGCCCCGGTCTAGGGCAAAAATTTACTGTCGCGACTCGGTTCCTTGTCCAAACAGGCAGTACTTGTTTTTTGACCAACCCTTACGGAACAAGTTGAATATTAACCTTATTCGGGCCGGCCGCAAGCATAATCCCGAAAAATGCGTTTTCGCCAAGGGCAAAATATGTTTGACAGCCGGGCGCGCCCGCCTATACTGTCTTTTTCCCGCTGGGGTAGCTCAGCCGGTAGAGCACGGCCCTGAAAAGGCCGGTGTCGGCAGTTCGACTCTGCCCCCCAGCACCAAGCCAAAACTTGGCCTTCCCTGACCGGAAGGCTTTTTTTTTCGCCGGAGGGCGGTCCATGCGGGACGCCTTTGCCGAAGCCATGGCCCGCATCCTGGCCCGCGCCGGCGGGCCCGGCCGAATAATCGCCGCCCTCTCGGGGGGGATTGATTCGGTGGTCCTGCTCCACCTCCTCTCCCGCTGGCGGGCGGGCCGGAAGGGGGGGCCGGAAATCATCGCCGCCCATCTCGATCACGGCTGGCGGGGCGAAGCGGCCCGGGAGGATCGTGAATTCAGCCGCCGGCTGGCGGAGGGGCTCGCCTTCGCCTTCGCCGGGCGGGAGGCCGGGGCCGCCGGAGCCGCCGGGCCGGGGCGGGAGGAGGCCGGCCGCCGGCTGCGGCTGCTCTTTTTCGCCGATCTCGCCGGGGCGGACGGGGCCATCGCCCTGACCGGGCACCAGGCCGACGATCAAATCGAAACCATCCTCCTGCAACTGCGCCGGGGCGCCCATCGCCGGGGTTTGGCGGGAATGGACGAATTCACCCGGCTGGCGGTCCCCCCGGGGCGGACGATCGAGGTGGGCCGGCCCCTCCTAGGTTTCCGTCGGGCGGAAATAGCCGCCTATGCCCGGAAGGAGCGGCTGGAATGGCGGGAGGACGCCAGCAACCGGGATCCCGCCTTCGCCCGGAACCGAATCCGCAACCGGACGCTCCCGATTCTGGAGGCGCTCTTGCCCGGCTTCGGCTCGCGCCTGCTGGTCCGGGCGGCCCGCCTGGCCCGGGAAGAGGCGGAACTGGCCGGCCAGGGGAGGGAATTGGCCGGCCGCCTGGCCCGGGAGGAAGCCGGGGGCCGCTTTTTCCGGCTGCCGGAAGCGGCCTTCCGGCGGCCGGAGGCGCTGGTTTACGCGCTTAGGCTGGTCCTGGAGGAGGAAACGGCCCTCCGGCTCCCGAACCGCCGGACCCTGGCCGGGCTGTTCCGGCTAGCGGAGGCGGGAAAGCCCGGCGAATCGCTCAACCTCCCCGGCCGGTTCCGGGCGGTCCGGGAGCCGGAGGGCATTTTTTTCTCTCCCCCGGCGGAGGCGGCGCCTCCCCGGCCGGAGGGGATAATCCTTCCCGATCCCCCCTTCAGCCTCCCGGTTTCCGGCCTGGCGGTGACCGCCGAATGGCTGCCCTCGCCCGGCCGGCCCCCGGAGGCGGACGCCCGGAATCCGGAAGCGGAATGGTTCGATCCGGCCGCTCTCCGCTGGCCGCTCCGGCTGCGGCCGCCCCGGCCGGGCGAGCGCTTCCGCCCCCTGGGCGCCCCGGGGAGCCGGAAAATCCAGGATATCCTGGTCGATTTGAAAATTCCCCGGAGCCGGCGCCGGCTCCCCCTGGTCCTGGCCGACCGCGAGGGGGCGGTTTGGCTCTGGCCCTGCCGCCTGGCCGAGCGGGTCAAGCTCGCCGGACCCCTGGCTCAGGCCCTCAGGGTTGAAATAAGGGCGGGGAAGGCGGCAAGGTAGTCCCGCCAAAAGGGCGGCGGCGGGGCCGACAATTCCAGGGCTTCCCGGCGGACCGGGTGGACGAGGCCGATCCGCCAGGCGTGGAGCAGGATCGCCCGGCCGCCGGCCACCGGGACCGGCGGCGGCTTGCCCCCGCCCGAGCCGTACCTGAAATCCCCCACCACCGGGAGACCCAGGTTGGCCAGTTGGCGGCGAATCTGGTGTTTCACCCCGGTCAGGAGATCCACTTCCAGCAGGGCCCGCCCGGAGGCGGCGGCCAGCCGGCGGTAGGCCAGGACGGCCTCCCGGGCTCCGGGCGTCCCGGATCCGGCCGGCCGCATGCCTCCCCGGCCGTCCCCGGCCAGCCAGTCCCGGAGTTCGCCCTCCGGCCGAAAGGCCGCCGGCGCCTCGACCAGGGCCAGGTAGGTCTTCCGCACCTCCCGTTTCCGGAAGGCCTCGGCCAGCCGCCGGGCCGCCTTGCCGGTGCGGGCGGCGAGGACGATGCCGCTGGTCGGGCGATCCAGGCGGTGCGCCAGCGCCAGGTAAACCCCGCCGGGCTTGGCGAATTCCCGCCGGAGGCTTTCCCTCGCCAAATCGACCAGCGCCGCGTCCCCGGAGGCGTCCGGCTGGCTGGGCAAGCCCGCCGGCTTGTCCAGCGCCAACAGGTGGTTGTCCCGGTAGACCACCCCGAATCCGTTTTCGCTCCGGGCCATTGGCGCGGCCTCCGCCCCCGGATTGGCCGGCCGGGGTCCGTCCCGATGGACTTTTAAAGCGTGTTGTTAAATGCCGAATCGTTCGGGTTAGACAAGGAAAAAGGCGCCGGCGGGATGTTTTTTGACCGGCGGTCAGGGGCAAAAAACATCCGGGAAGCGGCTTTTGACGCCGTA
>JAISYL010000010.1 GCA_031269935.1 Planctomycetota bacterium
TGAAAGTAGAATACAGTTGTGGTTCCTGCCGCCTTATTCACCCAATCTCAATCTGATAGAACGGGTGTGGAAATTCTTCCGCAAAAAAGTCATGAATAACCGGTATTACGCAACATTCAAGGAGTTCACGGAGGAAGCCCTAATGTTTTTCGAGTGCTTGTCGGAATACACCGACGAGCTGAGGACACTCCTCACACATAACTTTCAGCTCTTCACCACACAGCCTGGAAAACAGGTCCGAATAGGATACTGAGTTAACCTAAATTCAAAGTGGCTTCGGTATATACCGCGTCACCTTCGCCCTTCTCGTAAATTTTTCCTAAACTAGGGAAAATTTACTGTCGGGACTCGGTTCCTTGTCTAAACATGTAGCACTTATTTTTTTACAGACCCTTAGGAAAGCGGCTCGCCCGCTTACCTGCGGAATGAAAGGGAACCGCCGGGAAAGGAATTGTTTCCCTCCGGACGGAAGACGGCCCGGCGGCGGGATTCCGGCGAAATAAATTGACGGCGGTTTTTCCCGGCCAAGCCGCGGAAGTTCCCCGCAACCGCCCGAAGGCCAAAAGGCCATTTCCGGAAGCGAATTCATTATAAAAGCCGCCGGAAGCTTCGTCAAACATTTTTACGCCCCCTGGCCGTTAGGTTTCTGGTTTTATGATTACGGCCGGAACGCCGGCCTTGGCAGCCTCCCGGTTTCGGCAAGGTTTTTCATTTATCCGCAGTTTCCGGGGAAATCAATCTCGATGGCATCGTCATTTACTTTGATAGCCATCCCCGCCCCGGTTTATTTACCAATTCCGGGGCACTCACTCAATTCGTTTGGGTTTTGCCCCGGATTCCAGGGGGCGACGTTCATCTTGCAGAGTTGTTCCGGTTCGGCAATGAACGCCTCGCCGCCAGGCGCGTCCGTGTTTTCTGAACAGTTCGCCATCGCCGTCGAACGAAAGCGGAAAGAATGGCTCTCATGAAGGGGAAGGTCGACAATTAAACGGGAGTCTCCGGAATCTCTGCGTGAAAACGGGCGCTCCGGCGGGGCGCCCGTTGAAGTCGCCGATGCCGGCGCACTCAATAAAAGAGATCGAGGATGCCGACGCTAAGGAAGGGGACGAAGGTCAGGAGGGCCAGAATCGTCAAAAGCATGGCGAAGTAGGGTATCGAGTCCTTGAGGAAATCCTTGATCTTGCAACCCGTGATTCCGCAGGTGACGAACATCAGGGTCCCCATCGGCGGGGTAATGCAGCCGATGGAAAGGTTGAAGATGAAAATGAAGGCGAAATGAACGTCGTCCATGCCGAACGTCCGGGCAACGGGCGCCAACAGGGGCGCCAGGATGATGGTGGCGGCGGTGCCTTCTATGAACATGCCCACAACCAACAGAAACAGGTTCACAATCACCAGAAAGACGTATTTGTTCTTGATTCCCATGGCCATGGTTTCGGCGGCGATTTGAGGAATCCTCTCCTTGGTGAGGATCCAGGCGAACACCGACGCCGCCCCGACGATCAGGGCGATGACTCCGGTGGTCGCCACCGTCTCCTTCACCGACGCGAGGAAATCGCGGAGCGAGAGGGTGCGGTAGAGCATTCCCAGCCCGATTCCGTACACCACGGCCACCGCCCCGGCTTCGGTCGGCGTGCAGACGCCGATGCGGATGCTGCCGATGATCACAATCGGAAGGCACAGCGGCAGGGCCGCCCTCCAGAAGGCGGCGAAGAACTCGGCTCCGGTCGCCCGGGTGGCGCGCAGCCGGCGGAACCCGCGCTTGTTGGCGATGAACGCCGTGCCAATCATCAGCGCAAGGCAGGTCAACAACCCGACCGACAGGCCGGAGATGAAAAGCTTGCCGATGGAGACGCCGGCCAGAGTCCCGTAGAGGATCATCTGGATGCCGGGGGGAATGAGGGGGGTGATGATGGAGGAGAAGGCGGTGACCACGGTGGAAAAGGGCTTGGGCATGCCGTTGCGCTCCATCGCCGGGACCAGCATTTTCGCCTCCATGGCGGCGTCGGCGAGATTGGAGCCGCTCAGGCCGCCCATGAGGGTGGAAAGAAGGATGTTTGCCTGCGCCAGGCCCCCGGGCAGGCGCCCGGTCAGCACGGCGCAGCAATCCATGATCCGGGAGGTAATGCCGCAATAGTTCATGACCACGCCGGCGAAAATGTAGAAAGGCACCGCCAGAAGGGGGATGCTCTCAATCCCGGAGGTGAAGCGCTGGGCGATGATCTGGGTCGAGGCGCCGGGCGGAAGCGCGAAATAGCAGAGCGAACCGATGATAAGCGAGGCGAACACCGGAACCTTGAGGAACATGCACGCCAGGAGGACGACGGATGAAACCGCAACCGAATCCAACATCAGGAATCCCTTCCGGCAGCCCGCCGTCCGGCGCGCCAGGCGTTGAAGGCGGCCAGGCGCTGGCGAACGAAATGCGCGAGCATGAACAGGCAGGCGACCGCCACCCCGAAGTAATTGAGCGCGGTGGGGATGTTGAGAATGCTGGTGGAGCGCCCCGTCCGCAACAGGGTCGTGCCCCGCGAGTATTCCCAGTACGCCACCAGGACAAGGACGCCGAACACCAGGAATGAATCGAAAACCTCGATTGCCCGTTGCCAACTGGCCGGAAACAACTCGACCATCGCTTCGATAACGATGTGGTTGTTGGAGCGGAACGCCACGGCGGCGCCGAAGAAGGCCACCCAGACGAAAAGAAGGATCTGCACCTCCTCCATCCAAATGATGGGACTGCCGACCAGGTAGCGCATGATCACTCCGACCGTGGTCAGCCCGACCAGGGCGACGGCGCACAGGCCGGATAAATACAAATCGAAATTGCCGACGACGGCGGCGACTTGGCGAAATTTTTCCACGTCTTGCCTCTCCGGATTCAAAATCGGGAAACCCGAGCCGCGAATCGCCGTTTTCCGTTTCAGGCCGCTGACGGTCTGAAACGGCCTAAGCTTTACCGATTCCGAAGTCCGTCGTCTCTGGAATCGGCCTCCGGCGCCGAAAGGGAATTCACTTCCCCGGAGGCGGAAGCTGGATGAATCGGGAGCGCTTTCCGCCAAGTCCAAACCAAGGATTTGGACTTGGCGGAACCCTAGAGCCGCGGCCGGCGCGCGAACTGCCCGGCCTAACGGCCGAGAATCTTCATGACCGTCTCCCGCAGGCCGGGAGTCCAGTCGGAAAACTCGGGATAGGCGTAGTACTTTTCGCACGCCTTGACGAATTCGTCCCGATCAATCCTGGTGAAGGTCACGCCGTCGGCGGCCAGTTTGTTCTTGAAGTCGTCCGACTGTTGCAGGACAAGGGCGCGCTGGTATTCGCCCGCCGCCGTCGCCGCCTCGATCAGCGTTTTCCTTTGGCTTTCGCCCAGGGCGTCAAAAAATTCGATGCCGCAAATTATGAGGCAAATCTGTTTGATGTGGTCGTCCTCGACGATAAACTTGCCCACCTCGTGAAAACGGTTGGCGTAAATGTCGGAATAGGGGTTTTCCAACCCGTCGATGGTGCCTTGCTGCAGGGAGGTGAAAACCTCCGCCAAGGCCATGGGCGTGGGAGCGGCCCCCAGCGCCTGGAAGGTTTTGACGAAATTGACGTTGTTGGGGATGCGAATCTTGAGGCCGGCCAAGTCGGCGATCTTCCCGATCGGTTTCCTGGTCAGGATGTGGCGTTCGCCGAAAGCCCAATTGTAGGCAAGGATCTTCATGCCTTTTCCCTCAACCCGCACGCAAAGATCCTTCCACCAGGAACTGGAGGTCAACCGATCCACCTCCTCCCAGGAGGAGAAAAGGAATGGCGCCTGGGCAATGGACAAATCCTTGACGGTGACGTCGGCGAGATCGGCCGGATCGCAGGTCATGACGGTGGGATCGCCGTCGAGACAGCGGTCCATGACGTCGGTCAGCGAGCCCAATTGGCCGGCGGGATAGACATTGCTCTTGAACTCCCCGGACTGGTTGAGGATTGCCGACATGCGTTCCAGGCCGGCGGGAACGGGCGTGCCGGCCGGGATGACGGTGGCGAGGCTGACGGCGACCGGCGTGCCGGCCGGGACGGTCGCGATCGCCAGGAGACACCCGAGGACGGCAAATGCGGCTGCGGTTTTCCTGTTCATGGCTTCCCCCTTTGTTCTTTTTCCAGACGAAGGTCGCGGAATTGTCCAATTCCGCCAAGACGGCGAGGTTCCGTACGCCGGGGAAGGCTCAAGGCCGTCCCCCGGCGTACGGATCAATATTCAAAATCGATCTGTTTGTAGAGCAGCCGACCGTTCTTGAACGTCGCCTGCGGAATCAGCAGCCGATCGTCGTTGATGGTGTGGCCGCGGGCATCGGAAAAATGCACGGGTTTCTCGCGTACGGCGAAAATGGCCACGTCCGCCCGCGCCCCCGGCGTCAGGGCGCCGATTTCCCCTTCCATACCCATGAGGCGGGCCGGGGTGTCGGTGCAGGCGCGGATGACTTGGTCCAGGGGCATGCCCAGCGCCAGGAAAAGAGAGGCGACCCGGAGAAGATGGAACAGTTTGGGGTGGTACAGGCTGGTGGAGACGACATCGGTGCTGACAATGTCGGGAGGGAAGCCGTCCGCCAACGCCTTGGCCGCCACTTCTAGATCGTAATTGATCCTTCCGACCGCCGCGTCGAACAGAACCCCCCTTTCCCGCGCCTTCGACAGCGCCTTGGCAACCCTCCCGTCGTCGGCGAGGATGGTATGATCGCCGCCCTGGTAGCAGTGGCAGAGAATGTCGCCCCGTTCCATGACCCCAAGCAGGCGATCATAGGAAATCTCGGGATTGGTGGCGTGTACGCAGAGGGGCTTGCCGATTTTCCGGGCGATTTCCTTCGCCCGATCGAGGGACGCGGCTCCCCATCCGTCGGAAAACGATTTTCCCAGGCGGATTTTCAAACCAAGCACCAGATCGGGAAACCTGTCGCAGAGGTCGGCCAAGGCGGCTTCGTCATACAAGGACGGGTTGGGATTCTCTTTGTGCAACTCGGTGGCGACGCCTATGGCGGAGACGTTGACAAACATCCTGATGGTGATTTCGCTGTTCGGGATTACGTGGCGGATGAAACCCTCCGCGCCCGCCGTTCCGGTCGAGCCGGCGTCAACGGCGGCGGTGATGCCGTTGGGAATGGCCATCAGGTCCGGATTGACGCCGGTGTCCGTCTGCCATCTGGCAAGGTGGGCGTGAAAATCGATTAGGCCCGGGGTCGCAATGCAGCCTGTCGCGTCGATTTGGTTCACCTTGCCCGAATCAAGTTCATCCCGAGAAGCGGCTATCCTGCCGTTGGCAATCAGCAGTTCCCCGAGGCAATCCGTCCCCCGCCCCGGATCCACGATTCGGGCATTGCCAATCACATAACTTGGCGGCATACAAACTCCCCGTTCATCTTCCGAACCGCTTCCAATGCCGTTTCGCCTGGGCGGCTAACGTTCAAGGGGGGAATCACCGCAACGCCGGGAGTTTCAACCGGAAACGGCGTTCGACCCGCCTCCAACCCCGTCCGTCCCGGGACGCCGCGATTTATGGTGCCGCAGAAACGCCTTGGTCGATATTTTGATGTGTCTGCGCATCAAGGCGACCGCCACCTTCGCATCGCCGCTTTTTATATGGGCGATGATGTCCTTGTGATACTGATAGGCATTGTCCTGATCGGCGGTGCGGTACAATTCTTCCTGATGGGAACGGAGAATTCCGGTCAGGATTCTGCAGATGCGAATGACAAAGGGATTGCGGGTGCCCATGGCGATTATCTGATGAAATTCAAAGTCAAGCCGTCCGGAAAGCCCGGGATCGGAATAGCGGGTAGCCAGCATCTCCCGGTAATTATTCTCCAAGGCGGCGACATCCTCGGGAACATGGTATTTCATGAACAACTTGATGTTCTGCGACTCGAAGGATTTGCGGAATTCCAGAAGCTGTTTGGTATTTTCCCTGTCCAGATTAATCAACTGGAACAGGGAATCAAAACAGCTCTCCGCCGCGGGCTTGGCCACATAGGTCCCCGATCCCTGTTTTTTCACCAACAAGCCAAGGGCCGCCAACCGCTCCACCGCCTCCCTCACGGCTATGCGGCTGACCCGCAGGGTGGCGCACAGTTCGTTTTCCGTCATAATCTTGGCGTTGACGGGCCAATATCCCTGATGAATTTTCTCCAGGAGAAAACTGTATACCCTGTCGGTTTGGGTTTTCGCGGCGGGGGCGAGGGAAAGGTCATTCATGGAATAGGCCTGACGACAGCCGGGGGAAACCCGTTCCCCATCCGGACATTATGAACACGTCGCGATCTTCGGTAAAATCAGGTGTCGAGCGTAGATCCGGCGCGGACTTAACGCGATTCAAAGGGAGTCGTTTCCAGAAAATCCATTGGCGGCATCATATTACGCCCAGGCCGGAGAGGTCCCCGGTGAAATTGAACCTGGAGACAGCCCGTACCCGCCTCGTATTTGAAAACTTCGCCAAATCGCTTGGTTAAGGAGATGGCGAAATTATAGGATGATTATCATGATTTGTCAAACTATTATTAGAAATAAATCAATAAAAATGATTTATTTAATATGGCCTATTTTATATAATATATAGTAAATAAAAGTGTTGTCTTAAAATTAAGATGATACTTCAACAAATAAAACATATATTCATCAATAAATTCATATGATGTTTTATCGCTTCGGGAGAACGAGCCCTAAGGACCCGAGGCAAAGTAACGGTATACACTCGGGGAGCGACGGGATGGCGCCAGCCAAGCTTGCAACCGGGAAACATGCAATTCTTGTTTCGCGTCGCCCTCTTATGGCGAAAGCGTTTTGGTTTTCGGATGCCCGTCCATCACCAGATCCAAGCGCGGGCAAGGGTTAGGGAGCAAGGACAACCGAAAAGCATACGCGCTTGGGTATATCGCGGATTGGAATTGTGAAAGCGATCCTCGTCGGGTCGAAAATCACATTTTCGCCGCGAGCGGTTTATTATCCGGGAGGGCGCGGACTAGGCCGGCCCCGGATTTGCGAAGGAACAAAGAGGCATTTTGCCGGCGGACGGGAAACCTGGCTCCGGGGCGTCCCGGCGTTTTCCGTCCGGGTTTGCCCTAAAAAGTCGTCGGATGGATTCTTGACAAAAAGGGGAATGGCGGATATATAGTTTAACCCGCGCCCGTCTGAAATAGGGAAAATGCCGTTAATGGCCATTTTATAATTTGTTGCTCTGGCCCGCCACCCAAAAGATAATCTTGAAATAGTAAAATCGCCGTTTCAGACCGACAAATGGCCGCCGGCGTTTTTTTTGAGGCTATTGGCGAAAGCCGCTTCCCGAGGCGCCGTCTTTTGGCGGGCGCCATCCGGTCGCATCCGCCGTCCCGCCTTTCGGCTGGACCGCCGTCCGCCGGCCGGGCGCCGTCCCCCGGGGAGCGATTGGCCGACGGGAATCGCCGCCGCGCGGGAGCATTTTCGGGCAGGAGATTTTCCATGGAATTCAAGGGATTCGACGAGAATTTTTCCTTGTCGGGAAAAACCGCGCTTGTCACGGGCGCGGGGGCCGGGATTGGCCAGGCCATCGCCCTGATGTTCGCCCGGAAGGGGGCGGACATCGCGGCGGCGGACATTGACAAGGAGGCCGCCGAGGCGACGGCGAAGCGAATCGAGGGCCAGGGCCGCAAGGGGGTGGCGCTGATCGGGGACATCACCGACCCCAAGGTGGTGGAAAGCGTTGTTTCCGGAGCCGTCGCCCACCTGGGGAAGCTGGACATTATCGCCGCTTCGGCCTTCGGTTATTACATGAGCTGGGAACGCATCCCCCACGCCATTTCACGCTTCCTCATCGGCGTCACCGATAATCCCATCATTATGCTACCCATAATCAACTTATTCCTCCTCGTCCTGGGAATGTTCCTGGAAGGAACCCCGACCTTGATTAGTCGTCCCGGAAAAATAATCTTTTTGGCGAAAAATCTCGAAAAATCCAGGAAAAACAGCTTGAAATTCGATGAAAACCGATGCAATTATTGCAAGGTTCCGGGTTAAACAGCCTTGA
>JAISYL010000053.1 GCA_031269935.1 Planctomycetota bacterium
CCGACGATTCCCGGGAATCCCTGATCGGTTCCTATGAGAACGAGATTGGCGCGGAAGGCGATTCCCCCGCGGGTTTTCACCGGGCTGCCGTAGAGGGCGGCCTCGGCATGCCGGGCGTAACGCTCCAGGGTCACGGGGGTGAACAAATCGTCGAAGGGGGGAAAGCGTTTTTCCGGTTCGCCGCCGGCCGGCAGCCGCACCCCTAGCCGGGACAGGGCTTCGCCCATGCCGGCGGCGGTTTTCCTCTTGGCTTCGGCGTAGGCGACCGCCCCCAGCCGCTTCCAGGCCGGATACGAGGCCAACTGGGTGACTTTGAGGCAGCCGGGGGCTTCGTCCTGGCCGGCTTGGGCCGCCGGGAGGGGGGCGTAATTCCCGCCGGCGCAGACGACCCCGTTCTCCGGCTCGGTCAGCGATTCCGGCCGGCGGTAAGCGAACCGGTCGGAAAAGGAATAAAAAACCACCGTGTCGGCCAGTCCGGTTTCCCGCGCCGAAACGCCGGTCAGGGCCAAACCCTCGGCCACGCTGACGCGGCCGGCCGGGCGATCCGGCGCCTCCCCCAGCAGGGCGGAGGTTTCCACCGCCCCGGCCGAGGAAAAAAAAACGTTCCCCGCCACCTCCTCGCCCGAGGCCAGCCGCGCCGCCGCCACCCGATCCCCCGCGGACACCAGCCGCTCCACCCTGGCCCCGAGGCGGACTTCGCCGCCGGCCGCCGGAACCCGCTTAAGCAACTCTTCCCAGAGCGGCCGCATGCCGGAGGCGGGACTGGACAACCCGGATTCGAAAATGCATTTCCAGATCACGCAGAACAGCAGCCAGTCCATGTCCGGCCGCGTTCTTTGCCCGTCCCCGCCGTCCCCCACCCCCCCGGGATTGCCGTAAAACATCACCGGGCAGGCGAGCATATCGATCAAAAGCGGGTCCCGCAGGCAGGTTTCCATGATATCCCTGGCCGAGGATTGCCGCGAGGTCAACTCCCCCTCGTCGGCGGCGAGCACCAAGCCGCGGAAACGGTCGAACCCGTCAATCTCCCGGGGAAATACGGCGGCCACCCGGGAACGGAAAAATTCCGGTTCGTTGGTGAAGGAAAGCTCGGCCGAGGGGAAGCGGACGCGGGAACGGATTTGCGGCCGGAGGGGAAACAGGGAGGAATCGAGCCGCAATTGCCGGCGAAGCTTCCCCAGCGGCCCGGTCCGGCCGGAGGGGCTGAAATTGGTGAGGGCGTGCAGTCCGGCGGAGATTTCCCGGCCGTTCAGCCGGTACCAGGAATTGAGTCCGCCGGGCCGGCCATGGGCCTCCAGCAGGCACACCTTCGCCCCGAAGCAGGCCATGCGGGCCGCCGCCGCCAGTCCGGAAGGCCCGGCCCCGATTACGACCGCGTCGAAAGTCATTTCTAGTGGTCCGGAAAAAGCTGAATTTACGGATGCCGAAGTCCGTTCGCCCCGGAATCAGCCTTTAACGCCCCCGGGGAATTCACTTCCCCGGAGCGCTAGCGAGCCGGGGCTCGAGATAGCGGACGGTGGAATCCAGGCTGGCCAGTTGGGGATAATCCGTTTCGGGCACCTCCACCCGGTGGCGCTTGCGGAGTTCCATCACGATGTCGAGAAAATCCATCGAATCCAGTTCCAGTTGATCCCGGAGCGGCTTTTCCCCGTCCAGGCTCGGCTCCTCGTCAAGTCCGGCCACATCCCGGATGATGGCCAGGACCGCCCGGCGAATTTCCTGTTCGGTCATTTCCCCTCCCGCCCGCGCCCCCGCCCGGGGGGCGACCGCTTCTCCATTCCGCTTCCGCCCGGCGCGGATCGTTCCACGATTTCCCCCGCATTCTACGTTCGCCCGGCGCGAATTCAAGTTTTTTTGGACTGGTGGTCCGAAAAGGCCAATCCCGTGAACAGCGAAGTCCGTTTGCTCCGGAATCGACCCCCAATGCCGAAGGGGAATTCACTTCCCCGCGGGCGGAAACCGAATGAACCGGGGGCGCTAGCCCCGATCGGCGGCGAGGCACTCGGCCACCGCGAAGGCCAGTTCCAGCGCCTGGGAGGCGTTGAGCCTGGGGTCGCAGGTGGTCTCGTAGTCGCGGGAAAGATCGTCCACCGAGTCGAAACCGCCCAGGCATTCGCTCACGTTTTTGCCGGTCATTTCCAGGTGCAGGCCGCCCGGATGGACCTTTTCGGCCCGGCAGACCTCGATAAAAATCTTGCATTCGTACAGAATGTCGGTGAAATAACGGGTCTTGACCCCGGAGGAATGGAGGCGGGGATTGCCGTGCATGGGATCGATGCACCAGACCACCTCGCGCCCGGCCGAGACGATCTCCCGGATCAGGCGGGAATAGGCGAGTTCGGCCTTGCCCACCCCGGCCCGCAGGATGAGGGTGATCCGGCCCTTTTCGTTGTCGGGGTTGAGCTTCTCCAGGAGCCGCTCGATTTCCCGGGGTTCGGCGCCGGGGCCGCATTTTATCCCGATCGGATTGACGACCCCCCGGAGGAACTCGGTGTGCGGCCCTTCCGGGTCGCGGGTCCGTTCGCCCAGCCAGAGGAAATGGGCGGAGCCGGCCACCGGATCGCCGGTGAGGCTGTCGTTGCGGCATAGGGCCTCCTCGTAGGGGAGGAACAGCGCCTCGTGCGAACTGTAGAAATCGATGCGCTGGGGATGGGCCGGGAGCGCGCCCCCCTCGAGGCTTTCGTAGGCCCGCATGACCCCGATGGTCTTGTCGATCCCCCGGGCCAGGGCCTCGTACTTCTCCCGGACCGGGCTTTTGCCCACGAAATCCAGGAGCCACTTGCTGGCCTTGTGGATGTCGGCGTAACCGCCGCCGGCGAAGGCCCGGAGCAGGTTGAGGGTGGCGGCCGACTGGAAATAGGCGCGGATCATCCGTTCCGGATCCGGGGTCCGGCCGGCCGGCTCGCGGCGATTGATCATGTCGCCGCGGTAGCTGGGGATCTCGCCTTCCGGGGTTTTTTCGGTGGGATTGCTCCTGGGCTTGGCGAATTGCCCGGCCACCCGCCCCACCCGGACGACCGGCTTCTCCCCGACGAAGGTGAGGATGAGGGCCATCTGCAGGAGCACCCGGAAGGTGTCGCGGATGTTGAAGGTGTTGAAATCGGCGAAGGTTTCGGCGCAATCGCCGCCCTGGAGCAGAAATCCCCCCCCGTCCGCCACCCGGGCCAGTTCGGACTTGAGCTGGCGGATTTCCCCGGCGAACACCAGGGGCGGGTAGGTTTTCAGCCGATCCTCGGCCTCCCGCAGGGCCGGGGGATTGGGATAGTCGGGAATTTGCGAGGATTTCCGCGAACGCCAACCGCCGCGAGACCATGACATTTTTTTTCTCCTGTGGAAAAAGCCGGGGAACCAATGCCTGCCGCCGCCGATTATCCCCCCCGCCTCCGGTTGGGGCCGGTCCGCCGGCCGCCGGCCGGCGATATCGCCGTGCCGGGCAGCAAAAGCCTGGCCAACCGGGCCATCCTCCTCGCCGGGATCGCCCGGGGGGAGTCCCGGCTGTCGGGCCTCCCCGATTCCGGCGACGTCCAGGCCGCCCTGGGCGCCCTGGCCGGCCTGGGAATTCCCTGCCGCCGGGAAGGGGAAGTCCTGATCGTCCAGGGCCGCGGGCTCGATTTCCCCCGGCGGGGGGGGGAAATCCCGATAGGCTCCTCCGGGACGGTGGGCCGCTTTCTTCCCGGCCTCCTGGCCGCCGCCCCCGCCGCCGGCCCCTGGCGGCTGACGGCCTCGCCGCAATTGGCCGGCCGGCCGCTCCGGCCCCTGCTTGACGCCCTCCGGCAATGGGGGGGGGAGGCGGCGGCCGAAACGCCGGGAAAATCCTTTCCCCTCCTGGTTTCCGGCGGCGGCCTCTCGGGCGGGGCCGCCGCCGTGTCGGCCGCCGCCTCCAGCCAATTCGCCTCCGGCCTTCTGTTGGCGGCCCCTCTTTGCCGCCGGCCGGCCGAACTGGCGATCCGCGATCTGGATCCGGACGAGACCTACCTCGAACTCACCCGGGAGGCCATGCGGCTTTTCGGCGTCTCCGCCGCCCTGTCCCGATCCGGGGCGGAGGTTCTGGCGAGGGTGGACGCCCCCGGCTTCTACCGGCCGGCCGAAATCGGGATGGAGGCGGATTTCAACACCGCCCTTTATTTTCTTTCCCTCGCCGCCCTGACCGGCGGCCGGATCGGCGTCGTCAACCTTAACCCCGCCTCCCGCCAGCCGGGCGCGAAATTCCTTTCCGTCCTTTCCCGCCTTGGCTGTCGGGTGGAGGCCTCCTCCGGGGGAATCCTGGCCGAGGGCGGGAGCCTGCCGCTCCGGGGCGGCTTTTCCCTGGACATGCGGGCCATGTCGGAGATGGCCGTCACCCTGGGCGTACTCGCCGTTTTCGCCCACCGGCCGATCCGGCTTTTCAACCTGGGCCACATCCGGGGCCACGAATCCGATCGCCTGGCCGCCCTGGCCGATTTGCTGGGGCGGACGGGGGCGGGGACGGAGGAAACCCCGGACGGGATCACCGTCCATCCCCTGGCGCGGCATAAAATCCGCCGGGTTCGGATAGATCCCAGGGACGACCACCGCCTCGCCATGTCCTTCGCCCTGCTGGGCGCCGCCGCCAACGGGATCGAGCTCGAAAACCCCGGTTGCGTGGCCAAGACCTGTCCCGAATTTTTCCGCCTGCTGGCCGGGTTGGGCGTGCCGGTCGAACCCCTATCCTGAGAGCGTGTTGGCGAATTGCCGGATCGTCCGGGTCGGGGCTCGGCGAAAAATAAGTGCCGCCTGCTTATACCGCGTCCACCGGGACGGTCTCCCCCAGCCGCCGTTCCAGGCTTTCCATTTCCCTTTTCAGGCGGCCCCGCATTTCCCCCGCGAAGGGGTTGCCGTTCTGGATGGTCAGGAAAAGATCCCAGGAATCCGACAGCGCCACCGAGGCGAATTCCTGCAGCTTGTCATAGGCATGGGTGGCCATGGGCGAGGGCGCCATGCCGATTTCCTTGAGCGCCCGGCTGATGAAATGGGTCATCGCCTGGACCCGGGCCATTTCCCGATCATGTTCCTCCGGGGTGGTCTTGAAGGCCGACAGCTTCAGCCGATCGGTCAGGAAATCGAATACCCGGTGGAACCTCTCCTGGCTCAGGCGCACCGGGCAAAGGGCGATCTTGAGGCCGACGATGCCGTTTTTCCCGGACTGGGGGCCGAACAGGGGATGGGTGCAGAACAGGTCGACCGACTCCGGAAGGAGCCGGGAGAGTATCTCGACCGGCCTGACCTTGACCGAGGTCACGTCCAGGACGAGGGTTCCGGGACGCAGGTGGGCCGCCGCCGCCGCCGCCGCCGCCGGCAGGGCCGCCAGGGGAACGGCGAAAACCACCAGATCGCAGGCCGCTGTGGCGGCCAGGGAGGCCGGAACCGGGGCGCCGTCCCCGGGAGGCGCCTCCGGGGGCCGGGGATCGTGGGCTTTCAGGTCGAACCAGGGGGCGAGATGCCCGGCCAGGAAGCGCCCGAAGGCGCCCATTCCGATGATTCCCAAGGTTTTTCGTTGAATCGACATGTCGCCGGCGCCTTTCGCTAACCGCTTCCGGCCGAAAATCGTCCGGTCGCCCCATGATTCCGTGAAGTCTAAGAGCTCGTTGACAAATTGCCGTCTCGTCGAGCTATACGGCGTCAAAAATGGACTTCGCCATTCACGGGATTGGCCTTTTCGGCCGCTAGCCAAAAAAAAACCCGGCTCTCGGAGCCGGGATGATGAATCGGATTCAGCGCGTCTGAAGTTCAAGTCAGGCTGTCTCCCATCCTCCCGGAAAGGAAATTACGGTAATAGCGCCAAAAACCGTAAAATCGGAAAATCGCCGCCATCTCCGGCCGCACTCCGCATTTCGGGATCGTGAAAAACCAGCGCCGCGAGTTTACATCGCCTTATTATAGAAAAACGCCGGGACTACGCAAGCCCATTTTTTTCCAGGGTCCGGGTATTTTCCGCCAGGTAGTCCCAACCGGCCGCCGCCGCCTCGATTTCCGCCGGCCCGGCCACGGCGGTGCCAATCTTGCCCACCACCACCCCGGCGGCCAGGGTGGCCAGTTGGGCGGCCAGGAGCGGGGGGGCCCCGACCGAGAGGGCGGCGGCCATCATGGCCACCACGGTGTCGCCGGCTCCGCTCACGTCCGCCACCTCCCGGGCCATGGCGGGCAGGGCGATCCGGTTTTCCCCGGTCAGGAGGATCATGCCCTCCTCGCTCCGGGTTATCAGCAGGTTCTCCAGATCGTGCCGGCGCATCAGTTCCAGCCCGGCCTCGATCATCTCCGGAGCCCCCGCCAGTTCGCGTCCGGCCGCCTCGGCCAGTTCCCGCCGGTTCGGGGTCACCAGGGTGGCCCCGCGATATTTGGAATAATCGCTCCCCTTGGGATCCACCACCGCCGGGATGCCGAGTTCCCGGGCCAAGCCCGCCAGCTCGGCCACCAGCCGGGGGGTAAGGCAGCCCTTGCCGTAATCGGACAGGGTAATCGCCCGGGCGCCGGCGGCGTGCCGCCGGGCCGCCTCGATCAGCTTCGCCTCGATTTCCGCCCCCAGCGGCCGGGTCGTCTCCTCGTCCACCCGCACCACCTGCTGGCGGCCGGCGATGACCCGGGTCTTGACGCTGGTCGTCCGCCCGGGATCGCGCAGGAGGATGGGCGGCAGCCACCCGGCCTGGGCGAAAAGCCCGGCCAGCTCCCGGGCGGCCGGATCGTCGCCGGCCGCGCCCACCGCCAGGGGAAGGACGCCCACCTCGGCCAAGTTGCGGGCGACGTTGCCCATGCCACCGGGCATGGAGATTTTTCGCTTCACCCCCACCACCGGGACCGGCGCCTCCGGAGACAGGCGGGAAGCCTCGCCGTAGATGAAATGATCCAGCATGATGTCGCCGACGCAGAGAATAATCGTCCCCCGGAGGCGGCGCAGGAGATCGGAAATTCGTTTCATGGCCCCGTCCTTTCCTGAGGCGTCCCGGAAACGACCAGTCGGCGGCTGGGCGAAAACTTGCGAAAGCGGCGTCGGCGACGAGCCCCAAACTTGCGGTACTTATATTCGAACGAACCCCGAAAACAATCCGAAATTCATGGCTTGCCGAAAAAGGACTTCGACTTCGACGCCCGCCTTGTCAACGTCCGGGCCGCTTGCGCCAAAAATTCCCGGAACGATCAAATTCCCCCGCGGCCGGAATTTGCCGAAGCCTTGCGGGCCTATATGGCCGGCTTCCACGGCTTCCGGGGGACAACGGCTTATCCGTTGTCCGAAAACAGCGGCAATTGGCACTAATTCAGACAAAAAAACTTGATATTCAATATAGCTCGCTCAAAAGATAACCCCTTGATTTCTCAAGGGGTTGCAAGTTGGAGCGGGCGAAGGGAATCGGACCCTCGTGGCCAGCTTGGAAGGCTGGAACTCTACCATTGAGCTACGCCCGCGAAAGATAGGCGATATCCGAACGTGGACCTATAAGAGCGTGTTGTTAAATGCCGTCTCGTCGGGTTATACTGCGTCAAAAGCCGCTTCTCGGATGATTTTTACCCCTGACCGCCGGCCAAAAATCATCC
>JAISYL010000055.1 GCA_031269935.1 Planctomycetota bacterium
CAAGGAAAAAGTCGCTGGCAGGATGATTTTTGGCCGGCGGTCAGGGGTAAAAATCATCCGAGAAGCGGCTTTTGACGCAGTATAACCCGACGAGACGGCATTTAACAACACGCTCTTAAAGGAAATCGGGCCAATCGCCGCCCGATTTCCTTTAAAGATTCAACCACTTTCGTTTCAACGGATTGTTTTTTCGTCAACTCGACCCGAGCCGGCGACCTGGCCAAAAAAACGGCTCTGAAACGAACGCCCTGAAACTTCAAAAGTCCACACTAGGAGACGCCTTGAAAGCCTTGGTGTTTTACGAGTTCAGGGAAGGCTGCCTCGAACTCCGCGAGGTCCCGGAGCCGGAGGTCGGTCCCGCCGACGTCCTGCTCCGGGTCAAGGCCGCCGCCGTTTGCGGTTCGGACATTGAGCGCGTCCACTGCCGGAGTTCGAGCACCGTCACCCCGGTGATCATCGGCCACGAGTTCTGCGGGGTGGTGGAGCGGGTCGGCGCCGAGGTGCGGCGCTGGCGGCCGGGCGACCGGGTGGTCAGCGAAAACACCGGTTACGTCTGCGGCGAATGTTACGCCTGCCGAACGGGAAAGTTCCTCAATTGCCCGGAGCGGAAGCTCCTGGGCGGCAAGCTGGACGGCGGCTTCGCCGAATTCGTCCGCATCCCCGGCGACGTCCTCGCCATCTATCCCCAGTCGCTCAGGCGGCTCCCGGACAACCTGTCCTTCGAGGCCGGGGCCATCCTGGAGCCTTCCTGCAACGCCTATTTCGCCCTCATCCAGGAAGGCGGCCTGCAACTGGGGCAAAAGGCGGTGATCTTCGGCCCCGGTGCCATCGGGCTGTTCGCGGTGGCCTGGGCCAAGCTGGCCGGGGCGGGGCAAATCATCCTGGTGGGCGGCAGCGAAAACCGCCTGGAATTAGGCCGGGCCCTGGGCGCCCATCAAACCGTCAATTACCGCCGCGCCGGCGGCGTTCCAGACGCCGTCGGTTCCCTTATCGGCCCCAACCAGGCCGATCTGGTCCTGGACGCGTCCGGCGGCGGCAACGTGCTGGCCGACGCCATCGCCATTGCCCGCCCGCTCGGCAAAATCGTCAATATCGGCTGGGCCGGCGAACACCGGGTCAACCTCGACCCGGCCATGCGCAAGGGGTTGGACATCATCGGGCACCTGGGCTACGACACCACGAGCTGGGATCGGGTTCTCTTTCTGGCCGGGCAAAACGCCCTGGATTATCGCAAATTCATCAGCGCCGTTTTCCCGCTGGAGGAATGGCGGGAGGCGTTCAAGGGCATGGAGGAAAGGCGCTACCTCAAGGCGGTGTTCACCTTTTGAGTCGACTTTTACTTTTAAGGGAAATCAAGCCAACCGCCGCTTGATTTCCCTTAAGAGGCTGTTGTTAAATGCCGAATCGTCCGGGCTAGACAAGGAAAAAGGCGCCGGCGGGATGATTTTTGGCCGGCGGTCAAGGGCAAAAATCATCCGGGAAGCGACTTTTGACGCAGTATAACCCGATGAGACGGTATTTAACAACACGCTCTAAAAGATCGACGACCTCGCCGGACCGGGATTTTCCTTGACTATTTTCGCGGCCGGGGAAACAATTCACCATGGCCTTTGTTGGCCGGGTTGCGGTTCTTTGGCATTTTGGCGTTCCGACCTTTCCCGCCTTTCCCGGGAGGGCCGGGACGCGGACGCGGCGAGCGCATTGGGAAGACGGTGGGAATCCGTCGCAGACGCGCTGCTGTAACCAGAGAGTACTCCGGGAGCGAACACTGGAATTTTCCGGGAAGTTCGTTCCCCAAGGATCGATCTGAAAACAACAGCAACATGTTTAGACGAGGCGCGAGGAACGGCAGGGTTTTTCCGCGGGTGGTCCGGCGAAAAAACCCGGGAGTTCCAAGCGACGAAGTTTAAACTTGTTGTTATTGTTTTCAGACGAGTCCTAACCAGTCTGGAAGCCAGAAGACCGGCTCGCCGCGCAAAAACCGCCGTCCCCGCGCTTGGGATGCCGTTCAAACACCCCCGGAGGGGATCCCCGGCTTCGCCGCGCCTCCGCCGTACCCGCTTGACGTCATCCCTTGGGATGACGTTTTTTCTTTGGGGCGACCGTCCCGGAGTTTCATATTGTCAAGTCGGGCAAGGAGAGGGAAATGGGGAATAAATTTTTCGCGGTTTTTCTAGGCCTGTTCCTCGGGCTCCGGGCCTATGCCGGGGATGCCGTTCCCGCCCCGGAGGCGGCGGCGCCGGAAGCGCCCGAATACGGCGAGAGCCTGGCTCCCCAGCAAATAATCGTCACCGCCACCCGGATAGCGGTTCCCCTGGAAAATGTCCCCTCCTCGGTGTCGGCGGTGACGGCCGACACGGCCGAGGCCAGGCAATACCGGACGGTCAATGACCTCTTGCCGGTCATCCCCGGGCTAAACTTCTACCAGAGCGGCGGCCCCGGGGGAGTGACCGGGGTATTTCTGCGGGGGATGTCGTCGGGCTACACCAAAATAATGCTGGACGGCATGCCCTTGAATGATCCTTCCACCCCCGACAATTCCTTCGATTTCGCCGGTTTCCCCCTGGACAACCTCGGCCAGTTCGAGGTCTTGCGGGGCGCCCAGGGCTCGCTCTACGGCGCCTCGGCGGTGAGCGGGGCGATTAACCTGACCTCGAAAAGGGGCGAGGGACCCCTGACCGGGTTCTTTTCTACCGAGGCCGGCAGCCGGGGAACCGTCCTTTCCCGCCTGGGCCTTTCGGCCGGCTCCGACCGGGTCGATTTCTCCCTGGGAGGCGGGATCGGTCACACCGACGGGATCAGCGCCATCGACAAGATTTACGGAAACCGCGAGCGGGATTCCTTCGAACAGGGCAACCTCAATTTCCGCCTCGGCCTCAATCCCCTGGAAAACCTCCGCTTCGATCTGTTCAGCCATGTCCAGGTTTCCGACTACGAATTCGACCTGGATCCTTACGCCCCCTCCACTCCGGCCGGCCCGGCCACCGACGATCCCCGCCTCAAGATTAAAAAGGAACGTTACCTAATCCGTCCCCAGGCAACCCTGTCCCTGTTCGAGGGGAGATGGGAACAGACCGCCGGATTCGGCTATGTCGATACGAAGCGCAAAGGACGGGACGAGCCTTTTCCGGCCGAATCGACTTTCCATAATCCCGACGACAACAGATACTTTTACCAAGGGACAACTTGGCAATTCGACTACAAAAGCCTGTTTCGGCTGGCGGAATGGAATTCCCTCCTGGCCGGGGTGGACGTCACGGAAACTTCGATGAAAACCCGGTCTCCCTATTACGGGCTGGGATTGGGGCAAATGGAGAAATTCGGCGGTGTCACCAACACCGGGGTCTACCTGGAGGATCAGATCAATTTTAACGACATTTTCGTCGCCAATGTCGGTCTCCGCCGGGATCATCACGAGACGTTCGGCGACTACACCACTTGGCGGGGGGCGGCCAGCTACGCCTTCCCCACCGCCACCAAGCTGAAGGCCTCGGCGGGAACCGGTTTCCGGGCTCCCAGCCTGGACCAGCTCTACCATGACTATCCCCAGTATTACCTAACCGCCAATCCCAGCCTGGAGCCGGAAAAAAGCTTCGCCTGGGACGCCGGCTTCGAACAGGGCCTTTGGGAGGATCGGTTCCGGTTCGGGGCCACCTATTTTGAAAACAATATCAGAAACATGATTGGCACCACCGGCGACTGGTCCACCTACGAAAATAAGGCCGGGAAGACCGACCACTGGGGAATCGAAGCCTTCTTCTCTCTGGCCCTGACCGACAGCCTTTCCCTGTCCGGCCAGTACACCTGGCTGCGGGTGCGGAATCGGAAGGCTCCCGACGACAAGAGCGTCCAACTCCGCCGCCCCCTCAACAGCGCCGCCGTGAACCTCGACTGGAATTTCCGGGAAAAGGGACTCCTGAGCCTGGGGGTTCAATACGTGGGGCGGCGCTGGGACAACGACTACAATTCGCCCTCGCCCCTGACCCGGCTCCCTTCTTATGCCTTGGCCCGAATCGCCGCCTCCTGGGAGGTCAACCAACATCTCAAAATCTACGGCCGGGTGGAGAACCTGTTCAACAAAAAATACCAGGCCATCAGCAATTACGGGACGGAGGGGATAAGCTTCTACGCCGGGGCGGCGCTTTCCTTCTGATCCGGTCGGAAGCCGGGACAAGCCGGAACATGTTCATTTCCAAAAACTTCCTGGCCGTGATCCTGTTGCCGCTTTTCCTCATCGCCAAGACAACGGCGGCCGACCCCGGCCGGGAAGTGGCCCCGGCCTACGCCTGGTGGCGGCTGGGCGAAAGCCGCCGCCTTCCGGATGGAAGGGTGCGCCGGGACTTGGAACTCGTCCCCCCCCGGACCGGGGCGGATGCGGAAGCCGTCCGGGCTTTCCTTCGCCTAGTCCCCTTGGTCCCTCCCGGCGGCGGCAAGCGGACGGCCGAAGCGGTTTGGCGACGGCTGGCGCTGTCCCGGCCGATCCGGGGCGCCTTTCCCGGTTCAATCGAGGCCGGCGGTTTCTTCCGGGCTGAGGTCTGGGC
>JAISYL010000138.1 GCA_031269935.1 Planctomycetota bacterium
GCTTCTCAAGGAATCGGGTCACCGACGACATCACCCGTTCTCCCGCCTTGCGCGAACGCACGTAGATATTCACGTCGTCGGCATACCGGCAAAACTTGTGGCCTCGCCGTTCCAATTCCAAGTCCAGGTCGGCCACGGTCACGTAGCCTTCCTTCGCATATGACGCGCCACGCTTGAGGGCGTCATGAGCGCTCCGGCCAGGCCGGAAACCATGGCTCGACCCCGGGAACCCAGGGTCGAACACCGGCTCCAACTCCTGAAGCAACGCCTGTTGTGCCAAGCGGTCGAGCACGGTCGGAATACCCAGCAACCGTTCGCCTCCGCCCGGCTTCGGAATCGACACCCCCCGAATCTCCGCGGGACGGTATCGCTCCCTCAACAGGTCGCTTCGCAACTCCTCCGGATGCGCGTCAAGCCACTGTCCCGGTTCCTCGACGGTCATCCCGTCGACCCCGGGCGCTCCCTTGTTCGACTTGACCCGCTTGAAGGCCCGGAGAAGATTGTCCGCTCGGACAACCCCCTCCAGCATCTGCCCGGTCATGGTGCGGATGTCCCTTGACGCCATGCGCCCGGCGGACTCCTCCTCGGAGGCAGTTCCGACTGGTCGGTTACCGCCTTCCAGGTGGCTGGGTGCGAGCCCTCTTTGTCGTCCCCATAGGCTCATGAGTCGCAGGTTCCGTCCTTGACCTCTGGATTCGGCCCTTCATCCCCGCAAGGACGGGAATTACTACGGCCTCGGCCGACTCCCGACAACCCTTCCCCTTGCGTCGCCGCACAGATAGTCGATTCTCGACGGATTGCCGGGTCTCCCGGGATAAGACGCATGTCTGTCACTCGGGGCGGGGCGGATTTATCCTGACGGCCTCCAGTGAAATATCGGGCGTAAGTATCCAAGGCCGCCTTACCCGACCGTCCGGCCCGCTTATCCGCTTCCTGTTCGTCCCGTCCAAGTTTTGCCGCCAGCTTCCTTCAGACCCCGCCTCGCGGCGACGCCCTTGCTTTTGGCTAACGATTCCGTTTCACTTCGGCTCGTAGAGGACTCTCACCTCATAAGACATACGACATGCCCGGCGTACCTTCGCGTAAATTTTCGCCCGACCACGGGCGAAAATTCACCGCCGCGACTCGGTTCCTTGTCCAAGCATGTATAAGTTATTTATGGACGGATCCTTACATGGCCAGGTAGCCGCCGTCCACCGGCAAGACGGCTCCGCTCACGTAAGCCGAGGCGGGGGAGGCGAGGAAGATCACGCTCCCCTGGAGATCCTCGGGCTTGCCCCAGCGCCCGGCCGCGATCCGGGCCGTGTGCTGCCGGCCCTGCTCGGTGTTTATCATGTTGGCGGTCAATTCGGTGTCCATGTAGCCGGGGGCGATGGCGTTGACGTTGATCCCGAGCTTGCACCATTCGTTGGACAGCGCCTTGGTCAGCTGCATGACCCCGCCCTTGCTGGCGGCGTAGGCCGGGATGCGCCGGCTGGCCACAAAGGAGGTCATGGAGGCGATGTTGATTATCCTGCCGCCCCCCCGCTCCGCCATGACCCGGGCCGCCAGCTGGCACATGTAGAACATGGCGCTCAGGTTGACGTCGAGGATGATCTCCCACTTGTCGTCCGGGAAATCCAGGGCGTCGCAGCGGTGCTGCAGCCCGGCGCCGTTCAGGAGGACGTCCAGGCGCCCGCCCAGATCCGCCACCGCCCGGGCGAAGCCCTCCTCGCGGGAAGCCTTGGCGCAGAGGTCGGCCTTCACCGGGAAATAGCCGTTGGCGGCCCCGCCCAGGCTCTCGGCCAGGGGGAAAACGCCGTCCGAGACGTCCATCAGCGCCACCTTGGCGCCGGCGTCGTGGAGGGCGGTGGCCATGCCGTAACAGAGACCGGTGGTTTTGGCCGCCCCGGTCACAATGGCGGTTTTTCCCGCCAGGGAAAAGGCTTTGCCGATGTCCATGGGTTTTCTCCCCTAAGTAGGCGTTGTTAAAGGCCGGATCGTCCGGGTTGGACGGGAAAAAATCGCCGGGAGGCGATTTTGACGAAGTATAACCCGAGGAGACGGCATTTAACAACACGCCCTAACCGTGGCCAGTCGCTGGCCGAAAAAGTGGAACTTGCCCGACGGGTGAAGTATAACCGCTTCCCGGGGACGGGCAACAGGCAAAATCCGGGCCGGGGGGGATGGGGGGAAGGAAAAGACGCCGGCTTGTTGCGCCCGGCCGGGGAATGGCTATAATTGCCCCCGCCCCGGGAAGCGGGCCGTCCGGACCCGAATCCCCGGGGGTTAGGGTCCGTACAGAATACAGTTTACCCGTTTAGAGGCTGTTGTTAAATGCCGGATCGTCCGGGTTGGACAAGGAAAAAGGCGCCGGCGGGATGATTTTTGGCCGGAGGTCATGGGCAAAAATCATCCGGGAAGCGACTTTTGCCGCGGTATAACCCGATGAGACGGTATTTAACGACACGCTCTTGGACGAGGCGCGGGGATCGACGGGGTTTTTCGCCGGCGGTTGGGCGAAAAAAGCCCGGGAGAGCCGGGTAACGAAGTCCAAGCGGGTAAACTTTATTCTTTACGGACCCTAATCGGCTTTTTTCGCACGGGATCCCATGGACATCGGCAAGATTCGCAATTTTTCCATCATCGCCCACATCGATCACGGAAAATCAACCCTGGCGGACCGCATCCTGCTCCAAACCGGCCTGGTCACGGAACGCGAGTTCCGCTCCCAGTTCCTGGACGACATGGAACTGGAGCGCGAGCGCGGCATCACCATCAAGGCCCACCCGGTGACGGCGCCCTTCCGGAGCCGGGACGGGGAAACCTATCAAATCAATTTCATCGACACCCCCGGCCACGTGGATTTTTCCTACGAGGTGTCGCGATCCCTCGCCGCCTGCGAGGGGGTCCTCCTGGTGGTGGACGCCTCCCAAGGAATCGAGGCCCAGACCGTCGCCAACACCTACCTGGCCCTGAACCACAACCTGGCCATCATTCCGGTGGTGAACAAAATCGATCTCCCCTCCGCCATGCCCGAGGCGGTGCGGGACGAGCTGGTCGCCTTCCTGGGCGTCCCCCCCGGGGAGGTGCGCTACGCCAGCGCCAAGACGGGCGAGGGGGTCGTGGAAATCCTCGAAAGCATAGTCAAGGGCATTCCCCCGCCCGCCGGCCGGCCGGCCCGGCCGTTCCGGGGGCTGATCTTCGATTCGGTCTACGACGATTACCGGGGCGTCATCACCTATCTCCGGGTGATGGACGGGGAGGTGAAAAGGGGGGACCGGGTGGAAATGCTGGCCAGCGGCCGGGTCTACGAAATCACCGAACTAGGGATTTTCGCCCCCGGCATGAAGCCGGCCAAAACCCTCTCGGCCGGGCAGGTCGGATTCGTGGCCGGTAACCTCAAGGACATCCGCGCCGTCAAAATCGGCGACACCCTGGCCGCGGCCGGTTCCGGGGCCGAGCCCCTCCCCGGCTACACCGAACCGAAAAGCATGGTCTACTGCGGCCTTTACCCCTCCGCCAGCGAGAATTTCGAGAGCCTCCGCAAGGCCCTGGACCGGCTGGCCCTCAACGACGCCTCCCTCAACTACGCGCCCGAAAGCTCCTCCGCCCTCGGGCACGGCTTCCGCTGCGGCTTTCTCGGGCTCCTGCACATGGAAATAGTCCAGGAGCGCCTAGAGCGGGAAAGCGATCTCGACCTGGTCAAAACCGCCCCCAACGTCACCTACGAGGTGATTCGGACCGACGGGTCGGCGGCTGAGGCGCGCTCGCCCGCCGACGTGCCCGACCCCTCCCTCGTCGCGGAAATCCGGGAGCCGATCGTCCGGCTGGAGGTGATGATCCCCAAGGAGTACATCGGGGCGGTCATGACCCTGGCCGAGGAGCGCCGGGGCTCCCACAAGGGGCTGGAATACATCGGCGGGCGCCGGGCCCTCCTCCACTACGAGATCCCCTTCGCGGAAATAGTCTTCGACTTCTACGACAAGCTGAAGGGCTCCACCCGGGGCTACGGGACCATGGATTACGAGTTCCTCTCCTATCGCCCGGCCGATCTGGTCAAGGTGGACATCCTCATCCACGGCCAGCCGGTCGACGCCCTGTCCTTCCTCTGCCTCCGGGAAAAATGCGAGGCCAGGGGCAGGAGGATCCTTACCCGGCTCCGCCGCGAAATTCCCCGGCACATGTTCCAGGTGGCCTTGCAGGCGGCGGTGGGCGCCCGCGTCGTGGCCCGGGAAAACATCAGCCCCTTCCGGAAAAACGTCCTGGCCAAGTGCTACGGCGGCGACGTCACCCGCAAGCGCAAGCTCCTGGAGAAACAGAGGGAGGGCAAGCGCCGGATGCGCGCCATCGGCAACGTCACCGTGCCGCAAAATGCTTTTCTTTCCGTCCTGGAGGCGAGGGAGGACGAATGAACGGGGGAATGCCGCCCATGCCCAACAACGAGTCCCGCATCATGGACGCCAACCTGAACCGGGCGAGCGAGGCGCTCCGCACGGTCGAGGAGTACGCCCGGCTCATCCTGGAGTCGCCGGGCCTGTCGGCCCGGACGAAAAAGCTCCGGCACGACCTGGCCCAGGCCGGAGGCGCCTGGCTGGAGTCGCTAAGCCCGGCCGACCGGCCCCAGCTCTGCCGGGACATCATCGGGGATGTCGGGACCCAGGTGAAGGAGGTGGACGAGGCGTCCCGCCCCGACGTCAGGACCGTGGTGGTGGCGGCCCTGCGCCGGGCCGGCGAGGCGCTGAGGGTGCTCTCGGAATACAGCAAGATCACCAATCCGGCGGCGGCGGCCAAATTCGAGAAAATCCGTTACCGGGTCTACGCCCTGGAGTCCCCCCTGCTTTCCAACTGGGGACTGCGCCGCCGCCTGGCCTCGGCCCGCCTGTACGTGCTGGTGACCGGCCGCCTGTGCTCCGCCGATCCCCTCACCGCCGTCCGGGAGGCGATCGACGGCGGCGCCGACATCGTCCAGCTGCGGGAAAAGGAGATGGAGGACGGGGAATTCCACCGCCTGGCCATGTCCATGAACGAAATATGCCGGGAGCGGGACGCCATTTTCATCGTGAACGACCGCCCCCATATCGCCTGCCTGGCCGGGGCCTCCGGCCTCCACCTCGGGCAGGGGGATCTCCCGGTGCATCTTTCCCGCCGGCTGCTCGGGCAGGAAAAAATCGTCGGGGTGTCCACCTCGGCCCCGGAATTGGCCGAGAAGGCGCTGTTGGACGGGGCGGACTACCTGGGGGTGGGGCCGGTCCACGAAACCGCGACCAAGCCGCACCGGCGGGCCGCCGGCCTGGAATACGTGGCCTGGGCGGCCCAATGGGGAAAGCTCCCGTTTTTCGCCATCGGGGCGGTGAACCGGGACACGATCGGCCCGGTTTTGGCGGCGGGCGCCCGGGCGGCGGCCATCTGCACCGCCATCATCGGCGCCCGTGACATCGCGGCGGAGGCGGCCTACTTCAAGAGCCGGCTGTCGGAAATCGGGTGAGGGCGCTCCCGAAGCCTTGACGGGGCTCCCCGGGACGGGCGCCGGGAAAGGCGGGACAATGGCCAAGAGGGGGAATTTCCGGGCCGGGGGGACGCCGCCGGACGAACCGGCCCCAGCCGGCGGCCGGGAGGCGGAGGAGTTGGGCGCCACCGGGTTCTATTACGTCGCCCCCGCCGACGAATGGGAGGACGAATCGGCGAGGCGCCGCCGCCGGGGCTTTTTCCGCCTGGTTATCCTCCCGGTCTACATTTGGCGGGAACTGATCAAGGGGGTGGCGCTGTCCGTCGCCGTGTTCTCCCTCATCCTCATGGCCGTCTTCGCCGGCCAGGTCATGCGCGACGGCATCGGCGTCTACACCCTGGCGAGGATCCTTCCCAATTTCCTGCCCCTCATCTGCCCCTTCGTCCTCCCCCTGGCCATCATCACCGGGGTAATCATCTGCTACAGCCGCCTGGCCCGGGACAACGAGATACTCGCCGCCTACGCCGGGGGCGTCCATCCCCTGTGGGTGGTGATCCCGGCCCTGCTGAACTCGGTAATCGCCATCTTCATCACCCTATCGCTCAACGAAAGCGCCCTGATGCCGGCCATTTCCAATATCGAAAGGCTGGTGCTGGAAGATCGGGCCAACATCCTCCGGCGGATGCTGGCCCGGCCCGGCAACATCACGGTGCAGACCGGGGACGAGTACCTCGCCATGTCCAAGCTGCTCCCGGCGGGCCCGGACGCCGGCGGCGCCATCCTGGACCTCACCCACTTCACGCCTCCGGGGGGGGAGGCCGGCGGCATCTGGGATCCGGCCTATCCCATTCCCAGCAAGCGGATAACGGCCCGGGATCACCGGATACAGGGCATGGCGGACAACGACAACCAACTGACCCTGAGTATGCCGATGACCAAGTTCATAATCCAGGACATCCATGCCGCCGACATCGACAAGATCTTCATCACCGATGGGGAGGCGGGGGAGGAGCGGATCGTGATCGGCGGCCGGCCCCGGGTGACCATCAATTCCAACCGCCCGTCCTTCTGGCCGATTCTGAGGCTTTCGGCGGATCGCCAGGAAAGCGAGGCCCTCGTCCAGGAGCTTGAAAGCGCCATCGAACGCCTGGGGGATCTGCCGGACGAGCGGGGGGAGCGGATTCGGAAAAGGCTGGCGGAACTGCGGGCCCGGGTCGCCGAGCGGACCTCCCAAATCAATATGCGGCTGGCCCTGTGCTTTTCCTGCCTGGCCTTCGCCTTTCTCGGCATCCCCCTGGGCATGCGCACCCGGGGGACCCTGGTATCCTCCTTCGGGGTCGGCATTGTCGTCTCCGGCCTGTATTTCCTCGTCCTCAAGGCGCTGGAGCATCGGATGGGGGAGGGGCTTCTCCCCTATTGGGTCATCTGGCTCCCCGACGCCGCCGTGCTGGGGATCAGTTTTTTCCTCTGGCTGGCGGGCTCCTCCCGGGACTGAGGGCCGGGGGGCGGAGGCCGGGCGATCCGATTGACGAGCCTTTATCCCCGCAATGTTATTCAACCAGGATCGGAACCGCGACATAATGGGGGTATACGGTGAATTTTTACGGATTGGAAAAACCCGAGAACATGAACCCCGGGTCGCGCCTAAAAGCCATAGACCCATTCTCCGGCGCGGGAGGCATCACCTTGGGTTTGCGCAACGCCGGGTTTGATGTCATTTTTTGCTCGGATTGCGATGTTGCCCGCGAACAAACCCATCGCCGTAATTTTCCCCGCATTCCATTCATGCGGATGGCAACGGATGTTCGGGCAATGGTTCATTGGGCGCTTGAGATTGCTCCCCGGTCGGCGTTATCCAATATTGATAGCGGCGGCGGCTTTTTATATCTCCTTGCCAAGCGACTCCATAAGTTCTGGCCGGAATTGGCGAGAGGCATTGTTGTCAATGAGTTACATGAACCATCCATTAACGGGCGATCCGCGAATGGGTGAGTCGGGAAAAAAGGGTTCCTCCGCTTGATTGCCCCAAGTCATCTTCCAACCACCCGGACGGCGCCCCGCCTCATGCCCAACCAGGTCCGCAAGCCCGGGGCGAACCAGGCGGGCGTATCCGGAACTATCGCTGGCGCGGGCTTCTGGTGCTGCCCCTGACCTTGAGAAGGGGTTTTAGGATTTGCGGCTCGCCCCGGGGGGATCCGGGATTCCGGATGATCTCCGCCAGCCGCCGCACCGCGGCGCCGGCGATGGCGGCGATGGGCTGGGCCACCGTGGTGAGCGGAGGTTGGATGATGTCGGAGAAGACGATGTCGTCGAAACCGATGATCGAGAGATCGTTCGGAATGCGCAGATCGTAGTTGCGGATTTCCTTGTATATGCCGTAGGCGATCATGTCGTTGAAGGCGAAGATGGCGCTGACGTTCTTCCCCAGAAGGTGGGGGAGGGCGCCGGCGCCGCTCGCGAGCTGCAATTCCCCCTCGTGGACCAGCGACGGGTCGTAGGCGATGCCCGCCCCTTCCAAGGCGCTTCGGTAGCCTTCCAGGCGCTCGTTCAGGCTGCTTAGGGTCAGCGGGCCGGTGGCGCAGCCGATCCGCCGGTGGCCGAGATCGAGAAGATGCCGGGTGGCGAGGTACCCTCCCTCGAACTGATCAAGCCCGACATAATCCAGGGCCGCCCCCTTGAAAATCCGGTCCACCAGGACGATGGGGAGGTGAAGGTTCTGGAGGAGGCGGACGCACTCCTCGGTTTCGCGGAGGCTGGCGAATTCGCTTTGCGCCGCGATTATCCCGTCGGTCATGCGATCGGCGAACAGGCGGAGGTAATGGGCGTTCATGCGGGGGCTGTTCTTGGTGTTGGCCACGATCACGCTGTAGTCGAGGGCGTTGGCGGCGTCCTCGACGGCGTTCGAGACGGCGGCGAAGAAGAGATTGGTGTTGTCGGGAATGATGAGGGCGATGGTGTTGGTCTTTTTGGTCACCAGGCTTCGGGCCAGCTGGTTGGGGCGGTAGTTCAATTCCTTCACCGCCAGCCGGACGGCTTGGCGGGTGAGTTCGGAAATCGCCTCGGGCCGGTTGTTCAGGACCATGGACACCGTGGTTGGGGACACCCCGGCGCGTTTCGCCACATCCCGTATGGTTGCCCGCATAGTCATGGACAGTCTCTATTAAAATGTTTTATGACCGTCAAATTATCACGCTTTCCCCTCCCTGTCAACCGGATAAACGGATGCGGTTTTTGTGGGCGTTGCCGGGGCGAAAGCGCCGTTTTGCCCCGGCAAGGGGGAAAATCGGAAAATTCTCTTGACGGCGGGATTCCGGATATGGTATAAGGGTTGTCCAATGACGCCGAAACACGGTAATCGCCGATAAAACCCCCTGAATTTTCAGAGTAGCGAGAGCTTGGCCGCAACCTCGGACCGTTTCCCCCGCGCCGCGCCGGGCAAGTACCTGGGAGCGTGTTTTTAACCGCCGGATCGTCAATGCCTTGCCTGACTGTTGGTTTAACGGATTAATCGTTTATCGCCTGATTCGAGGGTCACGGCTGAATCCAACGAAACGTGCGCAAAAGAGGATTTTCCCGGGAAAGTATGTTTGGTCAATCCCGCTAAAACGTTTTAATAAGGGAGGAAAGCGGAAATGAAATTTTCCTGTTGCATCGAGATGATTTACGCCGAGGCGCCGTTCATGCGGCGTTTCCCCCAGGCCAAGGCCGACGGCTTCGAGTATGTGGAGTTTTGGAACTGGGACGGCAAGGATATTCCCGCCATCAAGCAGGCTCTCAAGGACAACGGATTGAAGCTCGCCGCCTTCCAAGGGGACTGCGGCGGACGCATGGTGGACGGGGCCGAGCATGAGCGGTACCTGGACGGGGTGAGGAAGGGCATCGAGATAGCCAGGGAACTCGGGGCCATGAACATGTTCCTCATGAGCGACATCCTCCAGGAAGACCGTACGGTGAAACCAATGGCCAACCCGATCGGCGACGAGGAAAAGCGGGCCAACAGCCTGGCCATGCTGAAGCGGATCGCCCCGCTCGTCGAAAAGGCCGGGGTGGTGGGCGTCATCGAGCCCCTGAACACCACGGTCGATCACGCCGGCTATTCCCTCAGGAACACCGCGCCCGCCGTGGAGATGTTGAAGGAGGTCGGCAGTCCCAACCTCCGGCTCCTTTACGACGCCTACCACATGCAGATCATGGAGGGGAACATCATAGCCAACATCCGCGACTTCCATGAATACTTCGGCCATTTCCACGTCGCCGACGTCCCCGGCCGCCACGAGCCCGGCACCGGGGAGCTTAATTACCACAACATCCTGAAAGCGCTTGGCGAGACCGGATACGGCCGCCTGGTCGGGTTCGAGCTGGAGCCGCGCCTGGCCTCGAGCGGAGAGACGATGCGGCGCCTGTTGGCCGAATACGGCGAACTTTAATCCGGGAGGGGGAAGGCACGATGAAAAAGTACACCGATGATCCGGGCATCGAGGCCCGCGCCGCCGAAATCGACGTCAAGGCCGGCCGCCTCCGGAAGGTCATGGAGGATCGCGGGCTGTCCGCCATCGCCATCAACAAGAGCAACAATTTTTCCTGGATCACCGCCGGCGCCGACAACATCGTCACCCGCTACAGCGAAGGCGGGGTGGCCACCGCCGTGATCGCCGCCGACGGCAAGCGTTACGTCCTGCTGAACAGCATCGAAGAGCGCCGCTTCAGGGAAGAGGAGCGAATCGACGCCCTCGGCTTCGAAATCGTGTGCTGGCCCTGGTTCGAGGACAAGCTGCTTCCGGCCCTGAAAAAGGTTGCCGGCGGCGACATCGCCTCCGACAACGGCGTCCCCGGCACCCAGGACGCCAATTCGCTCGTCAACCCTTGCCAGTACAGTCTTCTTGACCGCGAAATCGCCCGCTACCTGCACCTGGGGGCAACCTTCTCCAAGGCCCTTGAGGAAATGCTGGCGACCGTCCGTCCCGGCGACATGGAATTGGATATCGCCGGACGCATCGCCGCCGCGCTCCGCAAGCACGAGGTCGAGCCCGTTCTTTTCCTGGTCGCCGGCGACGAACGCATCCTCCGCTACCGCCACTGCGTTCCCACCCGCAACACCATCAAGAAGCGGCTGATGATCTCCGTCAACGGCCGCTACAAGGGTTTGGTCACCAAGACCACCCGGTTCGTGAACTTCGGCGAACCGGACGACGAGTTCATCAAGCGGTACAACGACACCATCGATATCGAAAACAGGCTGGTCGCCGCCACCACCGTCGGAACCGACGATATCGAGATACTCCGGCTGGCCAAGAAGCTGTATGCCGAGAAGGGCTGCCCCGAGATGTGGCGCGAGCACCACCAGGGCGGTCCCCAGGGGTATACCAACGGCTATTACCTGATTACCGACGACCGCCACGGCATCGTCCGGAAGAACCAATGCTATTGCTACAACCCCTCCATCACCGGCGCCAAGACCGAGGACGCCTTCATCGTGACCGAGGACGGGCCGGCGTTCGTCACCGCGCCCGTATCCTTCCCGAAGATCAAGGCGGTCATAAACGGCGTCGAAGTGGAACGGCCGGGGGTGCTGGTCATGTAACTCGACCCGGACGGGCGTGACGGGCGGCGTTCGCGGAAGGGCGCGGCTCCGCCGCCTCCCGGCGCGAATGCCCGGGCCGGCGGTTCGCGCCTTCCCTTGTCTTCTCCTTTCCATCCCCCCGCGGGAGGGCGCGCTTTCATGGCGGAAAAGCTGCTGGCCCTGGAAGGCATAAGCAAAACCTTCCCCGGCGTGAAGGCGCTCGACGACGTCTCCTTCGATTTGGAAAAGGGCGAAGTCCACATCCTGGTGGGCGAAAACGGGGCGGGGAAATCCACCCTCATGAAAATCCTGGCCGGGGTCTACCTCCCCGACGGCGGGCGCATCGTCCACAAGGGCGAAGCGGTGGCCTTTGAAAATCCCCGCCAAGCCCAGGATCGCCACATCGCCATCATCTACCAGGAATTCAACCTGATGCCCAATCTCACGGTGGCGCAAAACATCTGCCTTGGCCGGGAGCCTCTCCATAACGGCGGCTTCATCGACAAGGAGAGAATGCGCCGGACCGCGAGGCGGCTCCTCGACTTTCTGCGGATGGACATCGACGTCGACCAGCCCGTGAGCCGTCTCGGCGTCGCCCACCAGCAGCTGGTGGAGGTCGCGAAGGCGCTGTCGGCGGATGCCGAAATCCTGATCATGGACGAGCCGACCGCGACCCTGAGTGAAAAGGAAATCGACCAGCTGTTCAAAACCATCCGCAATCTGCGCGGCCAAGGGGTCTCCATCATTTACATTTCCCACCGCCTCCAGGAAATCAAGCAGATTGGCGACCGGGTGACGGTCCTGCGGGACGGCAGGACCATCGGCTGCCGCCCGGTGGAAGGGATCGTTATCGACGAATTGATCGCGATGATGGTGGGGCGCACCATCGGCGGGAACCGCATCCGCGTCCGCAACACCGCCCGCGGGGAGGAGGCGCTGGTGGTGGAGGAGCTCCGCAACCACAAGCTTCGGGGCGTGAGCATGCATGTGCGGCGCGGGGAAATCGTCGGCCTGTCCGGACTGGTCGGATCGGGGCGGACCGAACTCGCCCGGGCGATATACGGCATCGACCCCATCCTTTCCGGCCGGGTCCGCCTGCTCGGGAAGGACATGAAGCTGAAGCGGCTGACCCCGGCCCGTTGCATCCGGACCCGGATGGGCTTCATCCCGGAGAACCGCAAGGAGGACGGCCTGACCCTGTCCATGCCCATTGTCCAGAACGTCACCCAGGCCTCGCTCGGCCAGCTGTTCAGGAGCGGCCTCATCGACGGCCGCGAGGAACGGCGCCTGGCGGCGAAGTACAGCGCCGATCTGCGCCTGAACACCAAAAACATGTCCATGCTCGCGCAGAATCTGTCCGGGGGCAACCAGCAGAAGGTGGTCCTCGCCAAATGGCTGTGCACGCATTCCGATTTCCTGATTTTCGACGAGCCGACCCGGGGCATTGATGTGGGGGCCAAGGAGGAGATACACAATCTCATCGACGGCCTCGCCGCCGGCGGAGTCGGCATCATGATGATTTCCTCCGACCTCCCTGAAATCCTGGCCATGTCCGACCGCGTATACGTGATGCGCGAAGGCGGGATCGTCAAGGAATTGCCCGGGGACGGGACCACCCAGGAGGAAATCATCCGCTACGCGGTGGGGAGGGGGGACCGATGAAAAGCGTCGCCGGCCCGGAAGGCCGGCTGAAACGGGCGCTGGCGGTTGTGCCCGTGGATATTTACGCCATAGTCCTGCTTGGCGCCATCTTCTGGGCGGCGTGCGATCCCGGGACCTTCCTGACTTCCGGCAACTTCATGAACATCATGGAGCAATGCACCATCCTGGCGGTGATTTCCATCGCCTCCCTCCTCCCAATCATCACCAAGGGCGTGGACCTGTCGCTCGGATCGATCATGAGCTTCGCCGGGGTGGTGGCCGCCTACCTGGTGCGCAACCAGGAATGGGGCATGGCGCCCGCCTGCCTGGCCGCGGTGGCGGCCGGCGCCGGGGTCGGCATGATCAACGGCTTCATCATATCCCGAAACAACGTCGCCCCCTTCATCATCACGCTCGGGACCATGAACATCGCCAAGAGCCTGGCCATGGTCGTCTCCAACAGCCGGACGATTTCGGCCAACACCCCCTCCTTCCGCTGGCTGGGGGGCGAAACGGTTGGGGGCGTCCCCTATAGCGTGGCCCTCATGCTCGCCGTCTACCTCGTCTTCGACGCCCTGATGCGCAAACGCCGCCTCGGCGGTTACATCTACGCCATCGGCGGCAACGAGACGGCGGCGCGCCTGAGCGGCATCGACGTGCGCCTGGTCAAGTTCCTCACCTACACCTTCGGGGGCGTCCTGGCCGCCGTCGCCGGCGTTATGCTCGCCTCGCGCCTCGGGTCGGCCAATCCCGGCTACGGCGACGGCTTCGAGTTCTACGGCATCGCCAGCGCGGTGGTGGGAGGAGCGTCGATGGCGGGCGGCACCGGTTCGGTGTGGCGGATGTTCGCCGGCTCCTTCATCATCAGCGCCCTCAGGAACGGCCTCAACATGGCGGGACTGCCCGTCTCCCTGCAGATGATCGTCCTTGGCCTCATCATCGTCGGCATCGTCACCCTCGACACCATGGGCGGAAGGGGGGAAAAATGAACCGCGCCTTCCTGGATCGCTTCTCCCGGATTCTGGCGCTTGTCCTGATCGTCGTTCTTTTGGCGGCCACCAAGCCCAATTTCCTGGGGGTGCGCAACCTGCTGAACATCCTGAACCAGGCGTCCCTGAACGTCATCGTCGCCGTCGGCATGACCTTCACCATGCTCATCGCCGGCATCGACCTGTCCGTCGGCTCCATTCTCGCCCTGACCTCGGTCATGGCGGCCCGCTTCTTCCAGACCGGCGGCGTTTCCGACATGATCGCCGGCTTTGCCGTGGCGCTGGGCCTGGGGACGTTTCTCGGAGTCCTGAACGGGGCCGCCATCGTCCATCTCCGGGTTCCGGCGTTTCTCGTCACCTTCGGCATGATGCAGGCGGCGCGGGGATTCGCCTACCTCTTCAACAGCGGCGTCATCTACAACAATTTCGACGGGAAATTCCTGTTCCTCGGCAAGGGGGACGTCCTCGGCGTCCCGACCCCGGTGGCGATCGCCGCCCTCGTCCTCGGGCTGTTCGGGCTGATCCTCGCCAAGACCACCATGGGCCGCCGCGTGTACATGGTGGGCGCCAATTACAGTTCGGCCCGCTATTCGGGCATATCCATCGGCCGGACGACCATCTTCGCCTATGCCCTGAGCGGCCTCCTGGCGGCCTTGGCCGGCCTCGTCTACATTTCGCGGCTCAACGCGGCCGAGGCCATCATCGGCGAGCACTTCAACCTGATGGCGATCGCCGCCGCCGCCATCGGCGGCGTCTCCTTCAACGGCGGCAGCGGCAGCGTGTTCGGAACCGTCCTGGGGGCACTCATCCTCACCATCATCATGAACGGCATGAATCTCCATGGCATCCCCACCCAATACCAGAACCTCGCGACCGGCGCCGCCATTATCCTGGCGGTGCTCCTGGATCGCCGGGCGATGCGGGCGGAAGTGTGAAAAGCGGACGCGCCCGAATGGGCGCGTTTCGCGGGGCCGGACAATTTTCGGGCGGTACACCGGGCTGTTTACCGAAACGGGAGGAAAAAGATGCGTAGAATGCTTGCGTTGCTGCTGGGGTGCGCTCTGGCCGTGGGCTTCGCCGGAGCCGGAGAGTATAAAATCGCCCTGATGGTGAAGGACTCCACCACCCCCTTCTGGCGCTATGTGGTTACCGGCGCCCAGGACGTCGCCAAGGAACTCGGGTGCCAGGTCATCGAATACGCGCCCCTCCAGACCCAGAATCTCGAGGAGCAGGTGCGCCAGGTCGAGGACGCGGTCCAAAAGAGGATCGACGCCATCTGCATCGCCCCCATCGATTCCCAGGGCATCATTCCCGCCATCGAGAAGGCGAACGCGGCCGGCATTCCCGTCATCACCACCAACTCCAAGTCGGCGGGCGGCGACATCAAGACCTTTATCGGCGTCGACAACTACGAGGCCGCCAAGACCCTCGCCAAGTACATGATGGACAAGCTGGGCGGCAAGGGCAATCTGGTCATTATCGAAGGGAACCCCGCCGGCCAGACCAGCCAGGACCGCGTACGCGGCTTCACCGAGGTGATCAAGGAGCATCCGGGCGTGAATCTCCTCGTGTCCCAGCCCGGCATGTTCCAGCGGGCCGAGGCCATGAACATCATGGAAAACATCATCCAGGGCAATCCCGACATCAACGCGGTCATGGCGCTCAATGACGAAATGGCCCTGGGCGCCCTCCAGGCCATCAACGACGCCGGCCTCAAGGGCGTGATGGTCACCGGTTTCGACGGCGCCAAGGAAGGCCTCGAGGCCATCCTCGCCGGCAACCTGTACGCCTCCATGAACCAGGCCCCCTTCGATCAGGGCGGGGTGGCGGTCCGCGCGGCCGTGGACGTCCTCAACGGCAAGCGGATCGAGGCGTGGATCAAGGTCGGCGGACAGGTGTGCGACGAGTCGAACGCCGCCGAATTGCTGAAGAGCTTCGATCGGAAATAGGAACCGGGCCGCCAATTCCGCGCTCCCCGGGGCGGCGGAATTGGCGGCTGCTTTCGCCCGTCCCGTCCGGCCCCGATTCTTCGCCCCGGGGTTCCGCCGGGGCCGGTTGCCGCCGGACGCCGGCTTGAATCGGGCAGGGCAGTACTTGTTTTTTGACGGACCCTTATCCGGGAGGCAAAGCCATGCCCGCGACGGACATCGGGAAACGGGAATTGCGAATGGCGATGATCGGCGGCGGCCCGGGCGCCCTCATCGGCGAGACCCACCGCCGGGCCGCCCGTCTCGATGGCCGCCTCAGGCTGGTGGCGGGCTCCTTCTCGAGCGACCCGGCGAAGTCGAGGGAACAGGGGGAGAAGCTGTTTCTCGATCCCGCCCGCGCCTACGGATCGTGGAAGGAAATGCTGCGGGCGGAGTCGGCGATGCCGGCCGACAAGCGCATCGACCTCGTCTCCATCGTCACTCCCAATCATCTCCATTTGGAACAGGCCGCAGCGTCGCTGGCGGCGGGATTCCACGTGGTCCTCGACAAGCCGATGACCTTGAACCTGGCCGAAGCCAGGCGGCTGCACGCCGCGGTGGAAAAGAGCGGCCGGATTTTCGCCCTTACCCACACCTACACCGGCTATTCCATGGTCAAGCTGGCGCGGGATCTGGTCAAGGGCGGAAGGCTCGGGAAAATCCGCAAAATCATGGCGGAATATCCGCAAGGTTGGCTGTACCGGCGGTTCGAGGACGATCCGTCCAACAAGCAGGCGTCGTGGCGGACCGACCCCGCCCGCTCGGGATCCGGTTGTCTGGGCGACATCGGCACCCATGCCGCCAATCTCACCGAAACGGTGTCCGGCCTGCGCATAGTCGAGGTGGCGGCGGAGATTTCCACCCTGGTCGGGGGGAGGCGGAACGACGACGATCTCAACCTGCTGGTTCGCTGGGAAAACGGCGCCAAGGGCGTCGTCTTGGCGAGTCAGGTGGCCACGGGCGAGGAGAACGACGTTTCGATCCGCGTGTACGGCGACCAGGCGAGCCTCGAGTGGCGGCACGGCGACAGCGAGCATTTGCGGTTGCGCCATCCCGACCGGCCGATGGAGATTTGGAGCCGCGGCGCCGCCTACGTGGCCGCGGCCAGCCCGGCCGCGGCCAGGAATTGCCGTCTTGCCGCCTGTCATCCGGAAGGGATGATCGAGGCGTTCGCCAATATCTACGCGAACGTGGCGGAGGCGATTGTCGAGCGCGGGTCGGGAAAACCGAAATCCGCCATTGCCACGGACTTCCCCGATCACCACGACGGCTTGCGGGGAATGCTATTTGTCGATGCGGCCCTGGCCTCGGCGAGGGCGGGGGGGAAGTGGACAAGGTTGGATTCGTGATTCCGGCCGGGGAGGGAATCCGGAACGGCGGCCGTATGCCCTATGCCGAAGAGCGGGCTTGCGAAGAAAAAGCCAAGGAACTGAAAATCGGCATGGTGTACATGTATTTTACCGTCCGGGGGGGTGGCCCCTCCCCAGTCGGGGCCGGTCATCCGCCCCGCTCCCCTTTTCAGGGACGACCATTTCCTCAATCCGGTCTATCGAGATATACAATGCCGTGCTCGTTTTTCCGGCGGATGATATCCATATCGGGTATTTCCATGAACATGATTTCCATCAGGTTCTGCACCTCGCAACCGTCTTCCAGATGTCCGGTATAGCATCCCTCCGGGTCCGACAATACAATATGCAGGTGAGGTTCCCCGTTCAAAACAATCCCCTGGATACAGCTCACTTCTATGGGACCTTTCCGGGTAAGGACTTCGTCGACAGGCGGGTCTTCGAGCCTGGTAATCACGTGGTATCTGGCGCGACGCAGGGTGCCGATGCAGGAAAGAACCACGGCGTTGCGCACGTGAAGCCGCTCGAGTTCCCTGTTTATGCTTTCTAGTAAAAGTTCGCCCCTGCCGAGATGCGTTGTGATGATTCTGCCGTACTCCTTGAACGTGAAGCTTTTCATTGATTACTTCCCTCCCCTGAATCCGGCGAACCTGTCCCAAGTGTTGTTCCCACGACGTACCGCACCCATACACGGCCATTTCAGGGCGATATCCCGCCTCGGGAAATCCATCCGGCGACCGCGCTCCAGAGGATCGGGATTGGTGAAATCCGAGTACGTTGTCACCCTGACCGGTTTCTCGGCCTGATCCCGAATCGAATCCGCCACGGCGGCGATTCCCTTCGGTGGTACGCACTTTTAGGAAAAGGTTGCGGTCGTCGAATCCGTCCTAGTGGCTAATCGCCGGCAATTCCCGTCCAGTTGCCCACCGATAACCGCCCCTTCAGGATCGGTTCAAAGGGGAAAACCGGCAAACGATCCTATTTCATGACCTCCCCGCCCTTTCAAAAGAAAAGATCCGCCATCCAGAGCGAACACTTCGGGAAAAAAGTGATGATAAACAATGTGAATCCCAGCGGCAGATAGTAAATCGCCACTTCCCTAGTCACGGCGGGAATGGTGACATTACCCACTCTACTGCTTATGAAAAGCGAGAGGCCAAACGGCGGCGTGATCATGCCGAGCATCAGGTTGAACACGGTGACAATGCCCAAATGCACGGGATCGATACCCGCGGCAACCATTGTCGGCATTACCAGGGGTATCAAAACCAGGGTGGCGGTGGTGGAATCCATGAACATGCCGGCGAAAATCAGCATGACGTTGAGCAGTATCAACAGGATGATGTCATTTCCGACGAACCCCGCCATGGCGTTGGAAAAGAACTTGGCGCTCTGTTCCACGGTGAGAATCCAACCAAAAAGCGCCGCCGCCGCGATGATCACGCACATTGAGGAGGTCTGTTGAAGAGTTTCCTTGGCCGCGCGAACAACGTCCGTCGGGGTCAGTTCCTTGTATACGGCCATACCCAGAACAAGAATATATACCACGCAAACGCTGGATGTCTCGGTGGGGGTGAAAAGCCCCGTCAACATGCCGCCGACAAGTATGACCGGCGCCAAAAGGGTGGGAATTGCCGAAACGAAAATGGCCCGAAACACCTTTCGCGGCATTTTTTCGGTGCGGCGAGGAAATTTTTTCTTCACCGCCAGGTAGACTGTAAGCAGCATCATGGTCACAACCGCTATGATTGCCGGCACGATGCCCGAAAGCAGCAGTTTGACAATACTGGTGCCCGTGGCCGCGCCGAAAATCACCAGGGGAATGCTTGGCGGGAAAATCGGCCCCACGGTGGCGGAGGCGATAGTCACGGCGGTCGAGTATTCCTTTGTGAACCCTTTTTCCGTCATGGCCTTGATTTCCACTTGGCCGAGGCCGCCCACATCGGCCAGGGCCGCGCCGGACATCCCAGCGAAAATCAGACTGGCGAAAATATTGACCTGGGCAAGTCCCCCATACATCCGTCCCACCACGGCGTCCGCAAAATCGAACAGTCGTTTGGTAATCCCCGAAGTGTTCATAAGATTACCAGCGAAGATGAAAATGGGAACGGCGATAAGAGGGAAGGAATCCAGGGCGAAGTGGAACTTGGTGGCAACCATGCTCAGAGGCACCTTGTTGATGATTATATACACGAGGGAGGGAATCGACATGGCGGCGACAACGGAAAAACCAAACAGGAACAGAACCAAGAACGTTCCCAGCATATATAGCGACACCATGTTCTATTGCCCTCCGGATTGACGACTTTTGGCGATCAGCGACACAATGGGCAAGCAGACGCGTTGCAGGGTAATCAGGACAAAACCGACAACCGTCGGCATCATGAAATACAGATAGGGAATTCCCAGCGCTGGCGTCTTGTTCTTCAGACTGCTTGCAAGCATGATTACCGAGGAATAGGCGATAATGGCAAAAACCAGGGTTGTGCAGATATAAATGGCCGCGCGCGCCAATTTGCGGATTTCCCCGGGGAGCAGGTCGAGAATCAGATCCAGTTGAATCTGCCCGGAAGTGCGATCGACATTGGCCATGGAAATATAAACGCAGAAGATGAAGAAATATTTTGAAAGTTCGTCCGCGCCCTGAATGGGCGTATTGAGAAACACCCTGGCGCATACCTGGGCAAACATCAGCGCAATCAGGGAGACAAGAACCAGGATGCCGATGTGGATATCCAAACCCCTTAATAATCTCAAGAAACGCACGCGATTCGGCCTTTCTCTTCAAGTCGACCTTTGAAAAGGTCATTTGATTTGGCGGAAGAGAGCTGGAGGGTCGCAAGTGAAACGAGGAACGAAATGGAACGGCTCCGTCAGCTCCCTTCCCTCCGCCACGGCTACAAACCCTGCATCGCCTGAATTTCAGCGATAATCTCCCGCCACTCGGGAAAATCCTTATTCACCTGCTTCAGGACGGACTCGCGAAATTCCTCAACCTTCAGTCCGTCGGCGGCCGTGATGATGGCCGCGCCATTGGCCTTCAGGTTCTTGATCAATTCGGCGCTGGAATCCTTTTCCCATTGAATGGACTCAACCGCCAATTCCCTGAGAATGCGCTCGATGACCGCCCGGCGTTCGGCGGGAATGGATTGCCAGTTATTTTCATTGATGAATATCACCTGGGCGCTCTGCATGTGCTCGGTGATGGAAATGTAGGGGGAAACCTCGTACACCTTGCTGGTGTAGATGTTGTTCAACGGATTTTCCTGGGCGACAATGACCCCGGTTGACAGGGCGGTGGGAACCTCGGCGAAATCCATGGGAGTTGGAATCGCGCCTATTCCATTGATCATCGTAGTCCAAACCGGGAGGGGAACTCCGCGCATTTTTTGACCCTTGAGGTCCGCCGGGGAGTAGACCGGGAATTTGCACGATATGTTCCGGGCGCCCCGGTAACAGTTGCCGATGACCCGCATGCCGCCGTCCTTCGTCAGGCGTTGGTTCAACTTTTGCATAACGGGGGACGCATAGGGATCAACAACCTTCATGAACGAGATTGCGTCCTTATAGATATAGGGTGCGTTAAAGACGGCCATTTCCGGCACAAAAGGCGCAAGCGAGGCATGATCGTGCAAACCGATGTCGATAAAGCCCACCTGAACACCGCTGAGCATTTCATTGACGTTGCCCAGTTGCCCATTGCCAAAGTTATTGATGACAACCACCCCGTCGGTTTCCTTGCTGACCCGCTCGGCGAACCGGTCGCAGAAAATGGTGAAAATCTCGCCGGCGACGCCGTGGTGCGCCAGTTTGAGGGTTACTTTTTCGCCGCTGTGGGCCGCCAGGGAAAACGCCAGCGCAAAACACGCGATAAGGGAAGTCATTCTCTTCATAGGTGAAATCATCCTTTTAACAGTCCCCGGGGTTGAACGCGCAACCACCGGAGAAGCCGCGAAAAATTCCCTTCCCCGATCGGTCGGGGAAAGGTTTCCGGACAGACCGCTGATGTAGGACTTCCATGCTCTCGCTGTCCAATAATCCCAAGAATTACAGGAAAACGGTCATTTCGTTCGACTTGTCGTCGACCTTGCGCCGTCCCGGCATCATCCGATTTGTCGACAGCCAAGCGCTTAACCGCCTAGATGACCCCCTTGCCGCCACCGAACCCGCCGCTTTCTGAATACCTTGCATCCACCCGATAAACGCCTTCCAGTCAGACGAAAACAAGTATATGTCTTGCCCAGAAGTGGTCAAGTTATTTTGCTCGAATTTGGTCATAATTTTTAAAAAGGGAAATTCCGACAGTTTTTGCATCTTGCCAAAAGAGTGATAAATGCCTCCGAGACCCGGTTCCAAGGCGGATGCGGCCCGCGGCAAAAGACTCAAAAAGTGGCTTCGGGAAATTGCCCCCGGCATAACGGCGTCGTATCGAGGCGAAGTGATTCTCGAGGTCGCGCGGCAGACCGTCCACAATTGGATAAAGGGATCGAAAATCAGCAACGAGGGGATATGTAAAATTATTGAGGTTGGCGGCTACGAGGCGCTTGCCTACATTTTGGGGACCAAACCTTTCGTTAGCAACGCCAAAGACACCCGGGCGCCGGACAAGACGCTCATGCATGGCAAGGGTGCGCGATTTTGGTATCACCAATATGTTCTGGAGAAGGCAAAAACCATATTGAACCTGAAGCAGGATTACGCCAAACTTCCCGATCACGCCCGCGACGCCATTCATGCGGCCGATGCCTATGCCCGAATCCAGGCGAGTTCGGTTCGCGGCGCCGGAAGCAAGAATCCACGCCCCCGAAAACAGCTTTATGAATGAGCGCCGTCATCCTCGCTCGTTGATGCGTTCCCGTTTGCCCAAAGCCATTTCGGGATTTTGGGGCGCGTTCGGGGAGTAATGGCTGTCCGGCTGCATTTATACCGGGCACGCGCTGAAATTGTGAAAACGCTTGCTTCGGGTTTTACCTCAATGCAAACGGAGGATTCACTCCGACGTTTGCGTAAAACCATCCACCGGGGGTTTTCCTCCGCGCGGTTGGGAATTGTTGTTTTCACAATTCCCAACCGCGCGGAGTATATCCGCCAATCCCCCCATCCGACGTCAATCCCGGAAATGGGTGCTTGGCAAGAGCTGCATTTCAGTGGGCAATTCAACAAAAAAATTTGCGCCCCCGATGGAATGCGGTATAGTCGACCTTTAAAGGAAATCCGGCCAACCGTCGCCCGATTTCCTTTAAGAATTCAACCTCTTTCGTTTCAATGAGAGGATACGCGTACCCGCCCCGCGTTTGAAACTTTGCCCAAGATTGCTCCGTCTGCGTATACACCGCGAATCCAATGGGTTGCCGAAAACCGGCGGTTTTTTGACTGAAAGGGGAGATCATGAAAAACAGCTTTTTTTGTAGCCTTGTCCTCGGGTTAATCTTGGCGGCGGCGGCCGGGGGCGCGGCCGAACGGGAATACAAATTCGCCATCACCACGGCCGACGCCCACCATTCCACCAAGGGGCTGGCTTATTTCGCCCGGGTTCTCGGTGAGAAAACCGGTAAAAAACT